>NZ_JAVDYB010000001.1:1691363-1997727 GCF_031458235.1 Catenuloplanes atrovinosus | reverse complement strand
CTTCCACTGGCCCTGCGCGTCCGCGACGCCCTTCTGCAGCAGGTTCGACTCGCTGCCGACGGCCTGTGCGGTGGCGGCCAGCGTCAGGCCGTACGAGAACGGCTTGGTGCCGGGGTCGAGGTCCTGGTCGTCGCCGCCCTCGAGCAGCACGCGCGGGCACTTGGCCGCGTTCTCCGCGCAGCGGGCCGGGAACGCGAGCGCGCGTCCGCTGCCCTTGGTGACGTATTTGACGGTGCCGCCGTCCGCGGCGCGCAGGCGCAGCGGCAGCCCGCGGCCGGAGGCGTCACTGACGGTGTCGGCGGCGCTGTCGAACGTGTACTTCGCGACGACCGTGGCGGTGCCGGCCGCGGGCGCGGCCGGGGCGGCGACGGCCGCGGTGGCGGGCAGCAGCGCGATCGCGGCCGCCGCCAGCAGCATGGTGGGAACCTTCATGGGGGCAGAGTAGTTTCGTCCCTTTTGTGGGCAAAGCAGCCTTGCCGTTCACAAAAGGGCGAATCTCTAGAGCAACGCGGCGTCCTCCGCGAGCATGCAGACCGCGACCAGGCGGAGCAGGTGCCACTCGGCGGTCAGCCAGTCCAGCGGCGCCACGTGCGCGCCGCCCGGCTCCGGCAGGAACCGGCCGGCCCGGCGCGCGGCGGCCGTGATCGACCGGCCGTACGCGGCCAGCGAGCCGGCGTCGATCGGGCGCCCGGCGCCGCGGAGCGACTCGCGCACCGCGGCGGCGTGCTGATCCACCGCCGCCAGCAGGCCGGCGTTGGCGTAGGCGGCCGTGATGCCGTCGACGCCCACGCGGGCCATGACCTCGTCCAGGAACAGCAGATCGGCGTTGAGCAGGAGCTCGGCGTCGAGGCCCTGGGCGGTCACGGCGGGGATCTCGTTGTTCATGCCGTGAACGTTAGGCAGTAAACACGCTGAGTGGTAGACGGGTAACTGAATGACAACCAACTGCACCCGACCCGGCTACCGATCGCCCGGTAAACAGCCGGAAATCGGACAGCGGCCGCCCCCGGTCAGGTGTCGCAGCGCGCGCCGGACCAGGTCCTCGCGCGCGGCCGGCGCCAGCCCCTCCAGGCCGAACCCGAGGTACACCGTGTCCGGCGTGGTGACGATCGCGCCCTCCTCGAAGATCCGCGCCGAGCCGGTCCAGCCGGACGCCATGGCCGGCGAGCCCGCGGGCGGCCCGGCCGCGGACCAGCCGCCGAGCCCGTCCTCGAACGACGTGGCGGTCACCGCGCCGCCGGCCGTGATCTCCGCGTCGTCGACGAACACGCCGAGCCCGAGCGTGCCCTCGTCGGTGACGTACGTGATCGACACCTCGGCCGCGGACCCGGCGTACCGGGACAGGTCGAACGACCACCGCTGCCAGCCGCCGGACGAGCCGGTCGCGGCGTGCCAGCGGTCGTTGGCGGTGCAGGACCGGCCCTTCCTGGTCAGGTAGCGGCCGAGCGCCGGGTGCAGGTCGGTCGCGCAGCTCTCACCGGGCGCGGTGCCGGTCCGGCCGCCGGCCTCGGGCAGCGTGGTCCACTCGTCGGTGCCGGCCCGCCGCGCCTCCACGAACAGGAAGTCCCAGTTCTTCTCGATGTCGTACGAGGTGGCGAAGCGCAGCGACGCGGTGGCGCCGGCGGGCACGGTGACCTGCCGGGTGAGGCGCTTGTACGCGGCGTTGTTCCGCCCCGCCCACGCGTACCGTTCGCCGGTGACCGGGTCGAACGGCGCGGCGCCGGGCCGCTCCCAGCGGGCCGGGACGCGCGCGTCGAACCGCCGCGCCGCCGGCAGGAAGCTCGACGTGCTCAGGAACGTGGCGGTGTGCCGCTGCGTGTCGTCGAGCGTGCCGGTCCAGCCGGCGAACGCGCCGGACGTGCCGGTGATCGGATGCCGCTGGACGCCGCCGACGTACCGGTACGCGCCCAGCCAGTACTGCGCGAAGTCGTCGGACAGGCGCAGGCAGGCGGTCGAGGTCGCGTCCGCGCACTCCCCCGGCCCGTCCGGCCGGTAGACCGCGCCGCCGTTCAGCGACTGGGCGTAGAGCGCGTGCTGGCCGCCGAGCAGCAGTTTCCCGCCCTCGTTGAGGTAGTCGCGGACCGCGACCTCGGTGGCGGCCGCGGCGCGCGTGGTGGTGCCCTTCGGCTGGCCCCGGTCCCGTGGGATCACGTCGTCGCCGGTCTCCCAGACCACGGCCCGGTAGTGCGAGAGCACGCCGAGGTGATGCGGCGCGACCCGGCCGCGGGTGTCCAGGTCGTAGACGTCGGTGTCGTACCCGGCGGTGCGCAACGCGGCCTCGTGCATCGCGGCGTACTTCGCGGCGGTCACGCCGGGCTGGTCCGGGGTGGTGCCGGTGACGTCCTCGGCCGCGAGCACCAGCACGTCGCCGCCCAGGTCGCCGGCGACGGTGTAGGCGAACCGGCCGCCGGTGACGGTGACCCCGTCCTTCTCACCGGTGAACCACACCTCGACGCGGTCGCCCGGCCGCTGGCCCGGCACGGTGCCGCGCAGTTCCGCGTAGTAGGCGGTGCCGTCGGTGCCGTAGCGCTCGCCGCCGCGCCACTGGCGGACCGGCGCGCCGCCCGGCGTACCCCCGTTGATCCGGTATCGCAGCCGCACGTGCTTCAGCGCGCGCCGGGCGACCACCGCGACCGGCTGGGACGTGCCGTACGAGACGGCGAACGGGTCGGCGGCGAAGTCGGGCGTGGTACGGCCGGTCACGGTGACCGGGTCGTCCGGGTCGGCCGCGGACCGGGCGACCGAGAGCGCGAACGGCACGTTCCTCTCGAACTCGGCCCTGATCAGGTTCTCGTCGTCCGGGAAGGTGAAGTCGCCGGCGCAGTCCTCGGCCCGCCACCGGTCGCCGGGCACCGAGTCGGCCGCGTGCCGGCAGGTGGACATCTCCGGCGTGAAGCCGAGCGTGCCGTACCGGACGGCCGCGTGCAGGTTGGTGTCGCCGTTGGTGGTGTACAGCTCCGCGGTCAGGTCCGGGTCGTAGCCCGGGATCGCCGGTGCCGCGTCGTCGCCGGCCATCGCCCGGTGGATCACGTCGTCCGGCGAGGGCGTGGCGACCTGCCAGCCGATGCCGTAGAGCAGCAGCCGCGCGGCCGAGTGGTAGTTGACGAAGAACTCGAAGCCGACCCGCCGGAACAGCCCGTCCAGCGCGCGCGTCTCCGGCTCCGAGCCCGCCTCGGTCCCCCGGTAGGTCTCCCCGGCCGGGTCGCCGGTGGAGCCCTCGTCGTCGTAGCCCCACCGGTGGCCGAAGTTGCGATTCAGGTCCACGCCGTCGCCCGGCCCGATCCGGCCGTCGCCGTCGTTGTCCCGCAGGTTCTTGCGCCACAGCCGGTTACCCTCGGTGAACGTGTGGTCGTAGCCGTCCGGGTTGGCCACCGGCAGGAACCACAGCTCCGTGGTGTCCAGCAGCCGGGTGATCTCCGGATCGGTGCCGTAGCCGGCCAGCACGTGGTGCAGCAGCCGCCGCACCATCTCCGGCGTGATCCACTCCCGGGCGTGCTGGGCGCCCACGTAGAGCACGGCCGGGCGGGCGCCGTCCGGCACGCTTCGCGCGTCCCGGGTCACCTTGACAGCCAGGATCGGTTCGCCCCGCACGGTACGGCCGATCGTCGCCACCGAGGTCAGCGCGGGGTGCCGGGCCGCGATGGCGGTCAGCTCGTCCCGGATGCCGCCCGGCTCGCCGTACGGGCGGTACGCCCGCCACCCGAACCGGGCCTGCGCGCGCAGCGCGTCGGCCGCGCGCTCGCCGCGTACCGTCCTCGGCGTCAGCCGCAGGCCCTGGCCCGCGAGCCGCGCGGCCTGGCGGGCGGAGAGCACCACCTCGACCGGGCCCGCGCCGCCGGTGAGCTCCACGCCCGCCGCGCGCAGCCGGTCGCGCTGCGCGGGCGTGGCCGCGCCGGTGTAGACCTCCAGCCCGCCGTCGGCCGGCCCGGCCGCACGGGCCGGCACCGCCGCCCCCGCCGTGCCGATCAGCGCGAGCACCAGCGCCGCTGCCGCTGTCCTCATCGTGGTGTCCCCCGTCGTCGTCGCCGATCGGGACAACGATCGGGACCCGCCTCAGGAAAGCGGGTTCACTCCCTTGATCGACAGCAGGTACCAGGCGGTCGCCGCGATCTGCCGGCTCGGGTAGTAGCCGGAGTCGGCGAAGCCCACGTGCAGCGGGCTGGACGCGGCCACCACGCCGCACCGCTCCGGCAGCGGACGGCCGCCGACGGTCTGCCCGGCGCCGAGTTCGGCCTGCGCGTCCGTGATCGGGTCCCGTTCGCGCAGCGCGTCGCGGGGCTCGCCGGCCGCGCGCAGCGCCACCGCGTACTGCGCGGTGCCCTCGAACCAGACCGCCTGCGGATCGGGCTTGGGCAGCCCTTCCTCGATCGGGCGGTCCGGGTCCACCGCGGGGCTGAGCGTGCTGACCGTGAGGCCGCGGTAGCGCTGCCCGCCGGTGAGCTCGCTGTTCGGCGCCGCGGGCGTGTCCGTGACGCGCAGCCGGTGGCCGACGAAGGCGAGCGCGCCCCGGTACCGCTCGTCGCGCAGCGCCAGCCACGGGTGGGTCTGCGCGTCGAGCGTGCGCGCGCCGTCGTCCCGGGTGTCGCCGTCCGTCGAGCCGGCGGCGAAGCAGCACTCCTCGTCGCCGGCGATCCAGGCCCGCTCGACGAACCGGCGGGCGCGGTCCTGCTCCGCCTTCCAGCCGAGCCGGGAGAAGAGCGTGTAGAGGCACGCGTTGTGCACCGTGGACTGCGCGGCGATCCGCGTGCCCTGCCGGTTCCAGCCGAGCGTGTACCCGCCGAGCCGGCCGGTGGAGGTGGCCTCGTCGCGTACCCAGGCGGCCAGCGCGGTCGCGGCGTCCAGGTAGCGCTGGTCGCGGGTGTGCCGGTGCAGCGCCAGCAGCGCGAGCCCGGCCCACGCCTGGTCGCCGGTGAACGCGGCGGTGAACCGGAACGGCCCGCCCGCGTCGACCGTGCCGCCCGGGCCGGTGAGGCGGTGCGGCCAGGCGCGGTCGCCACGGCGGTACGGCGCGACCGCGTACGCCTGGCGCAGCGGCCCGGTCCCCCACTCCGGGTCGTGCGTGCGCGCGTGGAGCAGCGCGTCGCCGATCGCGACGGCCCGTTTGACGTCGCCCAGGACGAGGTACGCGTGGACGGCGAGCGCCGCGTCGTAGGTGAACGCCGTGCTCATCAGCCCCACCTGGTCGGAGTAGGACTGCGGGAGGCGTGGCCCGTCGATGTCGTACGCGTCGGTCATCGCGTCCAGGAACCGTGCCGCCCGGACCCAGGGCACGGCCGCGCTCGCCGTCCCGGCCGGCAGCGCGGCGCCCACCAGCCCGCCCGCCGCCGCCTTGAGCAGCAGACGCCGCCCGCTGACTGTCACCATTGGAGAACCCCCGTCACCCCGTCTGATATGCACCTTTTACCCGAAGGCCGTCACCCCCGCGATACGCCACGCCGCGACGGGGGACCCGGGCGTTGAATAGTTGCCGTCCAGCAAGTATCTTTCTGCGCGGGAGGGGATGATTCGTGCGCGAACACCCGGCCGCTCTAGCCGGCGGCCTCACGGAAGGCCTCGAGGCCGCGGCGCAGTGCCGCGCGATCCGCGGGCGTCATCCGGGCCAGGACGGTGGCCAGCCGCTCCCGTCGCCGTGCGCGCAGCTCGGCGAGGAACCGGCGGCCCGGCGGCGAGAGGCGCACCAGCACCTCGCGGCGGTCCGCGTCGGACTGCCGGCGCTCCAGCAGGCCGGCGGTGACCAGCCGGTCGGCGAGCCGGCTGGCGGAGGAGAGCACCACGCCGAGGTGACCGGCCAGGCCGCGCAGGTTGACGCCGCCGGGCAGCGCCTCCAGCGTCAGCAGCGCGCGCAGCTGCGACGCGGACAGCGGCGTGGGCGTGTCGTCGTCGTACGCGGCCAGCAGCCCGTCCGCCGCCTCGTCGATGTCGGCGGCGTCCGGGACACGGTCGGCTCCCATGGTGCAGGCAAGACTATCCTCGTTCGCGCTCGGGAGGCACGATGCACGACCGCCTGATCGGCGCCCAGCGGACGCTGATGTGCGCGCCGGCCCACCGGATCGTGGAACACCTGTCGGAATATCTGGCCAAGGAGTACGCGGGCGCCGCGCTGGAGCTGTTCCAGGTCGACTACCGGCTCAGCGAACTGGTGCCGCTGGACGGCGGCCCGGCGATCACTCATCCGGGCGCCCCGGCCTGGCGCGCCTTCGACCACCTGACCGAGGTCGAGGACGGCCCGTCGCTGTGGCTGCCGGTCGCGGTCCGCGGCGACCGGCTCGGCGTGGCCCGGATCTTCCCGGCGCCCGCGGACGCCGCGGTCCGGGCCGAGCTGGCCGAGATCGCCGACCTGCTCGGGCACGCGCTCGCCGCGGCCCGCGAGGGCACCGACCGGTACGCGGTGGCCGCGCGCACCAAACGGCTGACGCTCGCCGCCGAGATGCAGTGGGGCCTGCTGCCCGGGCGCGGCCGCACCGGCCCGGCGTTCGCGCTGGCCGGGCAGTTGGAGCCGGCGTACGCGGTGCGCGGCGACACGTTCGACTGGTCCGACGACCTGGACCGGCTGCAGGTCGTGGTGGTCAACGGGCACGGCGAGGGCGTGGCCGCGGCCACGCTGACCTGCCTGGCGATGAACGCGCTGCGCAACGCGCGCCGCGCCGGCCTGGACATCGCGGACCAGGCCATGCTCGCCGACCAGGCCATCTACTCGTACCACCGGGGCACCCAGCACATCGACGCGCTGATGCTGGACCTGGACCTGACGACCGGCGTGGTCACCACGGTCGACGCCGGCTCCCCGCGCCTGATGCGGCTGCGCGACGGCGAGGTCACCCCGGTCACGCTGGACGCGCAGGACCCGCTCGGCATGTTCGACGGCACCATGTACGCCACCCAGACGTTCACGCTGGAGCCCGGCGACCGCCTGTTCGTGGTCAGCGACGGGATAGCGGAGGCCACCGCGCGCGGCGCCCGCTACGGCGACACCCTGCTGGACCGCTTCCTGGCCCGCAGCGGCGCGCTCTCCCCGCTGGCCGCCGTCCGCTCGGTCATCGGCGACCTCCGCGCCTTCATCGGCGGCGAAATGATCGACGACGCGGTCGCGGTCTGCCTGGACTGGACCCCGCCCACCCCGGGAGACGGCCGAGGTTAACCGATGACCGACCTGATGCTGCGACGCAGCGGCCACCCCACCGGCGACCTCACCCTCCACGTCGCCGGCGAGATCGACGGCGCCACCGCCCCCTCCCTGGAGCGCGCCCTCCTGGACGCCCTGGCCACCGCCCCCCGCCACCTCCTCATCGACGGCACCGACATCACCTTCTGCGACTCCCGCGGCCTGGCCACCCTCATCACCGCCTGGCGCACCGCCGGCCAGACCGGCGTGACGATGTCCATCCGCCCCAGCCCCCGCCTCCGCCGCGTGATGGCCCTGTCCGGCATCGACTCCCTCTTCGACCTGGTCCCATGACAGCAGCCTGTTCTCCCGCTTCCGGCGTGGTCGCGGCCCGCTTGCTCCCGCGGGCACCGGTCGTCGCCGGCGCTCCTGCCCCCCGGTCCCGCCGGCGACCGGAAGGAACGCCGCCGTGCGCAGGGCACCGGCCGCTGATCGTCCATTGTGGCGATGTGAGGCTCGGGCACGTTATTCGCGCCGAATACGGTGCCTGAGCCTCACGACGTGGCGGCCAGCAGACCCGCGCAACGCGACGCGAGCGGCGACGGCTGCCGCGTGGGTTTCCCGGGCCACGCCGGGACCGGCTCCGTCGCCGCGGGCGGAGCGGAGCGCCGGCGGAGTCGGAGCCCGCGGCGAGGTTTGCCCGCGGGAGCATGCGGAACGGCCCCGCCGGAAGCGGGAAGATCGGAACCGGCATGGCGCGTGCCCGCGGGAAGGTGCGGGATCGGAGCCACGCCGGGAGCGGTGGGACGGGTTACCGCCAGGCACGGCGGGTGATGAGGAGCAGGACGAGGCCGGCGGCGCAGAGGGTGGCGGAGATCGGGTATGCCCAGCGGATGCCGAACGTCTGGGCGATGCCGAACAGCGGGCCCGCCAGCATGGCGCCGATCGTGTACGTGTTGCTGTACAGCGTCGTCGCCCGGCCCGGCTCGCGCGGCAGCATGTTCTGCACGTAGGAGATGCCCAGGCCGGTGACGGCCGCGATGTAGCCGGCGTTGAGGATCTGGCCGGCCAGCAGCATCCACACGTCCGTGGCCAGCCCGGCCAGGGCGTAGTAGGCGGCGCCGAGCACGGCACCGCCGAGGATGAGGGCGCGCAGCGGGAGGCGGGTGGCGAGCGCGCCGGAGCCGAGCATCAGCGGGATCTCCAGCGCCGCGCACAGGCCGAGGATCAGGCCGGAGGCGCTGCCGGAACCGTGCAGATCCTGCGTGACGAACAGCGGGAGCGCCTGGATGCCGAGCGTGAGCGGCGTTTGCAGCAGCGTGAAACCGGCGATCGTCACGGCCAGCACCCAGCCGGGGGCGTTGCCGTGCGCGGCCGGCCGGCGGGCCGGGTCGGGTGGCAGCGCCTCGGGCGCGGGGGCGGCGGTGGGCGGCGTGTGCGGGCCGTCGTCCGGCACCGGGGGCGGCTCGGCCAGCCAGGCGAGCGCGACCAGCAGCGCGGCGGCGAACGCGGCGGCGGCGAGCAGGTAGACGTACTCGAAGCCGTAGGCGGACTGGACGACGGCGGCGACCGGCGGGCCGGCGACCCAGGCCGCGGAGTAGAGCATGCGCAGCGTGCTGATCGCGAGCGCGGACCGGCCGGCGTCGGCGCGGGCGAGCGCCTGCCGCGCGTACGCGAACGACTGCGGAAACGTGGTCTGCGCGAACGCGAAGACCGTGACGGCGAGCAGGAGCAGCATCCAGAAGTCGCGGACGTACGCGGCGGCGACCATGCCCGCGACGCCGGCCACGCCGGTGGCGACCAGCAGCGCGCGCCGGATCCGGTACCGGTCGGAGAACCGGCCGACGACCGTGGACACGGCCACGGACGCCAGCGGCGACGCGACCAGGAAGAGGGTGATCTGCGCGGGACCGGCCCGGACCTCGGTGCTCAGGAACAGCGACAGCAGCGGGGAGAAGACGGCGCCGGACAGGCCCGCCGAGACGCAGATGACGGCGAGCGGCAGAAGCAGCCGCCGCAGACCCCGCGGCCCCTCAAGATCACTCGACACCGGGCCAGGCTACGCCCCGCGCGCTCAGCCCACCGGCGGGTACGGCCGCTCGGCCAGCAGCTGGGCCAGGTGCGCGGTGTTCGCGGCCAGCGTCTTCGTGGCGGAGCCGGTGGAGTCCGGCTTCGGCCCGGCGTCCTTGTAGTCGACGCCGCCCATCGCCTCGCCCACCCAGTACGTGGAGGAGGCCGCCGCGGCCGTGAACCCGACGTCGTTGAGCGCCTGCAGCACCTCCGCGACCACGTGGTGCGCGCCGTCCTCGTTGCCGACCACCGCGACCGCCGCGACCTTGCCGAACGTGAGCATCCGGCCCTGGTCGTCGGTCTCGGACAGCTCGGCGTCGAGCCGTTCCAGCACCATCTTGCACACGCTGGACGGCTGGCCCAGCCAGATCGGGGTGGCGATGACCAGGATCTGCGCGTCCATGATCTTCGCGCGGATGGCGGGCCACTCGTCGCCGTCGCCCTCGTCCGTGGTGACGCCGAACTTCACGCGGTGGTCGGCGACCCGGATCACCTCGCCCTCGACGTCGTGGTCCGCGAGCGCGGTGAGCACCTCCCGGCCCAGCAGCTCGGAGCTGGACGGGTCGTCGGAGGACTTGAGCGAGCAGCCGAGGACGATCGCGCGCAGCGTCATGGAGAACGGTCCCTTCCGGGGGTCGGCGTGGCCTGAAGATCAGGTACCCGTCGCGGTCGGGCACAAACCGGAGGTAGGTTCGCGCGGTGACGTTCTCGATCGTGGGGCGGTCGGCCGACGGGCGACTGCACGGTGTGGCGGTGGCGAGCAAGTTCCTGGCGGCGGGCGCGCTGGTGCCGGCCGCGGAGGCCTCGCTGGGCGCGGTGGCCACCCAGGCGCACCTGAACCTGTCGTACCGGCCGCGGGGCCTGGAGCTGCTGCGGGACGGCCGGTCCGCGGCGGAGACGGTGTCCGCGCTGGTGTCCGGCGACGGCGAGCGCGACCACCGGCAGGTGGGCGTGGTGGGGCCGTCCGGTGCCGGTGCGGCCTTCACCGGCGCGGCGTGTCACGACTGGGCCGGGCACCTGACCGGGGACGGCTACGCGATCCAGGGCAACATCCTGGCCGGGCCGCACGTGCTGGAGGCGGTCCGGGACGCGTGGCTCGATCCGGCGCCGGGCCGGTTCGCCGAGCGGCTGCTGCGCGCGCTGCACGCGGGTGACCTGGCCGGCGGGGACCGGCGCGGGCGGCAGAGCGCGGGGCTGTACGTGGTGGAGAGGGGCGGCGGCTACGGCGGGACCGGCGACGTGCTGGTGGACCTGCGCGCCGACGACCACCCGGACCCGGTGGCGGAGCTGTCCCGGCTGCTGGCCATCCACACCATGCTGTTCGAGAAGCCGGACCCGGCCACGCTGCTGGACCTGACCGGCGCGCTGGCCGCGGAGGTCACCGCGCTGCTGCACGAGCGCGGCCACCGGGTCACCACCACGCTCGACGACGCGCTGGCGAGCTGGGCCGGCATCGAGAACCTGGAGGAGCGCCTGGTGCCGGGCCGCATCGACCCGCTGGTTCTGGCGCACCTGCGCGGCGCCTGAGGCCCGGGTCAGCCGACCGCGGCGGCGCGGCGCGGCATGCCGGCGCCGCCGGCCAGCCCGTGCGCGGCCAGCAGCGCGTCCACGGCCTCGGTGATCATCGCGACTCGCGCGGGTGGCGGTTCCGTCAGGCCGTCCCGGTGCGCGAGCGTGCCGGGAATGGGCCGCAGCGGTACGACGAACGGGTGCACCCCGCGCGCGACCAGCCGCCGCGCGCCCTCGATCAGGTCCGCGGGCCGCTCGCCGAGCCCGACCAGCAGGCAGGTGGAGACGTGGTCGCGGCCGAACACGCGCACGCCGTGCTCCCAGGCCGCCTCGTACTGGGCGAGCGGAACGCGGGCCTTGCCGGGCAGCCAGCGACGGCGCAGCCGGTCGTCGAGCGTCTCGACGTTCATGCCGATCGCGGTGGTGCCGGCCTCGCGCAGCAGCCCGAGCGCGGCCAGGTCGGCCGGTGGTTCGCAGGTGACCTGGATCGGCACGGCCGGGCCGATCGCGGCGCGGATCGCCCGCACGCAGCGGGCCAGGTAGCGGGCGCCCCGGTCGGGGCCGGCGCCGGTGCCGGTGGTCAGCGAGACCCGGTCGGCGCCGTCCAGCCGCACGGCCGCGCGCACCGCCTCGGCGAGCTGTGCGGGGCGCTTCACCGGCAGCGTGCCGTCCGGCTCGCGCAGCGGCTCCTCGATCGCGCAGAACCGGCACCGGTCCGGCTCGGCGTACCGCACGCACGTCTGCACGACCGTGGACGTGACGAGGCCGGCCTCCGGCATGCGGGCGATCCGGTGGTACGGCGTGCCGTCGGCGGTGACGAGGTCGTGGAAGCGGGGGCGCGGAACCGGAGGCTCGGCCATCCCCTCATGGTCGGCAGCACCCGTGCGTGCCGGGTTTCGGGTGTGAGAAGCGCCGGTGAACCCGGCCTCACGTCCACTGTGGCCCCCTTGTGAGAGGGCCACAGTCGGGCGTGGTCAGGGCATCTCGTCCTCACGCGGCTTGCGCACGACGTCCAGGTACCGCCGGTGGCTGGCACCGTAGATCGCGAAGTTGAGTCGTGCCTCGTCGAGGCTGAGCTCACCGTTCGGACCGCCCTTGGCGACCTTGGCGTCCCGGTCGCTCGATCCGTCCTCTGTCCAGAAACACACCGGGCACGTCCCGCCCCCGGTTCGGTATCCGCAACACGCACACCGGCTGACTACAAACTGCTCCACCCCGGTTACCTTGCCATGCCGCCTCCGAGGCGGGTAGACCGGAGTTCCTCTCGCCCGGCGGCCCGTTTCCGGGCGCCGGCAGAGACCTCCACGCAGCGGGATCCGGAGCCGCGCGCGGCGCGGATGGGTCCGTTCACCCGCAGTCGCAGGTGACATAGGTCACACACTGTGCGTGAGCTGTACGGATGTGGATCACGCCGAAAACGGTCGAACCATTGCGCGTCCCGACCGCGTACTCATGGGCGCCTCGCTGATTCTCCCGCCGCTTGGATGGGCGGCGGCGGCAGAGAGAAGGAAATGACGATGTTTCGGAACAGCCCGCGGCTCCCACTGTCGCGCCGCAAGATGCTCATCGGCGCCGGCACCGCGACGGTCGGAATCGGTACCGCCGGCGTGGTCGGACTGGCCGCGGCACAGGGCAACGGCGCCGAGTCCGAGGACGCGATCGTCGTCCAGGTGCTCGATGCGAAGGAAGGCCGGCTTGCCGTCTTCGTCGGCGAGGAAGTGATCGAGGTCAAGGACAAGGGTCTCGCATCCGACCTGGTCAAGGCCGCCAAGAAAAAGAAGTGACCTCCCTTTCCCGCCCCTCTCCCGACCTGAAGAGGTAACAGCATGTCTTCGCACCGCGAGGCCCCCGAGATCTCGAAAGACCCGGTCGCCGACAGCACCGACCTTTACGCGTTCGTCAGCCCGGACAAACCGGACACCGTGACGATCATCGCGAACTATCTGCCGCTTCAGGTGCCGTCCGGCGGCCCGAACTTCTTCGAGTTCGGCGACGACGTGCTCTACGAGATCCACATCGACAACAACGGCGACGCGCAGGCCGACCTCGTCTACCAATTCAGGTTCAAGACGGTCATCAACAACGACAAGACGTTCCTCTACAACACGGGACCGATCGAATCGCTGGACGACCCCGACTGGAACCGGCAGCAGTTCTACACGGTCACCTGCGTCGACATGCACGGCAAGGCCACCGTGCTGGGCGAGAACATCCCGTGCCCGCCGTGCAACATCGGCCCGTCGTCCACGCCGGACTACGCGAAGCTGGCCAAGGACGCGGTCTACAAGCTCGCCGGCGGCGCGCGGGTCTTCGCCGGGCAGCGCGCGGACGGCTTCTTCGTCGACCTGGGCGCCATCTTCGACCTGGGCACGCTGCGGCCGTTCCAGAACCTGCACGTGGCCGGCAAGAACATCTTCGACGCGGCCGGCGACGGCGTGAACGCGCTCGACAAGACCAACGTGCACAGCATCGCGCTCCAGCTGCCGATCACCTCGGTCACCAAGGGCGGCAAGACGTACAAGCACACCGACGCGGAGGCCACCATCGGCGTGTGGACCACCGCCAGCCGCCGCCAGGTCCGGGTGCTGCACGGCAAGAACGGCGACGACCTCGACCTCGGCCCGACCGTGCAGGTCTCCCGGCTCGGCAACCCGTTGTTCAACGAGGTCATCGTGCCGATGGCGCAGAAGGACCAGTTCAACGCTCTCCCGCCGAAGGAGGACAAGCGGTTCGCCGAGTTCGTGGCCCGGCCCGAGCTGGCCACGCTGCTGCCGGTCCTCTACCCGGACGTGTTCCCCAACCTGGAGAAGCTGGTCGCGGACAAGACCGAGCGCGCCGACCTGCTGGCGATCCTGCTCACCGGCATCCCCGAGGGAATCATCGACGGCTTCCAGAACTTCACCGGCGAGACCCAGGCCGACATGCTCCGGCTCAACACCGCCATCCCGCCGGCGTCCGAGCCGAACGCGTTCGGGCTGGTCGCGGGCGACGCGGCGGGCTGGCCGAACGGGCGCCGGCCGGAGGACGACGTGGTCGGCATCGCGCTGCGCGCGGTCGCGGGCGCCACCTTCCCGCTGATCGACGAGAACTTCACGCCGGACGAGGCCACCGGGCTGCTGGAGCAGGGCATCACCGCGGCCGACGTCACCGCCGGTTTCCTCGGCCACTTCCCCTACCTGGGCCTGCCCTACGACGGGTTCAACAACCCGTCCTGACCGTTCCCCCGTCCGTACCGTCGAGGAGCACCGCGATGCACACGCACCATCACTACGGCACGTCCGAGACCGGCAGCGTCATGCTGGACATCGGCCGGGACACCGGCGCGCTCGTCATCTACACCGGCCCCGAGCAGCAGGGCCTGGAGATCGAGATCAGCCCGCTGGACATGATCCCGGCGACCCGCACGCACGTGGCCGTGCGCGAGCGCCTGATCAACCACGGGCGGCTCTACTGCGCGGTCTACCCGAGCCTGCCGGCCGGCCGCTACGCGGTGTGGCGCGGCGAGGCCGAGCAGGCCGGCACGGTCACGGTCGCGGCCTCCCGCGTCGCCGAGTTCTCCTGGCCGGCCGCCTGAGGTGCCCGGGGGTACGGACGCGGGTCCGTACCCCGGGGATGCTCATCGGCCCTTGGGTTTGACCAGTGCCCAGGCCGTCCGGACCGCGGTGTCCTCGGTGCCGAGGATGCCCTCGAACTCGCTGAACGGGCCGGGGCCGAAGCGGGCGAACACGTCGTCCGCCGTGCCGCCCACCCGGTCCGGGCCGACACCGAAGAAGAACGACGGGTCGGCGCCGCCCTCGTCCATGATGTTCAGCTGGTCGTCGGTGCTGGCGAGGTGCCAGTTGCCCAGGTAGTGACCGGCCTCGTGGCTGACCAGGTTGCCCAGCACCCGGCCGACGAACGCGACCCGGTCGCTGGCCGGCGTGAGGTACGTGTTCAGCGAGACCGGGTCACCGGCCGGGCCGCTGAGCAGGTCCAGCAGCACGATCGCGGTCTCCTCCCGGTCGAAGTTGCCCGGGTCGATCGACTGCGCGATGCCCACCGTGGGGATGCCCAGCTCCTCGATGGTGCCGCCCATGATCACCCGGCTGGTGTCCGGGGCGCCCCAGGTCTCCGGACCGTCCTCGCTGGTCACCACGCGCACGGCCAGCTGGTCCACGCGCGCGTCCCGGCGGGCCAGGTTGAGCTGGGTCTCCACGGTCCGCGTCATCACGTCCAGCAGCCGCGGCAGATCCGCCTCGGTCAGCCCCCAGTTCGGCAGGAACGCGGAGAGCCCGGTCACCGGCCGCTCGCCCGGCGTCACGCCGACGTTGAAGATGTCCGGGTCGATCGTGGCGCCGTCCGTGTCCAGCAGCAGCGTCTGCGTCGTGCCCCGCGGCCGCGTCTCCGCCGGCGGCCGGGTGATCAGCGCGTTGGCCGTGTAGGCGCCGGCACCCCGCCCGACCACGATCCGGTGCCGGCCGGAGACCGCGGCGATGTGGTCCGCGGTCGCGTTGCCGCCCTTCGGCAGCGCCGACTCGGCCGGCATGATGTAGGACAGGTCGCCCGGCGAGCCGAACACCAGCGTGCCGCTCGGGTCGTAGATGGACAGCGTGTTCGCGCCGCCGGTCACGTTCAGCCCGAGCACGTCGCCCTTGTCCAGGTCCACCGCGTACGAGTCCCGGTCCTCGACGGCCACCTGCAGCAGCAGCTCGTACGGCCCCTCGGACTCCGCGCCCGGACCGCTCGCCGGATCGTTCGGATCGGCCGGGAGCAGCTGCGGGCTCCAGCCGCCGATCGCCACGTAGTACGTGCCGTCCGCGGGCAGCTCGATCGAGAACAGGCTGCTGAGGTCCTCCGGCGGTGCCTGGTCGTCGTTGCCGCCGAGCAGCGTGCCGTCCGCCGCGTAGAGGATCGCCACGCTGTCCAGCACCCCGCCCGGCGTGTCCACGTCCGCGGTCACGACCTCGCCCGCCCGGCCGGTCAGCCGGTAGAAGTCGAAGTCGCCGGTGCCGGTGCCGGCCGCGCCGTGCGGGCCGTCGCCGATCGTGCCGCTGGTGGTGACCGCGCGCTGCTGCGCCGCGATGCCGGTGTCCGTGGCCAGCGGGATCGCGCCGTCGTCCTCGGCCGGCGGCGCCAGCGGCACCCGCGGCGGGACCTCGGACGCGAGCGTGCCACCGATCGTGAACGAGCCGGACTCGTGCCGCCCGGAGCCGACGCCCCGGATGAACTCCGGCCGCGTGTCGTTGCGGCCGCGAACCGTGGCCGGCTCGCGCTCCGAGTACGCCCCGCCGCCACCCGGCCGGGCGCCGGCCGCGGTCGTGCCGGTGGCCATCACGCGCTGCCAGGCGGCGACCTCGGTGCTGGTCACCCTGCCGTCCAGGCCGAACGTCAGGCCGGACGCGCCGCGCGCACCCAGCGGGGTCTTCCCGCCGATCGACAGGTACGGGTTCGCACCGGTCGCGGTCAGGTTCTTGCCCGGCGCCGGTGGTTCGGCCTGGGCCGGTGCGGGAGCCGCCACGGTGACGGCCAGGGCGAGGACGAGCAGTGGCGGTGCGGTCTTGCGCAGGGTTGTGCGTGCGTTCACTACGCCTCCCATAGACGCGGGACACTGGACCGGGAGTCAGCGTAGGCATGGTTATTCGATTCCCGCTGTCCCGTTCCGGCGCTACCGTTCCCGCCGTGGAGCCCGTGATCCGCCTCGCCACCGCAGCCGACCTGCCGCTTCTGCCATCGATCGAGGTCGCCGCGGGCGCCGCTTTCGCTCGCATCGACATGCACGACATCGCGGCCGATGCGCCGCCGTCGCCGGCCGAATACGCCGCTCACCAGCAGGACGGGCGCGCCTGGGTGGCGGTCGACGGCCGCACGCCGGTCGCGTACCTGCTGGCCGACCGCGTCGACGGCACCGCGCACGTCGGGCAGGTGAGCGTGCACCCGGCCTGGGCCGGCCGGCGTCTCGGTGCCGCGCTGATCTCCACGTGTACGGCGTGGGGCCGCTCCTGGGGCGCCCGGCACACCACGCTGACCACGTTCGCGGAGGTGCCGTGGAACGCGCCGTACTACGCGCGGCTGGGCTTCACCGTCGTACCGCCGGGGGCGCTGACGCCCGGCCTGGCCGCGATCCGGGCCGCCGAGGCCGCACGCGGGCTGGACCGCTGGCCGCGCGTGACGATGAGCCGGGATTCCTAATCCGGGTCCCCTCGCCGTCCGATGGGCCTCGGACGAGGAGGTGCGACGCTTGCCATGGCCCACACCGTGACGGCCCGCCGCGTACCGTGATGAGCGACGTCGAGGCCCGCGAGACCGCGGTGCGGGAGCGGCTGCTGGACATCGCCGGCCCGGACCCCTCCCCCGCCGAGCGTGAGCTGATGATCCGCCTGCTCGGCAACTTCCTCCGCAAGGTACCCGCCATGCTCGACCACCTCGAGACCACGCTGGCCGCGGACGACCTCGCCCCGGCCCGCGTCGCCGCACACGCCCTGCGCGGCTCGGCCTCCAACATCGGCGCGGACGGCCTGGCGGTTCTGGCGGGCGCGCTCGAGGACGAACTCCGCGCCGGCCACCGCCCCGCCGCCGGCTCCATCACCGCCCTCCGCACCGAATCCGATGCCGTGCGCCCCCTGCTCACCGCCGCCGCCCACCGCCTCTCCACCGCACCACCGGCGTGAGCCGAGCGCGGCGCCGGGGCGCCCCGTGCCGGTCCGGCACCACCCCTAGGTCATCCTAGGAGGCTGGTTCAATTCTGCGGACGCGCGGCGCGGTGCGCGAGGTGTCCGGTCCACCGGCGGGGCGCGCCGGCCGCACCGGGCCCGGGCCGGAAGATCGCCCGTCCGAGCCCGAGGAAGGTTCGTGTAGCGCGGAGCACGGTTGGGTAGAGACCTCCATATCACACCACGGACATGGCGGGGGCGAGAACGCCCCGTTTTCTACATAGGAGGCTGGCGTGCGTATCGGAGCGGTCGTCATCATCATCTGGCTGATCATCGGTGTCCTCGCGGCGGGGCAGCGGGGGTACTTCGCCAATGACGCGGACAACTGTGCGGAGGTCTCGACGACCGCGGTGACGATCGTGGCGGGGCCGCTCAACTACGTGGGCCTCAACCCGAAGGTGAACTGCGAGGCGCCGCAGCCCTCCGAGTGACGGCATGGAGCAAGGGGCCGGCGGGTTCGCCGGCCCCTTCGCGTGGGCGTAGGTTTGGGGCGTGAATCTGCCTGATCCCGCCGCGGGGGTGGCGATGCCGACCGGGTTCGGCCTCGCGGAGCTGGTTCCGGACGCGACGGCGCCGGGCGCGTGGACGCTGACGGTGGACGGCGTCCCTCAGTCGTACGTCGACGTCGGCGATCCGACGCGGATGAAGTTCGACTACATGCGGCGGCTGGTGACCGTGGTGGACACGGCGGCGGAGCCGGGCGCACCGCTGCGCGTGCTGCACCTGGGCGGCGGCGCGCTGAGCCTGCCGCGGTTCGTCGCGGCCACCCGGCCCGGGTCGGTGCAGACCGTGGTCGACCGGGACGAGCTGCTGATGGCGCTGATCTGGGAGCGGCTGCCGCTGCCCGAGGACGCCGGCGTGACGGTGCTGCTCGGCGACGCGCGGGAAACGCTGGAGAGCCTGCCGGACGACGAGTTCGACCTGGTCGTCGCGGATGTGTACCAGGCGGCCCGCATGCCGCGCAGCATCGCCGGCACCGGGTTCGTGCGCGAGGCGAGCCGGGTGCTGCGGCCGGACGGGCTGCTCGCGGTGAACGTGGTGGACGTGCCGCCGCTGGCCCGGACGCGGGTGCTGGCGGCGACGCTGGCCGCGGTGCTGCCGGACGTGTGCGTGATCGGCGAGGCGGGCATGCTGCGCGGCCGGAAGTACGGGAACACGGTGCTGGTCGCCGGGATGTCCGAGCGGCGAATCCCGGTGGACCGGCTGGCCGCGCTGGCGGAGCGCGACCCGGAGCCGGGCCGGGTGATCGGCGGCGACGCCCTGGCCGGGTTCACCGGCGGCGCCGCACCGCTGGACGACCCGATCGTCACGGGGTGAGACCGCGAGCCAGGCGGGACAGCAGTTCGTCGCGGATCAGCGGGCGCGTGCCGTAGACCAGCAGCATCCCGGCCTCGCGCAGCAACCGCTCCGGGTGGTCGCCGCGCAGCCCACCCCGGGACCCGCGGTGCACGATCAGCGTGGTGGCGGCGCGCACGGCCAGCTCGGACGCGGTGGCGCGGGCGGCCGGCGTCTTCTCCGGGTCGGCGGCGAGCAGCGCGGCGCGGGCCGCCTCCAGTTCCGCGTCGAGTGACGACGGGCCGAGCAGCGCACAGCAGCGGCGCACCACGCCCAGCGCGAGGAAGCCGTTGAGCGCGGAGCCGCTGGCCTCGGTGCGCGCCCACGAGTCGTACGGCAGCGTGTGCATCAGCCGGTCCGCGGGCACGGCGTGGCCGGTGAAGCGCAGCACCGCGGTCCGGCTGGCGCGCAGCGCGGACAGGTCCTGCACGGTGCCGCTCAGCGTGGCCGACGGCACCGCGTCGACCAGCAGGAAGCAGGCGTTGCCGGCGTCGTCGCGCGCGCCGGCCTGCACCACGTCGATCATGTCCCAGCCGCTGACCCACGGCACCTCGCCGTCCAGCACGTACCCGCCGTCGTCGGCCCGCCGCACCCGCATGCCCTCGCCGCCGGGGCGCAGGCCGGCGAGTGCGACGCCGCCGCGCACGTCGCCGTCGGCCAGCCGCCGCAGCCACGTGTCGCGCAGGCCGGGCGTGCGGCTCGCGGCGGCGCCGAGCACCACGCCGTGGTGCTGCATCCAGACCAGTGTGGTGGTCAGGCAGCCGCTCGCCAGCGTCTCCAGCAGGTAGGCGGCCGTGGCCATGTCCTCCATGCCGAGGCCGCCGAGCTCGGCCGGGGCCGCCACGCCGTAGAAACCGAACCGCCGCAGCAGGTCCAGGTGCGACTGCGGCACCCGCCCGGCCCGGTCCACCTCGGCCGCCGCCGGCAGGAACATCTCCTCGGCAAGCTGTTCCGCCCGGGAGCGCATGGTCGCCGCATCAGTCATACCGCTAACGTAGCGGTTCCGTTATGCCAGGATCAGGCGGCGACGCCCGATACGTACGCCTGATCGAGCCGCAGCGCGACCTCCTCGGCCTGGTCGCGGATCTCCGGGATCGCGGTGGTCTCCCAGAGCCGCCCGCGCCGCAGCGGCCCCACCACCCACAGCGGCGCCGCCACGTCCAGTCCCAGCCCGTACGGCCCGGCGCGCGCCAGCCCGTCCGCGATCAGCGCGCCGATCAGCGGGTCCGCGGCCTCCGGCAGCCGCCCGGGCCCGGCCGCGCTCACCACCTGCGCGTTCCCACGATCAAAACCCGCCACGGTACGGACGAGCAGCGCACCGCTGTCCCGGAACCGGGCGAGGTCCGCCGCGACCGCCGGGGGCATCCGGTGCCGGTGCACGTCCCAGTGCCGGGCGCAGTGCCGCAGGAAGCGTTCCCGGTCCGCGTCGCTCGCCGCGGCCCACAGCGCGTTCGCGTGCGGCCGCACCGCGTCCACCACCGCCTGCCAGCCGCCCGGGTGCCGGGCCGCCAGCTCCCGAATCCCCCGGACGAGTGACCGCGGCGACCGGGCGCGCGCGACCAGCTCGCCGACCGGCGCGGGCTCCGGCCGTACCGCCTCGTGGACCCGGGGCAGCAGGCCGCGGCGGGAGACCATGACGACCGGCGCGGCGCGGTTCCGGCGCAGCAGCGTGAGCGCCACGTCGACCGCGGTCAGCCCGGTGCCGGCGATGACGACCGGCCGGTCCGGGTCGATCGCGTCCAGCGCGCCGGGCGCCCACGGGTCCGGCACCAGCTCCGGGTGCCCGGCCACGAACGCGGGCACGGCCGGCCGGGGCGGCCCGAGGGCCAGCACCACGTCGGTGGCGCGCACCGGCCGGCCGCGCGCCAGGTGCACGACCGGGCCGGGGCCGATCCGGACGGCGCGGTCGGTGCGCAGCTCCACCGGCGTGCCGGCCAGGATCGCGCGCAGGTGGTCGCCGTACGCCCGCCGGGGCCGGAACTCCTCCGGGTCGGGCGCGGCGAAGTCCGGTCCCATCGCGGCCGCGCGCGAGTTGAGCAGGTGCCACGGCTCGGGCGCGCGGTACGCCGGGCCGCCGGGCACGTGCTCGTCGATCATGATCAGGGGCCGGCCCGGACATCGGCGGTGGAGCGCGGCGGCGGTGAGGATGCCGCTCGCGCCGGCCCCGATGATCGCGACTGTCATGCCGCGTTCAACGAGCGCGAATCCCCACGGAAACGATAGGAGAGCTGGGCGTTACCGGCCGAATCGCGCGAGGTAGTGCCAGGCCCACTTCAGCACCTGCGGATCATGGCCGGGCTCGCGCGCCGCGTCGCCGAGCGACCGGGGCACCAGCAGACCGTCGCCGGCCAGGCGCTCCGCGAACTCGCGGCCCGGGTCCGGGCGGTAGCCGGGATGCCGGCGCAGCTCGCCCGCGCTCACCCGGAAGCCCGGGTGCCACTCCACCGGGCAGGGCAGCGCGCGCGCCGCCGCCTCCACCGCGGTCCCCGCGTAGCTCGGATCGAGCACCAGCGCCTCCACGTCGCGGTCCAGCAGCACCGGGCCGTGCACGTGCGCCTCCACGTAGTCGTCGAGCGGGTCGAGCCCGGCCGTGGACACCTCCGGCATGCTGCCGCGCACGCCGAACGTGTGCGGCCCGGCCGCGCTGTCCGGGAAGCAGAACGTGGTGCGGTCGAGCGCGTGCGGCGCCAGCCGGAAGTGCGCCGACCCGAACCGGGGCGAGCCGCCGGTCGGCAGGCCCCGGAGGTTGAGCGAGCCGTAGACCGGGCGGTGCCACGGCCCGGCGTCGTCGTAGACCGCGCCGAACAGGCCGCTCTCCCACCGCCACCGGTCGCCGCCCGGGTGCGCGGTCAGGCCCCCGTTGCTGGTCCGCGTCTCGAACTGCGACCGGTACCGGTTGTCCCGCCGCATCGCGTCGAGGATCGGCTCGCCGGTCACGGTGAGCCGGTCGGGGTGGAAGTGCAGCGTGACGGCGACGCCGTCGGGCAGGGGCGAACCGGTGGCGCGCGCGGCGACGTGCGCGACAGCGCGTTGATGCAGCTCCATCCGCGCATGATCGGGTTCCCCGTGCACCGGGCGCCACCGAATTCTTACTCAACCGGGCGGTTGACAACGGCGCCGCGTAGGCTAGTCTTCAACTTATAAGTTAATTAACCAGGTGGTTGAAGACGATGGCAGACAGACTGAGCGAGGTGTTCGCGGCGCTGGCCGATCCGACCCGGCGGGCGATCCTGGCCCGGCTCAGCGAGGGCGAGGCGACCGTGAACGAGCTTGCCAAGCCGTTCCCGGTCAGCCTCCAGGCGATCTCCAAGCACCTCAAGGTGCTGGAGCGCGCGGGGTTGATAGTGCGCGGCCGCGACGCCCAGTGGCGGCCCTGCCGACTCGACCCGGAGCCGCTGCGCGAGGTCGCGACGTTCGTCGAGCAGTACCGGCGGTTCTGGGACGAGCGCTACGCGACCCTCGACACCTACCTGCGAGACCTGCGAGACCAGTCAGCACCGGAGAGGGAGACGGAATGATGACCGAGCAACTGACCGTGGACCGGATGTCCGACACCGAGCTCGTGATGACCCGCGTCGTCGACGCGCCGCGCGAGCTGGTCTGGGCCTGCCACACCCGGGCCGAGCACCTGCGCCGGTGGTGGGGACGCGGCAACCCGCTGGACGTCGAGATCGACTTCCGGGTCGGCGGGAAGTACCGGTACGTGGAGCACGCGGCGGACGGCAACGCGTACGCGTTCCGCGGCGAGTTCCTGGAGATCGAGGCGCCGTCGCGGCTGGTGCAGACCTTCGAGTTCGAGGGGATGCCCGGGCACGTGGCCACGGACTCGCTGGTCCTGACGGAGGAGAACGGCCGGACCACGCTCACCACCACGTCCCGCTTCACCACGAAGGACGACCTGGACGGCATGGTCTCGTCCGGCATGGCGGACGGGGCGCAGCGGTCCTACGTGGCGCTGGACGCGCTGCTGCGCGAGCTGTCGGCCTGAGAAGCCGTTCGGGGGTACGGACGGGATCGTCCGTACCCCCGCGGGTGTCACCGGGGCGGGTTGCCGCCAGGCGGTGGCGCGTAGTACGGCGGCGGCTGCACCGGGTACGGCGGCACCGGCGGCTGCACCGGGAAGTGCGGGACCGGGAACTGCTGCGTGGCGTACGGCGGTGCCGGGAACGGCTGGTTCTGGTTCACGAACGGCTGCGGCGCGTACGGGTGGACCGGGACCGGCGGCCACGGCTGCGGGAGCGGGCGCGGGCCGGACCGGGGCGCGCCGCCGGGGTTGAACCAGCGGTTCGTGGACGGCACCAGGAGCAGCACCATCACGGTGATCGCCAGGAAGATCGCGATGGCGCCGAACAGCGGCATACCCGCGTCGAACACGATCAGGTTCCGCTGGGCGAGCAGGTCGGTCAGCCGGGCGTAGAACGCGTCCTCGTGGTAGTAACCGCCCGACGACGGCGGCTCCACCGGGAAGGGGTCCTCCTCGTACGGGGTGCCGGCGAACGGGTCCGACGTGGCGGCGCCGAGCACGGTGAACGCGCCGAGCGCGCCGCCCCCGCAGAACGCGAGCGCGAGCAGGCCGAGCGGCACGCCGAGGCCGGCCACGGCGAGGATCCGGGCCACGTTGCTGCCCCGCGCGGTGAGCAGCGTGTTCGTCAGCAGCCAGCCGGCCAGCAGGACCAGCAGCGAGGTGGCGACGCCGTTCGCGGTCCAGTTCGCCACGCGCTCCATGTCCGCGTCGATCTGCGAGGCACCGGGCGTGCTGGCGGCCTCGTCGATCAGCAGTCCGTAGGAGACACCCTCCCAGATGACGAGGCCCGCCATCGCCACCAGCAGCGCGACGACCACATACTGCATGATCACCGCGACCGTCACGGTGGCCGGCCGGGGTCCGCGCACCTCCGCCGGCGACGGCGGAAACACCGGACGCTGCTGCTGCAACTGCGCCTCGACCAGCGGCCCACACCCCGGATCCCCCGGCCCACCCGCGACGCCGGGCTGGACAGGGGCACCGGGCTGAGCCGGAGCACCCGGCGCAGCGGAGACGCCGGGCTGAGCCGCGCCGCCGGGCTGAGCCGGAGCACCGGGCTGGGCGGGAACATCGGGTTGCGCCGGGGTACCGGGTTGCGCGGCAGCACCGAACTGCGCGGCAGCACCGGGCTGGGCCGTGGCCGGCGGCGCGGCCCCGGCAAGCGGCGCGGAAGCGCTGGGCGGCACGGAAGCGCTGGGCGACACGGAAGCGCTCGGCGGCACGGGAGCGGCCGGGTGTGGGGCACCGGCCGGTTCAGCCGCGCTGAGACGCTGCTCGCCACTCACCGGCTGCGCCGCGGCAGTCGGCTGCGCCGGGATGGCTGGCTCGGCGGTGCGCGGCGTGGGCGCCGTGTCGGCGTCGGGCCAGGCCGGGGGCGCCGGGGTGGTGGCCGGGACCGGGAGGACCGCGGGTGGGTAGGAGGGCCGGTGCTCGGGGGCCGGGGTGGGCGCGGCGGCCGGTGGCTCGGCGGGGTCGCCCGCGGCCGGGGAGGGACGCGAGGCGGGATCGGGGGTGGGTGACTGCACGCGCGCACGCTACCGAAATGATCACCACCGCGACACCCCGATATCCGGGCGTGAAGCGGCCGCGCCGGTCAGAGCACGAACGCGTCGGTCCAGAGCTGGCCGGAGCGTCCGGAGAGCGCGTCGAGCATCGCCACCGCCTGGTTGTCGGTCAGCGAGGCCACGAAGTCGACGATCGCCCGCCCGCGGGCCCGGGCCGCGCGGTGCGGCGTGGCCGGGTCCAGCTCGGCCTCGGCCAGCTCGACCAGGTCGTGCAGGCGGCGCGGCAGGCGGGTGGTCTCGTCCGGGTCGTCCAGCCAGGCGAGCAGCGCCTCCACCAGCGTGCCGAGCAGCCGGGCCTGGCCGCGCTGGTGCAGTGCCAGGTCGGGGCGCTCCAGCACGAAGCGGTGGTGGACGAACTTGAGCACCTGCACCTCGTGCCACTGCACCGGGGAGAGCAGCACGTGCCCGGAGCGCATGGACGGCGTCGCGGTCACGGTGATCGCGTCGACCAGGCCGCGCGTCCAGGTGTCGGAGAACCGGGACACCGCGTGCTCGGCCTCGACCGAGCCGTCGAACGGCGCGGAGAGCAGTCCGTCGACCAGTTCGCGCCGCACGTGCGCGACCGCGGTGGCGAACGCCTCGTCGTCGCTGACCCAGGAGTCCTTGCGGTGCAGCGTGCGCCGCAGCCGTTCGATCGACCGGCCGGGGCGGCGCGCGGTGAGCTCCAGCGCCGCGTCCGACTCGATGGCCAGTTCGCCCGCGTGCCGCTGCCAGGCGGAGAGTTCCGCCGCGACCTCGCCCTGGCGCAGCACGCCGACGCGGTAGAAGTCCTCGACGTCGTGGATCGCGTAGGCGATGTCGTCCGCGGTGTCCATGATGGACGCCTCCGCGGTCTGCTGCCAGTCCGGGATCCGGCCCTCAAACGGCGCGCGGGCGTGCCGCAGGTCGCGGACCTCCGTGCCGTACGCGCCGAACTTCAGCGACCCGCCGTCCGGGTCACCGGCCGGCACGGTGGCGCCGCGCGGCGCCGGGCTCAGCGTGGACGGGTGCGGTGCCGGGTAGCCGCGGCGCGTCCACGGGTACTTGAGCATCGCGGCGCGCACGGCCGCGGTCAGGTCCAGCCCGATGATCGTCTCGCCGCGCGCCTCGCCGCGGATCTCGGTGCTGGTCACGATCCGGTACGACTGCGCGTTGCCCTCGAACCCGTCCGCGAGCCCGAGCTTCTCCCGCGCCAGCCGGTCCAGCACGCGCTCGCCGAGGTGCCCGAACGGCGGGTGCCCGAGGTCGTGCGCCAGCGACGCCGCCTCCACCACGTCCGGGTCGCAGCCGCCGAGCTTCTCCAGCAGGTCGCGGTGCTCGGCGCGGGCCAGCAGCCGCTCCGCGATCGCGCGCCCGACCTGCGCCACCTTGAGGCTGTGCGTCAGCCGGTTGTGCACCAGCAGCCCCGACCCGCCGGGACTGATCACCTGGGTGACGCCGCCGAGCCGGGCGAAGAACGTCGACGACACGATCCGGTCCCGGTCCGCCCGGAACGGCGAACCGGCGAGATCACCGCCCGCCCGCCCGGTACCGGACAGCCGCTGCGCTCGCGGATCCTCCGACTCAGCCATCCCGCCACGCTAACAGCCTGATGATCATCCGCTGGCGAACGGGGGTTCGCGCGCGACCGGCGACGCCACCGGCAGGGAGGAGCGCCAGCGACGACCGTGGCCCGCGGGAGCATGCGGAAAGCGCCCACGCCGGAAGCGGGAAAATGCGCTTTATGACCTTCTTGCGACCCGCCGGGCGCACCGGGGTGCCGCGACAAGTGTCGGTGGGTGCGGGCAGAATGGCGGCCGAGATGACATCAGAAGGTGGATCAAGCGTGACTACGTCTGTGGACCCAGCACTGCCCCCGGCCGAGGCGCAGCCCGAGGTGATCGCGGCGGCCGAGCCGGTGGCGGTGACGCCGACCGCGACCACCGCGGCGTTCGTGGCGGCGAGCGCCGGCGCCATCAACCAGCGCATCGCCGAGGAGCTCGGCGTGCGCGAGCGGCAGGTGGCGGCCGCGGTCGAGCTGCTGGACGGCGGCGCGACCGTGCCGTTCATCGCGCGGTACCGCAAGGAGGTGACCGGCACGCTCGACGACGCGCAGCTGCGCACGCTGGAGGAGCGGCTGCGTTACCTGCGCGACCTGGAGGAGCGGCGCGCCGCGATCCTGGAGTCGATCCACGGGCAGGGCAAGCTCACCGAGGAGTTGCAGGCGCAGATCCTGGCCGCCGACTCCAAGGCGCGGCTGGAGGACATCTACCTGCCGTTCAAGCCGAAGCGCCGGACCAAGGCGCAGATCGCCCGCGAGGCCGGCCTGGAGCCGCTCGCCGACCGGCTGATCGGCGACCCGCTGACCGACCCGGCCACCGAGGCCGCCGGTTACGTGGACGAGGCGAAGGGCGTGGCCACGGCGCAGGCGGCGCTGGACGGGGCGCGCGCGATCCTGGTCGAGCGCTTCTCCGAGGACGCGGACCTGATCGGCACGCTGCGCGAGCAGGTCTGGAGCCGCGGTGTGCTGAGCGCCAAGGTGCGGGAGGGCAAGGAGGAGGCCGGCGCCAAGTTCAAGGACTACTTCGACTTCTCCGAGCCGCTGACCAAGCTCCCGTCGCACCGCATCCTCGCCATGTTCCGCGGCGAGAAGGAGGAGGTGCTGGAGCTGTCGCTGCGCCCGGACGCGGAGGAGGCCGAGGGCCCCACCACGTACGAGGCGGCGATCGCCGCGCGGTTCGGCATCGCCGACCAGGGGCGGCCGGCCGACCGCTGGCTGCGGGACACGGTCCGGTGGGCCTGGCGCACCCGGATCATGGTGCACCTGGAGATCAACCTGCGGTCGCGGCTGTGGCAGGCGGCCGAGGAGGAGGCGGTCCGCGTCTTCGCGGCCAACCTGCGCGACCTGCTGCTCGCGGCGCCGGCCGGCAACCGGGTGACCATGGGCCTCGACCCGGGTCTGCGCACCGGCGTGAAGGTCGCGGTGGTGGACGGCACCGGCAAGGTCGTCGACACCGCCACGATCTACCCGCACGAGCCGCGCCGCAAGTGGGACGAGTCGATCGCCACGCTGGCCGCGCTGGCCACGAAGCACCACGTCGACCTGATCGCGATCGGCAACGGCACCGCGTCCCGGGAGACGGACAAGCTCGCCGGTGACCTGATCAAGGCGTTCCCGCAGCTCGGGCTCACGAAGATCGTGGTGTCCGAGGCGGGCGCGTCCGTCTACTCCGCCTCGGCGTACGCGTCCGAGGAACTGCCCGGGCTGGACGTGTCGCTGCGCGGCGCGGTCTCCATCGCCCGCCGCCTCCAGGACCCGCTCGCCGAGCTGGTGAAGATCGACCCGCGCTCCATCGGCGTCGGGCAGTACCAGCACGACCTGTCCGAGGTGAAGCTGTCCCGCTCGCTCGACGCGGTGGTGGAGGACTGTGTGAACGGCGTCGGCGTGGACGTGAACACCGCGTCCGCCCCGCTGCTCACCCGGGTCTCCGGCATCGGCGCCGGCCTCGCGGAGAACATCGTGCTGCACCGCGACGCGAACGGTCCGTTCCGGTCCCGGGCCGCGCTCAAGCAGGTGCCGCGCCTCGGGCCGAAGGCGTTCGAGCAGTGCGCGGGCTTCCTGCGCATCCCGGCCGGTGACGACCCGCTCGACGCGTCCGGCGTGCACCCGGAGGCGTACCCGGTGGTTCGCCGGATCGTGGACGCGACCGGCGGCGACCTGAAGTCGCTGATCGGCAACGGCAGCGCGCTGCGCCGCCTCTCCCCCGCGCAGTTCGTGGACGAGCAGTTCGGTCTGCCCACGGTCACCGACATCATCGCGGAGCTGGAGAAGCCGGGCCGGGACCCGCGACCGGCGTTCAAGACCGCGGCGTTCGCGGACGGCGTGGAGACGCTCGCCGACCTGCGGCCCGGCATGAAGCTGGAGGGCGTGGTCACGAACGTGGCCGCGTTCGGCGCGTTCGTCGACATCGGCGTGCACCAGGACGGCCTGGTGCACGTGTCCGCGCTGTCCAAGACGTTCGTCAAGGACCCGCGCGAGGTGGTCAAGCCGGGCGACATCGTCACGGTCAAGGTGCTCGACGTGGACATCCCGCGCAAGCGCATCTCGCTGACGCTGCGCCTGGAGGACGACGCCGAGGGCGGCGGCGCGCCGCGCGGCGACCGGCCCCGGGGCGAACGCGGCGGTGCGCGCGGCCAGGGCGGCGGCCCCCGTAGCGGCGGCGGCGAGCGCAGTGGCGGCGGCGAGCGCAGTGGCGGCGGCGAGCGCGGCGGGCCCAGGGGTGGCGATCGCGGCCAGCGTGGCGGCGATCGTGCGCAGGGTGGTCGCGGTGGTCAGGAGCGCCGGGGCGGCGGCGGACGGGACAACCGGTCCGGCGGCGGCCAGGGCGGCGGCCGTCCGGACTTCGGCAACTCCGCGATGGCGGACGCGCTGCGCCGGGCCGGGCTGGACAAGGGCCTGTCCTCCGGCGGCGACTCGCGCGACTCCAAGCGGCGCTGATCGGCGGCGGGGTGCGGCCCGGCCGGGCCGTACCCCGCACGGCTCCCGACGTGCGGGACGGGCAGCGAGTCCGTCGGCGTGGACCCGGGCGCCCGATACGATCTGTGACAGCGGATCCGGGCGAGCGCAGGGGGTTATTCGGGTGTCTGTGGTGGCGATTCCGGGGTCGAAGTCGATCACCGCGCGGGCGCTGTTCCTGGCGGCCGCGGCCGAGGGCACCACGGTGCTCGGCCGTCCGCTGCTCTCCGACGACACGGAGGCGTTCGCGGACGGGCTGGTCGCGCTCGGGTACGAGGTACGGCGCGGCGGCGAGGACTGGACCATCACCGGCCGGCCCGCCGGACCGGCCGCCGGCGAGGCCGACGTCTTCTGCCGCGACGCCGCCACCGCCGCCCGGTTCCTGCCCGGCCTGGTCGCGGCCGGGCACGGTACGTTCCGGTTCGACGCGTCCGAGCAGATGCGCCGCCGCCCGGTCGCCCCGCTGACCGCGGCGCTGCGCGCGCTCGGCGTCGACGTGCGGCACACCGAGCGGGAGGGCCACCTGCCGCTGACCGTGGTCGCGGACGGCATCAAGGGCGGCGATCTGGAGCTGGACGCGAGCCTGTCGTCGCAGTTCCTCACCGCGATGCTGCTCACCGGGCCGCTCACCCGCGAGGGGCTGAACATCACGGTCACCGGGCTGGTCAGCGCGCCGTACGTGGAGATCACGCTGGCGATGATGCGCCGGTTCGGCGTGACCGTGGCCCGGGACGGCAACACGCTGCGGGTGCCGCCGGGCGGTTACCGGGCGGCGACGTACCCGATCGAGCCGGACGCGTCGACCGCCAGCTACTTCTTCGCCGCCGCCGCGATCACCGGCAACGAGGTGACCGTGCCCGGGCTGGGCGCCGGCGCGCTCCAGGGCGACCTGGGCTTCGTCGAGGTGCTGGGCCGGATGGGCGCGGAGGTGACGATTGGGGCGGACGCCACCACGGTCCGCGGCACCGGGCGGCTGACCGGCATCACCACGAACATGCGCGACATCTCCGACACCATGCCGACGCTGGCCGCGATCGCGCCGTTCGCGGACGGGCCGGTGCGGATCGAGGACGTGTACAACACCCGGGTCAAGGAGTGCGACCGGCTCGACGCGTGCGCGGACAACCTGCGCCGCCTGGGCGTCCGGGTGGAGACCGGCGAGGACTGGATCGAGATCCAGCCCGGTGTGCCGGCGCCGGCGGAGATCGGCACCCGCCGGGACCACCGGATCGCGATGAGCTTCTCCGTCACGTCGCTGCGCGTCCCGCACATCACGCTGGACGACCCGGGCTGCGTGAAGAAGACGTTCCCGGAGTTCCACGACGTCTTCGGCGCGCTCCGCGCGGCCTGGGACATGTAGGAGCCGGTGCCCGCCGGGGGGTACGGGCACCGGCCACGCGGCTCAGTTCGGGTCGAACCGCACCGCGTCCACAGTGGTGATCTCGGCGTACGGGTGGCTTTCCCCGCTGATGACGTTCACGAACCGGTGGTCACCGAGCAGCGCCGAGCGGAAGAACGCGGTGGCGTAGCCGGTGTGCACGCGCCGTTCCTCCTCCTCGGTCAGCTTGTGCACGATGTCGATCCACTCGACCGGCGGCGGCGGGGTGCCGCTGTCCGGGTCCCAGTCGCCCAGCGTCGGCGTGCCGCACAGGCCCGGGCCGGGTCCCTGGCCGTCGTCGACCGCGCCGACCTGGCCGCTGGCCGGTGACCACTGGGTGTTGAGGAAGTTGTGGTTGGCCCCGTCCACGTCCCACCGGTAGATCGGGTGGCGGGTGTGCCCGCGGGCCAGCTCGACGTAGTCGAGGCCCTGGTCGGAGTCGCAGCCGCCGATCCAGACCGCGAGCGGCGCGGAGGTGACCCGGTAGAGCGGGGCCTCCGGCGAGTCCGGGTTGGTGGCGGCGCCCGCGCCGGCGGCGGCGAGCGAGAGCACGCCGGCGATGCGCACGCCGGCCGGGAGCGCGTCGCGGTGCACGTCGGCCGCGTGCCAGGCGACGCCGCGTCCGCCGCGGGAGTGACCGAGCGTGCCGACCCGGGTGAAATCGACGCGGCCGGTGAAGTCGGGCTTCATCACCCGGTGGGTGCGCGGGTCGGTGAACCGCCCGGCGAGCGGGCCGCCTCCGGTACCGACCAGCTCGGTCCAGAGCGACAGATGCTTGTTGATCAGCATCGACCGGGCGTTGTCGGCCTCCGTGCCGATCTGGCCCGCGTTGATCCCGTTGGCGCTGATCGAGACGACCACCATGCCGTGACTCGCCAGCTTGTACGCCAGGTAGTCGTAGCCGCGGTAGCTGGGCAGCGGCGCCACGCCGGGCGCGCACGGCCACTGCCACAGCCGGGTGACCGCGTCCAGCCAGCGCGGGTCGTCGTAGAAGTCGTCCGGCCGCTCGGCCTCCAGCCGCGCCTGGGTGTCGGCCGCCTCCCGGTCCGCGCAGGTGGCCCAGTAGCCGTGGGACAGCACCACCATCGGGTACGGCCCCCGCCCGCCGGCCGGGTAGTGCACGGTGCCGGTCAGCTCGATGTCCGCGAGCCGGCCGTCCGGCCCGTCCGCGTGGAAGCCGTCGACCTGGAACGCCCGGTCACCGAGCGTGTAGTCCAGTGTGGAGACGCGGTGCGGACCGGGCGCGCCGGGGTCGCCACCGTGCGCCTGAGCGGCCGGCGCGACCGCGAGCATGCCCGCCACGAGAAGCACGGCCGGGGCCGCGCGGGGAATTGACGCCATGCCGGGAAGACGGTTCCCGCGCCCGTTCCGGTTACCGGAGATCGAGGACGTATCGCACCTCGTCCAGCGGGAAGCCGCGGGACTCGTCGCGTTTGGTGAGGCCGTCCGGGCGCCAGCCGCCGGCCTCGTAGAAGCGGCGCGCGCGGGCGTTGCCGTCCAGCACCCAGAGCGTGGCGCGGCCGAACCCGGCGTCCGCCAGCGCGGTGAGGGCCGCGGCCATCAGCATGCGGCCGCCGCCGGTCCCCCAGTGCTCCGGCAGCACGTAGATCGCGAAGATCTCCCCGGCCGCGACGTCCGCCGCGTCGTCGCGGGACGGGCCGAAGCTGACGAAGCCGACCGGGCGGTCACCGGCGTCCGGGACCAGCGCCAGCGTGGCCGTCCCCTCCTCCGGGCGCCGCAGGCGGTCCTGCCAGAACGGGCGCCACCGCACCGGGTCCAGCGATCGCAGGTAGCCGTCCGGGACGAAGCCGCGGTAGGTGGCCTGCCACGTGCGCACGTGGACGTCGGCGAGCACGGCGGCATCGGCGATGGTCGCTGGACGGATGCGCACGGCGTCAGTGTGGCAAAGCGCGACGCCCAACCCGCCACGACCGGGACGATCGGGACATCACGCCGTTTCCAGGTCGAGATAGAAGATCGACCCATGCGGTACGGCCGGGAGATAACCGGCATCACCGCCGTTCGCACGCGCGAGACCTCGGACGATGTACAGGCCGAGGCCGGTGCCGGGCTTGCTGGCCGCGGTCCGGCGCGCGCGGCTGAACTGCGAGAAGAGCTGGTCGCGGAAGCCCTCCGGCACGCCGTCGCCCGCGTCGCGCACGCCGATCCGCACCGCGTTTTCAGCCGTACGGGTGACCTCCACCGCGACCGCGCCACCGCCGTACTTGGCCGCGTTCGTCAGGTAGTTGACCAGCATCTGCTGGAGGTGACCGCGGTTGACCAGCACGTCCACCGACACGTCGCCGTGGACCGGCACCGGGCCGGCCGCGGCCAGGTCGACGGCGGCCGTGATCGCGGCGGCGAGCGGCACCGGCTCGCGGTCCGCGTGCAGCCGGCCGGCGTCCAGCGCCACCTGGGTGAGCACCTCGCGGACCAGCGTGTCCAGCCGGGTCGCCTGCCGGCCGATCAGCGACAGCGCGTCCGGCATGTCCGGCTCGTCGGTGGTCATCTCCACGGTGGCCAGGATCGACATCAGCGGCGTCGCGATCTCGTGGCCGAGCATGCCGATCAGGTCGAGCTTGAGCTGGTTCGCGGCCTCCACCTCGGCCAGCGCCGCGGTGCGCTCGCCGAGCAGCCGGTTGATCTCCGCGTAGTCGTCCGCGTGCCGGAGCCCGCCGCTGAGGCTGTGCCCGAGCAGTTCCAGGTGCTGGGCGTCGCTGTCGTCGAACGCGCCGGTCCGGCCGCCGGTCACCAGCAGCACGCCGGTCACGTGGTCCTCGGAGAGCAGCGGCGCGATCAGGATGGACCCGACGCCGCCGCGGCGGCAGGCCTCGCGGTCCACGCGCGGGTCCGCCTCCGGGTCGTCGCAGCGCATGGTGGCCGCCTCGCGGACCGCGTGCCCGCTCAGCGAGGAGTCCACCGGCAGCCGCAGGCCGGCCAGCCTGGACATGGACCCGGAGACCGCGGTGTAGACCAGTTCGCCGCCGTCGAGCAGCGCGACCGCGGCGCCCTCCGCGCCCGGGAACATCTCCAGCGCCCGGTCCGCGACCAGCCGCAGCGTCTCGTCGCGGTCCGCGGCCGCCTCGATCACCTCGCGCTGCACCGCGATCGTCTGCCGCAGCCGCGCGGCCAGCAGCGCGTTGTGCGCCTCGGCGGCGCGCTCGACCGTGACGTCGCGGGCCGCCACCACCGCGCCGGAGACCTCGCCGGTCGCGTCGCGCAGCTGGCGGCCGGTGCAGACCACCCGGCGGTCGGCCAGCACCACCTCCGCGTCGACCACCACCTCGCCGCGCAGCGCGCGGATCAGCGGCAGTTCCTCGTACGCCATCGGCCGGCCGTCCGGGTGCCGCGCGTCCAGCCGGGCGAAGACCTCGCGCATGGACACGCTCGGCGCCGGGTTGCCGCGCATCTGCCGCGCCGCCGGGTTGACCGTGGTGATCACCGCGTCCGCGTCGCAGGCGACCACGCCGTCGGAGAGACTGTCCAGCACGGTGGCGAGGAACATCCGCTCGCGGCGCAGCCGTTCCTCGGCCGCGACCCGGTCGCTGATGTCGTGCAGGAACGCGTGGAACCACCAGTCGCCCTCGACCTGGTTCGGCCAGATCACCACCTCGACCGTGACCACGTGCCCGTCGCGGTGCAGCGCGGGCAGCGCCAGCCGTTCGCCGGCCACCCGCGCCTCGCCGGTGGCCATGTACCGCCGCATGCCGCCGGCGTGCGCGTCGCGCAGCGGCTCCGGGATGATCGTCTCGGCCAGGTTCCGGCCGATGACCTCGGCCGCGTGCCAGCCGAGCAGGCGTTCCGCGGCCGGGTTCCAGGCACGGATCCGGCCGTTCGCGTCCATCGAGACGAACGCCTCGGTGGTGGTCTCCAGCACCCGGCGAAGCCCGATGGCCTCCGCGATCCCGTCGGCCCGCACGGTGAGGTCGGACAGCATGGGCAGGTCGGCCAGCGCCGCCACCTCCGGATCGGGAATCGGCGCCGGTCGAGGCCGGGACACCACGGGCCCACCACCTCTCACCAAACATCCACCGACGTCACGAAATAATGTGAAAAAGAGGACGAAGCTACGCTAACGCGCGGGTGGGCGCGGTGCGGGTCGATTCCCCGAAAAGCGGGTAAGCGACACCCCGGCCCACACGGCCAAGCGTGAAACATGTTTACTTTTTGTAGCGGCTCACACGTCGAGACACCGGAGGGTACGCACTCGTGTTCGCGTCATGGGGTTCACTCATGCACCGCCTGCGCTGGACCACGGTGATCGTGGTCGTGGCCGCCTCGATCGCCTCCGGCGTGTGGGGTCTCGGCGTCTTCGGGCAGCTCTCCGAGGGCGGCTACATCGATCCGGGCAGCGAGTCGGCCCGGGCCGCCGAGGTCGCCGAGGAGGCGCTCGGCGCGCAGGGCGGCGACGTCATCGTCATCTACACCCCGGACGCCGGCACGGTCGACGACCCGGCCGTGGCCCGGGCCGTCACCGCGGACCTGGAGGCGCTCCCCTCGGACCGGGTCGAGTCCGCCAGCTCGTACTGGCAGCTCGCCGCGGCGGCACAGGCCGCGCAGCAGCCGCGGGCACAGCCGGCCGACCCGCAGGCGGCGGCACAGGCCGCCCAGGCCGCCGCGCAGGCCGCCCAGTTCGCCACGCCGGACAAGCGGCGCGCGATCGCGCTGATCACGCTGGCCGGCGCGAACGAGACGGAGAAGCTGGAGAACTTCCGCGAGATCAAGGACGATTTCACGGTCGACGGCGTCGCGACGAAGGTGGGCGGCGCCGCGGCGCTGCAGGACTCCACGTCCGAGCGCTCGAAGCAGGACCTGACGCTGGCCGAGGGCGTGTCGCTGCCGGTCGTGCTGGTGCTGCTCGTGCTGATCTTCGGTTCGCTGGTCGCCGCCGCGCTGCCGGTGCTGGTCGGCGGCCTGGCCGTGCTCGGCGCGCTCGGCGTGCTGCACGTGATCGCGCTGACCACCGAGGTCAACTCGTTCGCGGTCAACGTGGCCAGCCTGCTCGGCCTGGGCATGGCGATCGACTACGGGCTGTTCATGGTGGGCCGATTCCGCGAGGAGCTGGCCGCGGGACGGGCCACCGCGGCCGCGGTGCGCAACACGGTGGCCACGGCCGGCCGTACCGTCGCGTTCTCCGCCACGCTGCTGATCATCGCGCTGGCCGGCCTGATGCTGTTCCCGCAGAGCTTCCTCAAGTCCCTGGCGTACGGCGGCATGTCCGCGGTGGCGCTGGCCGCGTTCACCTCGCTCACGCTGCTGCCGGCGATGCTCGGCCTGCTCGGCCCGCGCGTGGACAAGCTCGCGCTGCCGCGCCGCAAGAAGCAGATCAAGGGCGACGAGCCCGTGATCAGTACGGGCTGGGAGCGCCTGGCCCGGTTCGTGATGAAGCGCCCGGTGCTGGTCGCGCTGCCGATCCTGGCGGTGCTGATCCTGCTGGCCGCGCCGATCCGGGGCGTGGAGTTCGGCGAGATCGACGAGCGCGTGCTGCCCGCCGGCGACCCGGCCCGCGAGGCGCTGGCGGAGCTGAAGGCGGAGTTCCCCGCGATGAGCGGCACCGGCGTGCAGGTCGTGCTGCGCGGCGCGGACGCGGCCGCCGCCCAGCCGTTCGCCGCCGAGGTGGCGAACGTGCCCGGCATCGGCGAGGCCACGATCAGCGGCTCGCGCAACGGCGTCACCGAGATCACCGCGGCGCTGGAGTCCACGGACGCGCTGGACCAGACCTCCACCGGCGCGGTGGAGTCGATCCGCGCGCTCACCCCGCCGTCCGGCACGGAGCTGCTGGTCGGCGGCTTCACCGCGCGGAACGTGGACAGCCTGGACGCCACCTACGCGCAGCTGCCGTGGATGGTGCTGCTGCTGGCCGGCGCCACCCTGGTGCTGATGTTCCTGGCGTTCGGCTCGGTGCTGCTGCCGGTCAAGGCCGTGGTGATGAGCGCGCTCAGCCTCACCGCCACGTTCGGCGTGCTGGTCTTCGTGTTCCAGGAGGGCCACGGCGCGGGCCTGCTCGGCGTCACGCCGGCGCCGCTGGAGGTCGGCATCGTGGTGCTGATGGCCGCGGTCGTCTTCGGGCTCTCCACCGACTACGAGGTCTTCCTGCTCTCCCGGATGGTGGAGGCGCGCACCCGGGGCGCGTCCACGGCCGACGCGGTGGTCACCGGCATCGTGCGCACCGGCCGGGTGATCAGCGCGGCCGCGATCCTGCTGGTCGTGGTCACCGGCGCGTTCGCGCTGTCGTCGCTGGCGATGATGCGGTTCATCGGCGTCGGCATGATCCTGGCGCTGGTGCTGGACGCGACCGTGGTCCGCATGCTGCTGGTCCCGGCCGTGATCCGCCTGATGGGCGACGCGGCCTGGTGGGCGCCGGGCCCGCTGCGCCGGTTGCAGGAGCGGGCCGGGCTGGCCGAGTCCGACGAGGTCGAGGAGGAGGGCGCCGGGCTGGTCAGGTCCGGCACCTAAGACTCTGCGTGAGGGAACGCTCACAGGCACTCACGGTCGCGGGATCGGGGCCGATGGTGGAGCGTGATCACCCTGTTCCGCCGGTTCCTGCTGATCGGCGGTCCCGTCCTGCTCGGCGTGTGGCTGCTGTTGCCCGCCGGGCTGGAGCGCAGTGCGCTCTACGCCGGCATCGGCGCGCTCAGCGTGGCCGCCTGCGCGGTCGCGGCGCGCCACTGGCGCTCCTGGCCGTGGGCGCTGTTCGCCGCCGGGCAGGGCTGCGCGGTCGCCGGTGACCTGCTCTGGACGTACTACGCGGACATCGCGCACATCGACCCGTTCCCGTCCGCCGCGGACGCGTTCTACCTGGCCCAGTACCCGCTGCTCACGGTCGCGTTGCTGCTGCTGGCCCGGCGGCACCGCTCCGCGGACGACCACCTCGCCCAACTGGACAGCACGATGCTGGTGGCCGGGCTGGCGCTGCCCTACTGGGTGCTGCTGATCGCGCCGGCGCTGGCCGAGGGTGACTCCACGCTCGGCACGCTGATCGCGCTCGGCTATCCGCTCGGCGACATCCTGCTGCTGGCCGGCGTGGTGCGGCTGCTGCTGGTCACCGGCTCCCGCAACACCTCCTTCCGGCTGGTCACCGTGTCCGTGGTGACGCTGCTGGTGGCGGACGTGACGTTCACCTTCGCGGAGGACTCCACGCTCGGCACGATGGCGTTCCTCGGCTCGTACCTGATCTGGGGCGTGGGCGCGCTGGTGCCGTCCGCCGGGGCGATCGGCGACCCGTCGCCGCGCGCGCAGACGCTCACCCGCCGCCGGCTGTTCACGCTCTCCGGCGCGGCACTGCTCGCCCCCGGCGTGCTGATCGTGCAGCTGCTGGCCGGCGTCGAGCCGAGCACCTGGGCGGTCGCGATCACCTCCGCCGTGCTGTTCATCCTGGTGGTGACGCGGATGGCGGGCATGGTCCGGCGGCTGGAGGAGCAGGCCCGGCAGCTCGCCACGCAGGCGCGCCGGCTCGACGAACTGGCCCGCACGGACACGCTCACCGGGCTGCCCAACCGGCGCACGCTCGCCGCCCAGCTGGTCCGGGACATGGCCACGACCCGTGCGGTGCACGCGCCGTTCCCGGTGGCGATCCTGGACATGGACCACTTCAAGCACTACAACGACACGCGCGGGCACCAGGCCGGCGACGACCTGTTGGCCGGCGCCGCGATGGCCTGGAGCCTGCTGCTGCGCGACGGCGACACCCTGGCCCGGTACGGCGGCGAGGAGTTCGTGCTGCTGATGCCGGGGCGCACCGAGGACGAGGCGGCCCGGCTGCTGGACCGGCTGCGGATCGCCACGCCGGAGCTCCAGACGTTCTCCGCCGGCCTGGCGCTGTGGGACGGCGAGGAACTGCCCGACCACCTGCTGCACCGCGCGGACGTCGCGCTCTACGCGGCGAAGAACGGCGGACGCGGCCGGGTGGTCCGCGCGGTCCCGGACCGTCCCGGGGCCCATCCGCTTCAATAGGGGGCGTGTCCCTCACCGACGTGACCCGCGAACTGCTCGTCCGCTATCTCGGCACCTGGGCGCCGGGCGCGCTGCACGGCGGGCGGCGCGCCACGTTCGCGCTGGTCTCGCGCGCGCCGGCCGGGGTGGCCGCGGCCGAGGCGGCGCTGCGCGTGTTCGCCGAGTTCGCGGACCGGCTGCGCGGGCGGGAACTCACCATGATCGTCGCGGGGCCGGACGCGGACCGGGACCGGCTCGCGGAGCTGCAGCGGGAGCTGGGCACGCCGGCCGCGCTGACCGTCCACCCGCTCGCCGGGGACGGTCCCGCGCTGCTGCCGGTCGCGCTCCGGGCCGCCCGGGCCGCGGGCGCGCCGCTGCTGGTCGCGCTGGACGGCATCGCGGACGAGGCGGCGCTGCGCGCGGTCCGGGCCGGCCGGCCCGCCGAGGTCCTGCTGATCACCGAGGACCCCGCGGGGGTACGCGACCGCGTGCGCGCGGCCGGCTTCGCGCTGGGCGCGGCCGTGGAGCTGGTGGACGCGGACGGGCGGGCGCTGCTGGCCTGCCTGGGCACCGGCTCGGCGAAGAGCCTGGAGGCGTTCAAGACCGAGCTGTGGGCGGTGGACGAGTACGCGGGCGTGCGGCTGCGCGACCCGCACGACCCGGACGGGCGGCTGCTGGACATCTCGCTCACGCCGAACCCCGCGCCGCTGCGCCGCGAGCTGCTGGCGTACCTGGACCGGGCCGGGCCGTCCACGGTGACCGCGCTGAAGCACGTCACCATGACGGAGACCGTCTACCGTCCGGCGGACACGGTGCGGGCGCTGCACGGGCTGCTGGACGCCGGCGCGGTGACGCGCGATCCCGCGCACGGCCGGCTCGGCGGCGACGTGGTGATCACCCGGACCTGAGAGCCGGGGCGCGGACTCCTCTGCGTACCGTCCCGCCCGCGCTTACGTACCCGGGAAGGATTTTGATCTTGGGGTTTTATCCTCAATGAACGGCAGGTGCAAGATCCGACCATCCGTGGCCGGACTGATGCACATGTGGCAAGGTGTGACGGTGGCGCTTATCCCCGTGGGAGAGACCGGACCCCGCCTGCATCGCGCCGCCCGGCTCGAGGACGCGGTGCACGAGGTCGTCGAGCGGCGGCTGGTGAAGCGCGGGTGGGAACCGAGCATCATCACGTACGCGGGTTACGGTACGACGGAGTGGGTGCGCGTGATGGCACGCGTGCTGCTCAGCCGCCCCGTGCCCAAGACCGGCTGGCTGGCGCGGCGCGGCTCGGCGGACCGGCCGAAGAAGCTGCGCGGCTGGCGCAGCTTCGCCACGGTGAGCCAGATGAACGCGCCGGTGATCATCACGGCCGGCGGCGAACGGCACGAGGCGATCGGCGACCGCGGCGGGTTCGTGGACGCGGTCGTCCCGGCCAAGCTGGAGCCCGGCTGGCAGACCGTGACGGTGCAGAGCGGCGACGGCGAGCCGGTCGAGGCGCCGGTGCAGATCATCGACCCGGCGGTCACCTTCGGCATCGTGTCCGACATCGACGACACCGTCATGGTCACCGCACTGCCGCGTCCGCTGCTGGCCGCGTGGAACACGTTCGTCCTGGACGAGCACGCGCGCTCCGCCGTGCCCGGGATGGCCGTGCTCTACGAGCGGCTGCGCACCGCGCACCCGGGCGCGCCGGTCTTCTACCTGTCCACCGGCGCGTGGAACGTGGCGCCCGCGCTGAACCGGTTCCTCCGGCGCCACCTCTACCCGGTCGGGCCGCTGCTGCTCACGGACTGGGGGCCGACGAAGGACCGCTGGTTCCGCAGCGGGCCGGAGCACAAGCGGCTGACGCTGGAGCGGCTGTCCCAGGAGTTCCCGCGCGTCCGCTGGCTGCTGATCGGCGACGACGGGCAGCACGACCAGGAGATCTACGCGGAGTTCGCGTCGAAGCACCCGGACAACGTGGCCGCGGTCGCGATCCGGCGCCTCTCCCCCGCGCAGGCGGTGCTGGCCGGCACGCTGCCGTCGCTGCCGGAGTCGGACACCTCGGTGGTGTCGGCCCGGTTCGGCCGCAAGTGGCTCGGCGCGCCGGACGGTGCCGGGCTGTCGCAGCTGCTCACCGAGGCTGAGCTGCTGTAACTTCCTTGCATGGTGCACCACAAGGGAAGCCCGGCGGACGTCATCCCGCTGCAGTACCACGCGCAGATGCTGCTGGACGACCGGCGGATGGGCGCGTTCCAGGCCGCGATCGGGCGCGTGGTGCGGCCGGGCTCGCGCGTGCTGGAGCTGGGCGCCGGGACCGGCGTGCTGGCCCACTTCGCGGCCGTGGCCGGCGCCGCCTCGGTGATCGCGGTGGAGCGCGAGCCGAGCGTCTACCAGGCGGCCTCCCGGTCGCTGGCGGCGCACGGGGACGACGTCGTGGTGGTGCACGCGGACGCGCGGTCGTTCACGCCGCCGCCGGTGGTCGACGTGGTCATCTGCGAGATGCTGCACGTGGGGCTGCTCCGGGAGCGCCAGGTGGAGGTGATCGGCGCGTTCCTGTCCTCCTACGCGGGCCCGCCGCCGGCCTTCCTGCCGTGCGCCACCATCCAGGCCGTCCAGCCGGTGGCGCAGGACTTCACGTTCTACGGGTACACGGTGGCGGCGCCGCTGTTCCAGGATCCGTCCGCCGCGCAGCCGCGCACCACGCCGCTGGCCCCACCCTCGATCTTCCAGAGCTTCTTCTACGGCGCCGGCGCGCTGCCCGCCGAGTGCGCCGCGGACGCCCGCTTCGTGGTGCAGCGGGACGGCGAGCTCAACGCGGTGCGGATGATCACGAAAAATCTGCTCACCGAGGAGCCGGCGCCGGTGGAGTGGCTGATGAACTACCTGGTCGTGCCGCTGCCCGCGCCGATGCGCGTGACCGCGGGCGACACCGTCCGTATCCGATTCGCCTACCGTCCGGGTGATGAGATTCCCGAGTTGATGGCATCGCTGTACGCCGAGGTGCTGTCGCCCGCGAGGTCCGGCTAGGTTGGGCCGGTAAGCATTCGCACCGCGAACGGAGCCGTTCCATGAGCAAGCCGCAGGTCGCCCCGCACGACGGACCGCCCCCGGCGGAGCTGATCGTCGAGGACATCACCGTCGGCGACGGCGAAGAGGTCACGCCCGGCCGGCACGCCGTCGTGCACTACGTCGGCATCGCGCACTCCACCGGCGCCGAGTTCGACGCGTCGTGGAACCGTGGCGACACGTTCTCGTTCCCGGTCGGCGCCGGGCGCGTCATCGGCGGCTGGGACCAGGGCGTCGTGGGCATGCGGGTCGGCGGCCGGCGCCGGCTGGTCATCCCGCCGCACCTGGGCTACGGCGCGCAGGGCGCGGGCGGCGGCCTGATCGCCCCGAACGAGACGCTGATCTTCGTCGTGGACCTCGTCGACGTGAAGTAGGACGTTCCACGCCGGGTGGGCCGGCTGATCACTCAGCCGGCCCGTCGCGGCCCCGTCCATCGGGCGGCCCGGCCTCAGCGCGCCGACCGCCGATCGGGCGGGAACGTCCGGAACTCAGCCGATGGCGACCGGCTCCTTCAGCTCCGCCTCCGCCGGTGCGTCGTCGCCCTCGTCGCCGGTCTCCGGCCGCGGGCCGGTGAGGCCGTAGAGCAGCAGGCCGGTGAGCATGTCGACGATCTCCTCCTCGCTCACCCGGGGGGCGAACTCGCCGGCCGTCAGCAGCGCGTACCCGAACATCGACAGCATCGCGCCCATCGCGGCCGCGACCAGCTCCGGCGAGCCCGGCAGCGGGTGGCCCTTCTCGGCCAGCGCCTCGAGGTGCGCGCGCAGCAGGTCGGTGTCCTCCAGCAGCGAGCGCCAGCCGCGCCCGGCCGCGAGATTGTCGGTCATCGCGGACTGCATCAGCGCCACCGCCACGGGCAGGTGGTCGCGCAGCACGATCCACGCGGTGCCGATGTGCGCGCGCAGCTGGGCGCGGTCGGTCAGGTCGTGCTCCTCCGGGTGCGCCTCCTCCGCGATGGTGGCGTCCGCGTGCGCGTTCATGTCCGCGACCAGCGCCTGGAGCAGCTCCTCCTTGCTGGCGAAGTGGTCGTAGAACGACCCGGTGGCCCGCCCGGCCGTGGTCGTGATGTCGGTGATCTTCGTGTTGAGGTATCCCTGCTCCGCGAAGAGCTGCCGCGCGGCCGACTTCAACGCCGCCTCGGTCTCCGCCGCCTTGATCTGCCGCACTCCCACGGGCCCCGCTCCTTCGCCTCACCGCCGGACTTCTCACCCCAGGATGAGACGCCCTACAGCGAACCGCAATTCGCCGAACCGGGATTCACTATGGTACGAACCCGCAGGTCACGCCGCCTTTACCGGAGCCGTTCGGAGGCACTCGACCGGTCAGGCGAAGTGGACGGTGCCGAACTCGCCGCTGGAGCCGCCGGCGGACCGCGCGCGCCCGGTGATGCGGCCGGGGAGCTGGCGGCCGAGGACCGTGCCGTCCAGCAGCCGGGCGACCAGGTAGGGGTCGTAGCCGGTGAAGTAGCCGAGCAGCCAGTCACCGTACGCGGGGGTGTCGTAGTAGGGCTGCTGGCCACCGGGCCCGATGATCGAGCGGACGGCGGCGGAGCGTCCCGCGGAGATCCGGGCGTAGTCTGCCTCGCACACCGGGATGCGCCGCGGCACGCCGCCGTCCGGCGCCCAGGTCACCTCCGCGGCGGCGGGCCCGTGCGCCGGATCGGCCAGGCACGGCGGCGCGTCCGCGGGCTCCGGCCGGCCGACGGCCCGCGCGGTGGCGCGCGCCAGGTGCCGGCCCGCGGACGCCAGCGCGCCGGTCGCGGCCCGCAGGTGCTCGCGGCCGTCCGGCACGGTACGCCACAGGTGTGCCTCCGTGGTCGCCTCGCGCAGCTTGTCCGCGACGCGGTCCAGCTCGGCCTTGGCGCCGAGATCGGCCACGCCGGTGCGCGCCGCACTGAGGCGGGCGTTGAGCGCGGCCACGTCGGCCTCGAGGATCGTCCCGAGCATGGCACCGGCCGCCACGTTCTCGTCCGCCAGCAGGCCGGCGCCCGCGTAGGCGGAGCCCTCCGGCGCCTCGGAGGTCGCCGCCACCGCCCGCGCGGCGGCGAGCAGCGCGCGCTCCCGCCGCACCGCGTGCAGCGTCAGCAGCGACACGACCATGAAGGCACCCGCGGCGACGGCCAGCACTCCGGCCACCCAGACGTACATCGGCACCCCTGAGTTCTACTGGGACCTGGATGATCCGACAGTCAGGTATCGGACTTTCGTACCACTTTTACGCAGGATCTGTGCATTGGGAATCCCACTTCGGCCGCTAAATCCGTCGCGGGCCGACCGTCCGGCCTGTACAAACACGGTCGTGATGGTCAAGTATCCGCGGACCCCGCACCTGGCCGGCTCCCGCCTCCAGCCGGGCGACGAGGACCTGTCGCAGACGCCGTTCGCCGCGCTGCGCGGCCGGTGGCTGGTCGTCGAGGAGAAGCTCGACGGCGCGAACGCGGCGATCAGCTTCACCGCGGACGGCGCGCTGCGGCTCCAGTCCCGCGGCCACTATCTCACCGGTGGGCCGCGGGAGCGGCAGTTCGCGCCGCTGAAGTCCTGGGCGTCGACGGTGGCACCGATCCTGCGGCCGGTGCTGCGCGACCGGTTCGTGATGTACGGCGAGTGGATGTACGCCACGCACACGGTCTTCTACGACGCGCTGCCGCACTACTTCTGCGAGTTCGACATCCTGGACCGGGAGACCGGCGCCTTCCTGGACACGCCGTCCCGGCGCGCGATGCTGGCCGGCACGCCGGTGGTGAGCGTGCCGGTGCTGCGGTCCGGCACGTTCCCGTCGCTGTCCGCGCTCACCTCACTGGCCGGGCCGTCCACGGTCCGTACGCCCGGATGGCGCGACGCCCTCCGCGCCGCCGCCGCGGACGCCGGTGTCGACGCCGGTCTCGCGGACGCCGGCGACGACATGGAGGGGCTCTACATCAAAGATGAGGAGGGCGGCCGGGTGGTCGCCCGCTACAAATGGGTGCGCGCCGGGTTCACCCAGGCCGTGCTCGACTCCGGGACGCACTGGGCCGACCGGCCGCTCATGGCGAACCGGCTCGCGGACCCGGCGGTGATGTATGCGGTCTGACTGGACGGTGTTCGCCGCGCTGTGCCCGGCCGCTCCATCATGGACGGTGCCGTGGCCGCGGATCGTGGCGGAGTTCGACTGGATCCGGCGGCTGGACGGCGTACCCCAGGACCCGCTGCACCACGGCGAGGGCGACGTGGCCACGCACACGTTCATGGCCGCGTCCGCGCTCGCCGCGCAACCACAGTGGCGTGCGCTCCCCGAGGACGAGCGGGTGCGGCTGTTCGCCGCCGTCCTGCTGCACGACGTGGCCAAGCCGGACTGCACCCGCACCGACCCCGACGGCCGGATCACCGCCCACGGCCACTCCCGGCGCGGCGACCTGGCCGCCCGCCGCATCCTGTGGGACCTCGGCGCACCGCGCGCCTGGCGGGAACACGTGGCCGCGCTGGTCCGGCACCACCAGGTGCCGTTCTGGGCGCTGGAACGACCCGACCTGGAGCAGATCGTGCTGCGCGCGAGCCTGGTGACGCGCAACCGCGACCTGGCCATGCTCGCCACCGCCGACATCACCGGCCGCGTCTGCGCCGACCTGGACCGGGTGCTGGAGAACATCGCGCTGTTCCGCGAATACTGCGCCGACCTGGGTGTGCTCGACTCGCCGTGGCCGTTCGCCTCGGACCACGCCCGCTTCACCTACTTCCGCACCCCCGGCCGCGACCCGCGCTACGCCGCCTTCGACGACACCCGCCTGACGATGACCGTGCTGTCCGGCCTGCCCGGCGTCGGCAAGGACACCTGGCTGTCCCGCCACGCCGGCGACCGCCCCATCGTCAGCCTCGACGCGATCCGCACCCGACTCGGCATCTCCCCCACCGACAACCAGCGCCCCGTGGCCGCGGCCGCCCACGCCGAGGCACGCGTCCACCTGCGCGCCCGCCGCGACTTCGTCTGGAACGCCACCAACATCACCCGCCAGCACCGCGATCTCTGCATCTCCCTGGGCGCCGCCTACCACGCCCGCATCTCGATCGTCGCCCTGGAAGCGCCTCGCTCGGTGATCCACCGCCAGAACGCGGCCCGCCCGTCCCCGGTCCCCGCCACGGTCATCGACCGCCTGATCACCAAATGGGAATCCCCCGACCCCACCGAGGCCCACTCCGTCACCTTCCCCTGACCCTCACCGGCTCCCGCCCCCGGCGGACGCGAAAGCTGGTCGCGCGGCCGGCCGGCGCGGGCACGGCGGCGTTCGCGGTGGGGCGCTTCTGGGCGAGCAGCATCGCGAGCGGGCGGCACGCAGCCGACGCGGCCGTACGCGGAGTCGAACCCAGCGTGAAGCTAGATTCGGCCGAACACCGAACCCGGCGCGGACCCGGCCCGAGGACACCTCGTCGGCAGGAACCGGCAGACATACCAGCCAGCCCAAAGCCCGGTGGTGCCGGATCGCCCGGAACATCGCATGAACGCTCCTCGGCGTCACCCGGACGAGCGGGTGCTGGGCGGCGATCAACTCGCCGCCCTCGTCGTTCGGTGTCGAATGTGGAGACGTTACCGATCAGCGCAGCGGAACGATCGGGATGTCGGTCGCGGAGCGGCGCTCCGCCGCGCCGGGGCCGGTGGTGATGGTGGGCGGGGTGGCCGGGGCGATGACGGTGGCGCCGGTGGCCGGGAGGGTCAGGCTGCTGCGGCCCGCGTCGACCGAGACCGTGGCGTTCTGGTCGTTCGTGACGGTGAACTGCGGGTCGGACTGGCCGAGGATCAGGCCGAGCACGTGCCCGGCGGGCAGCGTCACGTCGTAGGTGTTGAGCGGGATGGTCAGGTCGTACCACCGGTCGGGCAGCAGCGGGGTGCTGAAGCGCAGCGAGCGGTGGTGGGCGGCGTCGGCCCAGCCGCGGGTCAGGACCGCGTGGTCGCCGGTGACCGTGACCTCGGCGGTGTCCAGGTAGCAGGCGTCGTCGGTCGCGGACGCGGCGCCCCAGCAGGACGAGGTGGTCAGGTTGACCAGGCCCTCGGAGCGGAAGTGGTCGACGCGGGTCGCGGTGCCGTAGTCGACCAGGCGTGCGGACAGCGCCGCGGTCGGCCGGTCCACCTTGATCCGCAGCGTGACGGACGGCTCGCCGGAGATCCGCAGCGGTGCGGTCAGCGGCGCGGAGAGGAACGCCAGCCGGCCGGGGACGGCCGCGGACGGGTTGGCCACCAGCGCGTCCTCGCGCAGCGACTCGTCGGTGTAGGTCTTGGTGACGCCGCGGCCGGCCGCGCCGAGGCCGAGCGTGCCGTCGCCGAGCGGCAGCGTGCGGTCGCGGACGCCGCGGGCCGGCCAGTCGCGCTCGTCCTGCCACACGCCGGGCGCGGTCTCGAGCGTGGCGCGTGGCTCGCGGTCGATGCCGTTGCGCAGGCCGTGCAGGTAGTGGTCGAACCAGCGGTGCAGCGTGTCCACCCACTCGGCGCGGCGCGCGTCGAACGGGTCCTCGTGGCCGGACTGGAACAGCCACAGCTTGCGCTCCACGCCGTGCCGGGCGAGCGCGTCCCACCACAGGCCGAACTGGCGGGTCGAGACGTTCTTGTCGTTGATGCCGTGCGCGATGAACACGCTGGCCCGGACGTTGCGGGCGTCGGGGCGGTAGTCCCGGGCGGCCCAGTAGCCGGTGAAGTCGCCGGTGGTCTCGCCGCTGCCCGCGCGCCACCCGGCCAACTCGTCCGCGCAGGCATCGGCGGGCCGGCCGTTCACGTAGGAGTGCAGGAACCGCACGTACTCCTGGGTGCGCAGGATGCCGTTGTAGCGCTGGTAGTCGTACCAACTGGAGATCGCGCCGATCGGGACGATGGTCTCCAGGCCGCGCACGCCGGTCGCGGCCACGCCGTTGGCGACGGAACCGTCCCAGGACTTGCCGATCATGCCGACCCGGCCGGTGGTCCAGGAGGCGGTGGCCCGGCGGCCGTCCGCGGTGAACGCGGTGCCGCGCCCGTTCAGCCAGTCGATCACGGCCTTGGCGGACGCGACCTCGGCCGGGCCGCCGACGTCCTCGCAGCCGGTGGAGCGCGCGGTGCCGGACAGGTCGACGCCGACGAACGCGTAACCCCGCGGGACGAAGTAGTTGTCGTAGTAGAGCGGCATGCTCACGACCGTGCCGTCGGCCGCGTACTTCTTCAGCTCGGACTCGTTGCCCCGGCCGCAGCAGGTGTAGTAGGGCGAGGCCTCCATGATCACGGGGACCCGGGTGGTCGCCTCGCGCGGGCGGACGATGTCGGCCGCGATGCGGTCGCGCGCGCCGTCGCCGTCGAGCGGCGACTCCACCCACACGGTCTCCCGGACGGCGCTCGCGTAGTCGTAGACCGGGACGGTCTCGGTGCCGCGGATGTGCCGGGGGCCGGCGGCGAGGCCGGGCGAGACCGCTCCGAGCACCACGGCGAGCGCCGTCACCGACATCACCACGAGCCTGCGCACCATGCGATCCCCCATGCGATCCCGTCCGAGCACCGAGTCAGGGGCACGTTATCGCATGTGAATACTCCCCTACGTAAATTCTTCGAGCCTGTGGACAACGCGTTCCATCAGCCCGTCGCGGTAGACCTCGCGCAGGCCGAGCGGCTTGAGGTGCACGTACCCGATGTGGCAGTCGCAGGCCGCGTTCGGGCAGGCCCGGGGCTTGAGCGCGGCCCGCCACGAACCGTCGTAGAGATTCCCGATCACCGACGGCACGAAGTGGCAGCGCCGCACCGTACCGTCGCCGAGCACGGAGATCGCGGTCTCCCCCGCGTGGCAGGGCAGCCCGCGCGAGACGTGCGGCCGCACGCTGTCGCCGAACCGGGGGTCGAGCGCGGTCCACGCCGCCTCCTCGTCCGCGGTGTAGCCGTGCCCGTCCGCCGCGTTCACCCACAGGTAGACGCGCGGCGGCAGCAGCGCGCGCAGTTCCCGCGCCTCGGCCAGGTGCTCGGGCAGCCCGACGATCCCGACCGAGTAGCGCACGCCCAGCGCGTCCAGTTCGCGGCAGCGCCCGAGGAAGCGCGCCCGGGTCACCTGCCCCGGGTGGTACGTGGTCCACAGCGCCGCGGTGGACCGGTCCGCCGCGGCCAGCCAGCCGGTCCGCGCCGCGAGGTTGGTCTGGATCGCCACCCGGTCCACGTGCGGCAGGTGCGACAGCCGCGTGATCGTCTCCCGGTACCAGCGCCGGGTCAGCCCCTCGCCCCACGGCGTGAACAGGATGGACAGCCGCCGGTCCGTGGTCGCCTCGGCCCAGTCCGCGAAGCGCAGCAGCGCCGCCCGGTCCGCGCGCAGGGTCGCCGGCGGGTCCACCCGCTTCGCGAACGGGCAGTACGGGCAGTCGTAGTTGCAGCTGGCCAGCGGCCCCCGGTAGAGCACGTACAGCGGGGTCATCGCAGCGCGTACCCGTCCATCGCGGCCCGCACCGGCGCCGACACCAGCCGCGGCCCGATCGCGTCCGACCAGGCGAGCCCGTCCGCGGTGAGCCGGTTGAGTCCCGGCTCCAGCCACCCGCGGCCGGCCAGCGCGGCGAGCTCCGGGAAGTCGTCCGGGTGCGAGGTGCCGAACCGGGCCCGGTAGTCGGCCGCGGCCACTCCCTCCGCGCGCAGCAGCGACTTCAGCAGCCAGCGCCGCCGCTGCTCGGCCGCGTCCAGCCGGTAGCCGAACTCCGCGTACCGGAAGTCGTCGTCCGGCCGGGACAGGTAGTCGTCCAGCACCGCGCGGACCTCGCCGACCGTGACCGCGTAGTCGAACGAGTAGTGCAGCGACGTGGTGTACGACCGGGCGCCGCAGCCGAGCCCGACCATGCCGTCGTCCTGGCAGCAGTAGTCCGGCCCGTCGTCGGCCGGCACGTCCGCGCGCCGGAACTGCCGCATGGACAGCTGGGCGTAGCCCGCGCCGGTCAGCACCGCCACCGCCTGCCGGTAGAGCGCCAGCCGCTGCGCGTCCCAGTCCGCCCGGGTGCGGGCGCGCCGCCCGAGCCCGGTCAGCGGCCGCACGTACAGCGGATAGAGGTACAGTTCCTCCGGCCGCCAGGCCAGTGCCGCGTCCAGGCTGTGCCGCCAGCTCTCCGGCGTCTGCCCGTCGATGCCGTAGATCAGGTCGATGTTGAGCACCGGGATGCCGGCCGCCCGGATCGCCGCCAGCGCGGCCTCCACCTCGGCCCGCCGCTGCGGACGCCCGGCCGCGCGCGCCTCCGCGTCCAGGAAGCTCTGCACGCCGATGCTGACCCGGGTGGTGCCGTGCGCGGCCAGCACGGCCAGCCGGTCCGGCGTGGCGGTCGCGGGCGAGGTCTCCACCGACAGCGGCACGCCGCCGCCGAAGCCGACGATCTCGAACAGCTCGGTCAGCTCCGGCGCGGTCAGGTAGGTGGGCGTGCCGCCGCCGATCGCGGTCCGGGCGAACCGCACGCCGGGCCCGAGCGCGTCGCGGACCGCGCGGGTCTGCGCGCGCAGCCGGCCGAGGTACGCGGTGACCTGGCCGGCCGCCGGGTTCGACCGGGTGAACAGGTTGCAGAAGCCGCAGCGCATCTCGCAGAACGGCACGTGCACGTAGCCGAACAGCGCGTCCCGCCGCTCGCCCGCCCACACGTCCGCGAGCGCGGGCCGCGGGTCGAGCCGGCGATAGGCGGTCTTGTGCGGGTACGCGTAGAGATATCCCTGGTACGGCGACTCGGTCACAGCGTGAACTCCCCGTACGGCACGGTCCACACGGCCTCGTGCGCGACCCGGTGCCCGACGTGCCCGTCCTCGCCGTAGAGCGTGCCGTGGTCGGAGCAGATGATCACCCGGCAGGGCCGCCCGCGCCCGCCGGCCAGTGTGAACACGCGTTTCAGCGCGCGATCGGCGTACTCCAGCGCGGCCGCGTGGCTGTCCACCGTGTCGTCCGCCGCGCCGGGCAGGTAGTGCCGGTTCGGCTGGTGCAGCGCCGCAACGTTGAGAAACGTGAAGAGCGGCCGCTCCACCGGCAGCCGGGCGATGATCTGCGCGAGCCGGTCCGCCTGCGCGTCCACGCAGTCCGGCGCGGTCACGCCGAACGCGGGCTCCCAGTGCGCCTCCGCGAACAGCCCGGGCAGCACCCGGCCGAGCGGCGCCCCCGGGTTGAAGAAGCCGACGCCGCCCAGGCAGACCGTGTGGTAGCCGGCGCCGGCGAGCGCGCCCGGCAGGTCCGCGGCGTCGAACACCCAGGTGTCCGGCCCGGTCGTCTCGCTGCCGGCGAACCGGGCCGCGAACGGCCGCGGATGCCGCCCGGGCGCGACCGGCGTCGGCAGGAACCCGGCGAAGAACGCATGGTGCGCCGCGTACGTGAAACTGGCCGGCGTGTGCCGCCGCTCCCAGCCGCCGGGCAGCAGCGCGGCCAGCGTCGGCGTGCGCCCCTCGGCAAACTGCCGCGCGGCCACGTCGTAGCGCAGCGTGTCCAGCGTGACGAACAGCAGGTCGTGACTCGGGATCAGACCGCGCACAGCGCCGCCCGGACCTGCGCGGTGTAGGTGTCCTCGCCCCGGTGCAGCACCCCGGGCAGCAGGTCGCCGAACGCGTTGACCTCGGCCACCGCGTGCCGCCGCCAGCGCGCGTCGAACATCAGATCGACCCCGGCCATCAGGGTACGGGGGAACACCGCACCCACCCGGGCACACGTCTCCATGGCCGCGCCCCACCCCGCCGCCCCGGCCCGCTCACGGGCCGCCGCCACGTCGCCGCGCGCGTTGCCGAGGTGCAGGTTCGTCAGCGGCGACCGGCTCGACCGGACCACCACGTGCCGCGGCTCGCCCGCGATCACCACCACGCGCAGGTCGATCGTGCGCCCGTCCACCCCCGCCTTCGGGAACCAGCGCTCCACGTGCAGCCCGTCGCCGGCCAGCCGGTCCACGATCGCCGCGACGTCGGCCTCCCGCTCGTACCGCCGGATGGTCAGGTTGTTGAACAGCCGCCCGTCCGGGCCGCGCTCGACGCTGGTCAACGCCGAGACGCGACCACCCGCGGCGGTGAGCGCGAGCACGCCGGAGGCGGACGAGCCGTGGGACGGCTTCACGAACACGCGCGCCCAGCCGGCCGCGCGCATCGCCGCCCGGAGCGCCTCGTAGCCGGTCACCGGCGGGAGCGCGGGCGGCACCGGCACGCCGTGCGCGGACAGCACGGCGTGACAGCGCGGCTTGTCACCCATGGTGAGCACGTCCTCCGGCGCGGCCAGCATCGTGCCGCCGCCGGACTCGACCCGCCGCAGGGCCGCGCCCAGCCCCGCGTGCGCCGCGGCCGTGCCGGTGATCTCGCCGTGCTCCGCCGGGGCGGTCGCGCCGCGCAGCAGCCGGCCGACCTCCGCGTCCTCGCCGGGCGAGTCGACGCGCACCGCCTCGCCCACGCCCGGGACCGGCCCGCCGGTGAGCACGTCGCGCCACGGATAGACGCGCGGCGGCGGCAGGCCCGCGCCGCGCACCGCCGCGGCGAACATCGTCACCCGCCGGTTGGCCGGGTTGCCGACCACGGCCGTCGCCGTCACTCCGACACCTCGACGAAGCGCCCCCAGTCGCCGCGCGCCTCCTGCCGGTCGGTGACGTCGACGCGCACCGACGGCAGCGCGTCGACCAGCCGCTGCGCGACCTGCGGGCTCATGAAGTGGTGGTGCAGGTCCAGTTCCCGCAGGTGGTCGAGCGGACCGGCGAGCAGCGACTCCGCGCCCTCGTCGCCGAACGTGCCGAGCGACAGGTCGAGCACGCGCAGCCGGGGCAGGATCGGCGCCTGCGCGACCGCGGCCGCGATCTCGTCCTGGATCTCGCTGTTGCGCAGTCCGAGCGCGGTGAGCCGGGGCCAGCGGGTCGCGGCCTCGTCGGCGGCGCCGAGCAGCGGCGCCAGATCCTCCAGCACGACGTCCCCGCCGTACGAGTCGACGCCGAGCCACAGGTTCAGCCGCTCCAGCGCGGGCAGCTCCAGCGCGAACACGGAGCGCAGCAGCGCGGCCGGGAGGCCACCGGACTGGATCTCCAGGTCGCGCAGCGACGGGTGCGCCGCCGCCCGCCCGATCTCCAGGCCCTCGGTGCCGCGCACGACCAGCCGCTCCAGCGCCGGATAGGCCGCGAGCAGCGGCGCGATGTCCCGGTGCTGGATCCAGGAGATCTCACACTCCTCGAACGTGAGGTCGCCGAGGAAGAACGACCGCAGCCGCGGCATGCGCGGTGCCAGCCGCACGAACAGGTCGATCGGCGGCGGCGCCTCGTACGCACCGCCCCACTGGCCGATCACCAGCGCGACCGGTCCACCCTCGCCGGCCCGCTCCAGCATGGTCTCCATCGCGGCCTCGAAGTCCTTGGGCGAGAGATCGTAGTCATCGATCTCGACGCGCCAGGCCACCGCCGCCGGATCGTCCGGCCTCACGTCACTGTCCGACGGGACCACCGGCAGCCCGGCGAACACGGTCACGTGCGAGTTGATGGTCATAGCGCAGGACCGTAGCAGCGCCGGCCGACACTTTCCGGCGGTCGGCTCAGGCGGGGCGCAGCCGGATCACCGGGCGCCGGGGCGTGGGGCGGCGGCGTACCACCGGCCGCCACGAGGCCACCCGGCCGAGCGCCGCGACCGAGGCACGTGCCCAGCGCCGCCGCGGCACCGGCACGTACGCCCACACGACCTTGCCGTCCGGGGCGAGCAGCACGCCGCAGCGGGCCGCCGAGCGCGCCACCAGGTCCAGCCCGCGCCCGCGTACCGACAGCCCGGAGCCGTCGTCACCGGCGCCGCCGAACCGGGGCAGGTCCGCCGACCGGTCCGCCACCGCGATCCGCAGGTGGCCGCGGTAGTGGCTGACCCGCACGTCGAGCGCGGTCCCGGCGTGCTGCACCGCGTTGGACACCAGCTCGGACACGATCAACTCGCCGGCCTCGACGACCTCGCCGCCGAGCGACCGGCGCTCGCCGAACGACCGGACCAGCGCGCGGGCCACCGCCGCGCTCGCCGGCACCGGCTCCAGCCGCACGTGCTCGCGGGCCGGGTGCGCGGGACGGGACGGGAGCGAGGCCAGCGCGGTGGCCAGCGTCCGGAACGTCCGGACGCGCCCGCGCAGCACCCGCCGCACCGCCGCGTTCGGCGCGGTCACCACCATCGTTATCCCGGGCCGCCGCGCGTTGCAGAACATCACGATCGCGGACAGCAGCGACGCCAGCCGCTTGGACCGCCCGGCCCGCGCGCAGTCGACCACCAGGTACGGCGGGTGGTGCGCGGTGCAGCGCACCAGCGTCCGCCTCAGCCGTTCCGCGGAGAGCAGCCCGGTCCGCTCACCCAGCGACACGACGAGTGCGCCACTCTCCACATGCGCTCGAACGCTGCCCACCATCGCGGCTCACCTCCATACCACCCGGCTCGGCGCCCTCCATGTGCCCGCGCGACGGTGCACTTACTCCCGTCCACGGTTATGAAACTTTCAGATTCGCAAGCGCATCTCGAAATGCGCTCGGTGCCGGGTAAGGCTCGGCACGTTGTCAACCGTCCGGGGCCGGAGTACGTAAGGATGAATCGACAGGACAACGGCTACACGGGTAGGTCGAGCTCATGAGTGAAACGGTCACGGGCACGTCGCAGTGGCAGGCGCTGCAGGCGCACGCGGAGAAGCTCCGCCGGACGCATCTGCGCGACCTCTTCGCCGGCGACCCCGGTCGCGGGCAGCGGCTGACCGGCCAGGCGGCGGACCTCTACGTCGACTACAGCAAGCACCTCGTCACGGACGAGACGCTGGAGCTGCTCCGCGCGCTGGCGCGGCAGCAGGACCTGGAGGGCAAGATCGCGGCGATGTTCCGCGGCGACCACATCAACACCTCGGAGGACCGCGCGGTCCTGCACACCGCGCTGCGCCTGCCGCGCGACGCGACGCTGACCGTGGACGGCCAGGACGTGGTCGCGGACGTGCACGCCACGCTGGACAAGATGGCCACGTTCGCGGACCGGGTGCGCGGCGGCGAGTGGCGCGGCGCCACCGGTGAGAAGATCACCACGATCGTCAACATCGGCATCGGCGGCTCCGACCTCGGCCCGGTGATGGCCTACGAGGCGCTCGGCGACTACCGCGACAAGAACATCACGGCCCGGTTCGTGTCCAACATCGACCCGACCGACCTCGCGGTGAAGACGCAGGACCTGGACCCGGCGACCACGCTGTTCGTGGTGGTGTCGAAGACGTTCGGCACGCAGGAGACGCTGACCAACGCGCGCGAGGCCCGCACCTGGCTGCTCGGCAAGCTGGGCGTGGACGACAGCGCGGTGGCGAAGCACTTCGTGGCGGTCAGCACGAACGAGAAGCGGGTCGTCGACTTCGGCATCGACCCGGCGAACATGTTCGGCTTCTGGGACTGGGTGGGCGGCCGGTACTCGCTGCCGTCCGCGGTCGGCCTCTCCGTCATGATCGCGATCGGGCCGGACCGGTTCCGCGAGATGCTGGCCGGCTACCACGCGGTGGACGAGCACTTCCGGACCGCGCCGCTGGAGCGGAACATCCCGGCGATCCTGGGCCTGCTCAACGTCTGGTACAACAACTTCTTCGGCGTCCAGACGCACGCGGTGCTGCCGTACTCGCAGTACCTGCACCGCTTCGCCGCCTACCTCCAGCAGCTCACCATGGAGTCCCTCGGCAAGTCCGTCACCCGGGACGGCACCGAGACCGGCTTCCAGACCGGCGAGATCTTCTGGGGCGAGCCGGGCACGAACGGCCAGCACGCGTTCTACCAGCTGATCCACCAGGGCACGAAGATGATCCCGGCGGACTTCATCGGCTTCAGCGTGCCGAACCACGACACCGCCGAGATGCACGACCTGTTCATGTCGAACTTCCTGGCCCAGACCGCGGCGCTGGCGTTCGGCCGGACCCGCGAGCAGGTCGAGGCCGAGGGCGTGGACGCGGCCGTGGTGCCGCACAAGATCATGCCGGGCAACCACCCGACCACCACGATCCTCGGCGAGAAGCTGACGCCGTCCACGCTGGGCCAGTTGGTCGCGCTCTACGAGCACATCGTCTTCACCGAGGGCGCGATCTGGGACATCAACCCGTTCGACCAGTGGGGCGTCGAGCTCGGCAAGGTCATGGCCAACCAGTTCGCGCCGCTGCTCACGCAGGAGGAGGCGCCGGCCGGGGACCAGGACTCGTCGACGAACGCGCTGATCGCCCGCTACCGCGCCCAGCGCGGCCGGGCATAACCCCCGGAAACACCGGACCGGCGGGGGTACGTCGTATCCCCGCCGGTGCCGTCTCAGGAGCGGCGCGTGCGCCAGATGACCACGGCCGCGCACGCCACGGCCACGACTCCGCCGATCGCGAACAGCAGCGGGTGCCGCACCTCCACCAGGCCCGGCTGCTCGGCCGCCACGCCCGGCCCCATGCCCAGCCAGGGCAGCGCCACCAGCAGCGCCAGCGCCCCCGCCCCGAGCAGCGCGAACCCGGCGAGCTTGACGGCCCGGCGCCGTGCGTGACGGATCGGCCCGGCGACGGGCACGACGAGCCCGGGTGCGGTGCGCGGGTCTCGGACTGCCTGCTGCGGAACGGTCATCATCGGCCTCCGGTGTTTCGACGCTTGCCGCTATAACGACGGTCACACCGGACCGGTTCACATCTTTTCGATCGGGCCCGCGACGCTCACGTGCCGTACCGGACGGCGCCTCATAAAGTGACGACTATGGCCCGGCGCTCGCGTACGCCGCCGCTCACCGCCGCGCTGGCGGCGGCGGTGACACTGCTGGCCGGGGCGCTGACCGCGGGCGGCTGGGCGCACGCGCGGGGCGGCGACCGGGTGGACATCGCCGACGCGGAGCGCGCCGTCGTCGTCCCGGCCGGCCCCGGGCGGTACGACTTCGACTGCGGCACCAACGCGGCGGGCCACCGCAACACGGCGAACGTGGTGGTCACGCCCGGCGTGCTCGGCCCGGCGCACCACGTGCACGACTACGTCGGCAACCTCTCCACCGGCCCGCACTCCACCGACGAATCGCTCCGCGGCGCGGCGACCAGCTGCGGCAACGGCGACCGGTCCACGTTCTACTGGCCGGTGCTGCGCGCCGGCGACGAGCACTCGGAGATCCTCACCCCCTCGTCGGTACGGATGGAGTACCTCTCCAGCGCGGCCGGCCCGGTGGTGGCGCCGCCGTCCGGGCTGCGCGCGATGACCGGCGACGCGCGCGCCGCGACCGGTGGCACCGCCGGCATCCGCGCCTGGACCTGCGAGGGCGCCGAGGACCGGCGCACCGACCGCTATCCCCGCTGCCCGGCCGGCCGCGAGCTGCGCCGCGTCTTCGAGTTCCCCAGCTGCTGGGACGGCCTGCACGCGGACAGCGCCGGGCACCGCCGGCACCTGACCTTCCCGGGGCCGGACGGGGCGTGCGCGCGGGGCACGTTCGCGGTACCGCGGCTGCGTGTCACGGTCGGCTACCGTGTGTCCGGCGCCTTCACCGTGGACGCGTTCGCGGAGCAGCGCCGCAGTCCGCGCACCGACCACGGCATCATGATCAATTTGGCGCCCGGCCGGCTGATGGCGGACATCGTCGCGTGCCTGAACCAGGGCCGCGCCTGCACCGCCTGACGTGCCGCACCGAGAAACCTGTGAACCATTCCGAGAGGACCGTCGTAGCTCGCGGTGGTGCGGGCCGGTGGGTCCTCGCCACCACCGACATCGAAGGGGCGACGCGATGGCGATTCTACGGCCGCGCAAACGCCAGACGTCGAGCGACGAGGCGTTGATCAGGTCGTTGTACGAGGAGCACGGCGGCGCTCTGATCGCCTACGCGACCCGGCTGACCGGGGACCGCAGCGCCGCCGAGGACGTGCTCCAGGAGACGCTGTTGCGAGCGTGGCGGCACGCGCACGAGCTGTCCGAGTCGACCGGCTCGATCCGCGGCTGGCTGTTCACCGTGGCGCGCAACATCATCACGGACCGCGCGCGGGCGAAGGCGGTGCGCCCGGCCGAGGTGGCCGAGTCGCCGGTGACCGTGCCGGTCTCCCGCGACCACTCGGACCAGGTGGTGGACTCGATCGTCGCGCTGGACGCGCTGGAACGCCTCTCCGAGGAGCACCGCAGCGTGCTCGTGGAGATCTACTTCCGGGGGCGCACCGTCACCGAGACGGCGGAACATCTGGGAATCCCACCCGGTACGGTGAAGTCCCGATCACACAACGCCATGAAGTCGCTCAGGGAGCACGTCATCGGCAGGAACGCAAAGGCGCCGGGCTCGTCCGTCGCGCGAGTGGCGGAGGTGACCCGATGAGTGCCGAGGTCGAGCACAGCCAGCTGATCGGAGCGTACGTCTTGAACACGCTCGAACCCGCTGAGCGCAGCGAAGTGGACGCCCACGTGGCGGAGTGCGAAACGTGCCGGAACGAGCTCGCCGAGCTCGAGGCGCTGAAGGAGGCGCTCGGCGAGGTCCCGCCGGAGGCGCTGCTGCACGGCCCGCCGGACGCGGACCTGGTGCTCCAGCGCACGCTGCGCCAGATCCGTGAGGAGAAGTCCAGCGGCGCCCGCTGGCAGCGCGGATTCACGATCGCGGCGGCGGCCGTGGTGCTGGTCGCGGCGATCGGCGGCGGCGTGCTGGTCGGCCGCGGCACCGGCGAGCCGGCCGGGACGCAGGACCCGCGGGTCGCGCAGAGCGCACCGGCCGGGACGCGGGTGGCGTCCGCGGTGGACCCGTCCACCGACGTGCGGATGACCGCCTCGGTCATCCCCGCGGCCGGCTGGGTGCGGATCAACGCGGCCGTGGCCGGCATCCCGCCGGGCGAGGACTGCCGCCTGATCGTCGTGTCCGCGGACGGCGACCGGCAGATCGCCGGCGGCTGGGTGGTCTCCGCGGCGGCCGAGACGGCCGGCACCACGCTGGACGGCAGCGCGTCCATCGCGCCCGCGGACGTGGCCGCGATCGAGGTGGTCAACACCGCGGGGCGCACGTTCATCAGCATGCCGATCTGATCCGCGCGGCATCGTCGCGGCCGGGCCCCGGGCTCAGCCGCGGCGGTGCCGGGTGAGGCCGGCGGGCAGCGGGCAGTCGCCGCAGGTGCCGCCGCCGAGACGGTAGTAGAGGCAGCAACTGCGCCGGGTGTACGCGTCGTGCGCCCCGAACGCGCCGGCCGTGTCCAGCGGCGGCGTGGCCAGCACCGCGTCCCGGACCCGGCGGCACTCGGCCGGCGGCGCCACGCGGGCCAGTTGGCGCACGGTGCCGACGATCCCGGACGCCACGTTGCCCCAGAGCAGAGCGGGAGCGGCGGGGGCCACCACGCGTACCCTGGCGATGATCTCCGAGAGGTGGGTGACCAGCGCGGGGCCGCAGGCGTCCGCGAGACCGGCGCCGCGCAGCCCCGACGCGGCCGGCAGCGACAGGCGGAAGCCGGCCCCGGGCGCGTAGGCGCAGCTCACCGCGGACAGGTCGAGCAGCACGTGGGCGCGGACCAACAGCGCCAGCACCGGACCGGCCAGGCGCGCCGAGTAGCCGAGCACGGTCAGCGACGCGGCCACCCGCGGCTCGTCCGTGCGCGCCCACGCACCGACCGCCGCGACCGCGTCCTCGATCGGCAGTGCGGCGGGCAGCGGGCCGAGCCCGATGCCGAAGAACGGGTTGTCGCCGGCGACGCGGGCGACCGCCGCCGCGATCTGCTCCGCCCCGACCGTCTCCATGTCAGCACGGAGACTAGGCGTCAGGTGGCGGGCGTGTCCACGCGGGTGTGTGCGCAGCCAGGCCGTGGTCCGGGCCGCGTCGCCCGGTCCGGCACGCACCGATGGGACGATCGTGACGAACTGGACGGCCAGCAGCGCACCGGGCAGCGTGGATGCCGCGCGCACGGGACGCGGCGGGGTGCGTCCTCCCCGTCATGCCGGGACCGATCGGCCGTACCCCCGGCGGTCCTCGAGAATCGGGAGTGCGACAGCCCTCAGGTCAGGCTCACGGCGCGCGATGATGCCACTACAGTTGCAACGCTTCCCGGAGGGTGACGGTCATGGCTACAGGGCAGCGGTCGGCACGCCGCGCCGCCCTGGGCGATCCGCTCTTCGCCGGCCTGGTCGTCTTCGCCCTCCTCGGCCTGGTCTGGTACGTGGTGCCGCTGGCCCGCCTGGACGGCGCGATCCGGCTGTTCTGGCCCACCCAGGTGGTGCTCGACCTGATCATCTGCCTCACCTCGTGGCAGATCTGGGCGATGCCCGGCGCCGAGCCCAGCACACGCCGGTTCTGGCGGTCGATGGCGCAGGCCACCGCGCTGTTCGCGATCGGCGACTGCCACCAGGCGTTCGTCGCCGCCACCGCGGCCACGCCCGAGGCCGCGATCACCGGCGGCGCGGTGCAGCTCGCGTTCCTGGCCACGGGGGTCTGCATCCCGCTCTATACCATGATCACCCACCCGATCGGCGCGGTCACCCGCGGCGAACGCATCCGCTTCTGGCTCGACGCGATCATCATCCTGGCCGCGGTCGCCGCGTTCATCTGGGTCTACTCGGTCAGCTACGCCGGCGGCGACGGCCTGCCCCGGCTGGTGCTGACCGTCGCGGGCGCGGCCGGCATGCTCATCTGCGCGCTCGGCGTGCTCAAGCTCGCGCTCGGCCGGAACCCGCCGTTCACCCGCACCGCGGCCGCGGTCGGCATCGTCGGCGTCACCATGACCGGCGCCGGCATCGCGGTCGGCGGCGCACTCACCGAGACCGGCCACTACCACCTCTCGATGGCGGCCAGCTTCGTGCCGTGCGTGCTGATGGCGCTCACGCCCAAGGTGCAGGAGCTGGGCATGCGGCACGGCGCCGCGTCCGGGATCGCGCGCCGCGCGGGCCGGGTGAGCGTCCTGCCGTACGTCGCGGTCGCCGCCACGTACGCGTTGCTGGTCTCCGTGCTCTGGAGCGCGGGGCTGTCGCCGCGCGCCTGGGGCATCGTGGCCGGCGCCATCCTGATCAGCACGCTGGTCGTGGTCCGGCAGCTCGCCGCGCTGGCCGAGAACCACGCGCTGCTGCACCGGATCGCGCAGCAGGAGGCCCGGTTCCGCGCGCTGGTCCAGCACGCCTCCGACATCACCGTGGTCGCCGGCGAGGACGCGGTCATCACCTACGCCAGCCCGGCCACCCGGCGCGTGCTCGGCATCGCGCCCGAGGAGCTGACCGGCCAGGCCCTGAACGCGCTGGTCCACCCGGACGACCTCGCCTCGCTCACGCTGCCCGCCGGGCCGGACGACGTGGAGACCACCCAGCTGCGGGTACGGCACGCGGACGGCGGCTGGCGCTGGCTGGAGGTGACCCGCACGAACCGGCTGCACGACGAGAACGTGCGCGGCTACATCTGCAACGCCCGGGACGTCACGGACGCGCGCGCGTTCCAGGACCAGCTGCGCTTCGACGCCACCCACGACGCGCTCACCGGCCTGGCCAACCGGCTGCTGTTCCACCGCCGGCTCGGCGGCCCCGCGCGGCCGGGCGACCCGGACGGACTGGTCGGCGTGCTCGCCATCGACCTCGACGGCTTCAAGGCGATCAACGACTCGCTCGGCCACCACGTCGGCGACGAGGTGCTCACCCTGGTCGCGGAGCGGCTGCGCCGGTGCGTGCGCCCGTACGACACCGTGGCCCGCCTCGGCGGCGACGAGTTCGCGGTGATCCTCTCCCCCACCACGGAGGAGTACGCCGACGCGACCGCGGACCGGATCCGGGCCGCGCTCACCCAGCCCGCCGCGGTCGACGGCCACCACCTGCAGATCGGCGCCAGCGTGGGCGTCGCCATCGGCACCCGCACCTCCACGGACGGGCTGCTGCGCACCGCGGACGCGGCCATGTACCGGGCGAAGCGGCGCGGCAAGGACGCGCTCGCGGCGAGCTGAACCGGCATCCCACGTCGATACAGGCGCTAACTCCCCTGGCCCGCCGACGCCCGCTCGCGGGCGGCCTTGCGCCGGACCAGTTCCTCGACGGCGGTGGGCAGCGTGGTCTCGAAGTCGATGAGCTTGGCCCAGGTCGGGGTGATCACGATGCGGACCATGCCGTCGTAGAGCGCGCGCACGCCGGCCTCCCACTCGGCGCGCTGCTCCGGGGTCATGGAGTAGGTGCCGTTCATGCTGAGATACTCGTCCGGGATGCCGTCGACCACGTCCAGCTCGGCCCGGCCACGGATCAGCAGGATCTTCGGCGGGTGCACCTCGGTGTCGATGGTCAGCGCGACGTCCGGGCGGTGCCGCAGCGCCGGAAGCTTCGGCGCGTTGGTGGCGGTGCAGACCACGATCTCCGCGCCGTTCCAGGTGAAGCCGACCGGGACGGTGCGCGGCGTGCCGTCCTTGGCGACGTAGGCCATCCGCAGCAGGTCGCGTGCCAGCAGCTCCTGGCTGATCGGCCGGTGCAGGACCTCGGTGATCTCGTGCCGTTCCATGGCGATCGTCCCTTCGTCGGTGTCGTGTCGCCCCTGGGACGGAGCCGCCGCGGACTTCTCGACGTCGCGCGGGAAAGCCGCCGGTCACACGTTCGGGACCAAAGACTCTTGTTTTTCCGCCGTGGAGTGATCCCTTTGAGGTTCCTGTGCGTACTCATGGCCACCAGTGTGTGTCGGTATGCCGAGGAGGAACCCGTGTTGTCGTGGCGGCGTGTGTGGGGCCCGTTGATCGTGTCGGCCGGCCTGGTGCTCGTACAGCCGGCCGTGGCCCAGGCAGCCGAGCCCGGCGTTCCGGTCCCGCCCGGAGAGCTGATCCCGGACACGGCCACCGGTGAGGTCACCGACGCCGACATCGACCTGGTGGTCAAGGTGCGCCTGGCCGGGCTGTGGGAGATCCCGGCCGGCGAGATGGCGCAGGAGAAGTCGGACAATCCGCGCATTAAGGAGATCGGCCAGGATATCGCGGCGCAGCACGAGGAGTTGGACAAGCTGGCCCGCGCGGCCGCCAAGAAGCTCGACATCAAGCTGCCGAACAAGCCGAACGAGGATCAGCAGGGCTGGCTGGACGAGATGGAGGCGGCCGAGGGCGAGGAGTTCGACAAGATCTACATCGACCGGCTCCGCGCGGCCCACGGCAAGATCTTCCCGGCGATCGCCACGATCCGGGCCAGCACCCGCAACGACACCGTACGGCGGCTGGCCCAGCAGGCGAACCAGTTCGTGGCCACCCACCTGACGCTGCTCGAGTCCAGCGACCTCGTCGACTTCGAGGCCCTGCCCACCGCCCCGAACCCGTCCGCCGCCCCGTCCAAGACCAGCGGCGGCGGCCAGGCGCTCGACCAGGTCGCCGACACCCAGTCGCTCCAGACCAACCAGAACCTGATCGTCGGCGTGGTCGTCCTCCTGCTGGCCGGCGGCGCCTTCCTCGCCTACCGATCCATGGCCTCCCCGGCCCGCGGCCGCTCCCGCCGCCGCTCCCGCTTCTGACCACCTCCGGATGGACGATGGACGCGACGCCGGCCGGGACGAGGTGCTCGCCCGGCACGTCATGACCGACGTCCCGGATCCGTTGGAGGGCTCGCACGACGGCACGGACCCGGACGCGGCGGCCTCGATGCGGCGGAATGCCGAGGGTGCTCGCCGTGCCCTCGGTCGTGCGAGCCCGCTCCGGCGTGCCGGCCCCGGAGGCGCTGCCGGTCACCGCCGGGCTGACGGCCGACGCGCCGCTGCGGGCACGCGCGGGCGCGGTGCGGTGAAAGTCCGGTGCGGGCGCGGGAATCGCGCGTCTAGGGTGTGCCCATGACGTCGGTCAAACAGTTCCAGGTCACGTTCGACTGCGAGGAACCGGTGCGGGTCGGCCGGTTCTGGTGCGAGGCGCTCGGATACGTCGCGCCGCCGCCGCGGGGGTTCGCCACCTGGGAGGAGGCGGACGAGGCGCTGCCGCCGGAGCGCCGGGGCGAGTGGTTCGCGTGCGCCGACCCGACCGGCGTGGGCCCGCGGCTGTTCTTCCAGCGCGTACCGGAGGGAAAGGTCGTCAAGAACCGGGTGCACCTGGACGTGCGGGTCGGCACCGGCCTGGTGGGCGCCGAGCGCCTGGCCGCGCTGGAGGCGGAGTGCACGAGACTGGAGGCGCTCGGCGCGACGCGCGGCCAGTTGCTGCTCGCCGACGAGGAGAACGAGTCCTGCCAGAACATGCGGGACGTCGAGGGCAACGAGTTCTGCCTGGACTGAGCGCGCGTCACCGGCCCTCGATCAACGCCGCCACACCGTCCAGGACACGGGCCGGCCCGAAGTCGAGCGCCTGATCCTGCCCGCCGGACGCGGCCACGTCGGCCGGCGCGGCGGCGAGCGCCGGGAAGCGCCCCGCCCGCGCGCCGACCAGCGCGGACATCGTCGACCCGAACTCCTGCTCGGTGCCCCCGCCAGCCGCCGAACAGCTCGTTCGTCTCGCGGGTCGACCGGCACGAGGAGGATGCCCGGAGGCGATGCGCGAGGCCGCGCGGCGCGATCGCTGAGCCCGGTGGAGGAAGGACGGTCGGTCCTTCGGCGGGAGGGTCGGGACCGAGGGGGCGTGGGGTCCGGGGCGGGGAACAGTACAGTTCGGGGGCGTGGGGATCGCAGCGAACGTCGTCGTCGGGCTGGTCGTCGTCATTCACGTGTACATCGTGGTGCTGGAGATGGTGCTGTGGACCACGCCGCGCGGGATGGCGGCCTTCGGGACCACGCCGGAGTTCGCGGAGGCGTCCAGGACGCTCGCGGCGAACCAGGGGCTCTACAACGGATTCCTCGCGGCCGGGCTGGTCTGGGCGCTGCTGGCCGACGGCGGCACGGCGTACCAGGCGAAGCTGTTCTTCCTGGGGTGTGTGCTCGTCGCCGGACTGTTCGGCGCGGCCACGGTCAGCCGGCGCATCCTGCTCGTGCAGGCGCTGCCGGCCGCGATCGGGCTGGCCCTGGTGCTGGTGGCCGGCTGATCATGGTTACCACCGGCCTGCTGGCGCACCTGCGCCGCGCGCGGGACCACATCGACCGGCACTTCGCGGAGCCGCTGGACCTGGACGGCGTGGCGCGGGTGGCCGGCGTCTCCAAGTACCACTTCGCCCGCTGCTTCCAGGAGATCTACGGACAGACTCCGATCCGGTACGTCACCCGGCGCCGGATCGAGCGGGCGCAGGACCTGCTGCGCGCCGCGAACCTGACCGTCACCGAGGTCTGCATGCTGGTCGGCTTCGCCAGCCTCGGCTCGTTCTCGTCCCGGTTCCACGACCTGGTGGGCGAGAGCCCGGTCGCCTACCAGCGCCGCTGGGCCCGCCGCGGCGCGCCGCACGTGCCGGGCTGCTATCTGTTCATGGCCGGCGTGCTGGCCACGGATGAAAAGCAATCTGAGAGAAGCCCGGGTCCGGACGCCGGCCGTACCGTCAGGGCATGATCTCGAACATCTCGCTGGTCACGGTGTACTGCCTGGACCAGGACGCGACCCGTGACTTCTACGTCAAGCACCTCGGTTTCACGCCGTGCGTGGACGTGCCGATGGGTCCCGGCTTCCGCTGGGTGACCATCGTGCACCCGAAGCAGCCGGAGCTCCAGGTCACGCTGATGACGCCCGGCCCGCCGCTGGACGCGGACGCGGCCGGGTTCGTCCGGCGGCAACTGGAGGCCGGCAAGATGGGCGGCCTCGGGCTGCGGGTGGACGACTGCCGCGCCACCTACGAGGAGCTGAGCGCCGCGGGCGTGACGTTCATCCAGGAGCCGTCCGAGCGCCCGTACGGCATCGAGGCGGTGATGCGGGACAACACCGGCAACTGGCTGGTCCTCGCGCAGCCGTTCGCCGCGAACCCGGCCGAGGGCTGAGCCGTCCCGGCCGGCCGGAGTGGCCCGGCCGGCCCGGGCGGTCAGAACGTCACCAGCGGGTCGCCGACCAGGTCGGCGACGAAGTTGACGAAGAAGAAGCCGAAGAAGAGCACGTTGGCGATCAGCAGCACGTAGTGCCAGGGACGGGGGCGGGCCGGGCGCGGCAGCCTGCTGTTGAGGTAGATCAGCAGGAACGGGTAGACCAGCGCGCCCAGGTTCGACATGTTCGCCGACCACTGGACCAGGCTGACCGGGATCGCCAGGTGCAGCACGATCGCGATGATGACCAGCAGCGTCAGCATGAACGGGTAGTAGAAGCGCCGCGGGTCGCCCTCGACCAGCCGGCGCAGGCGCGGGCTGGTGCCGTGCGCGGCGTCGGTGGCGACGCGGACCATGCCCTCGAAGATGCCGAGCTGCGTGCTGAACATGACCAGCACGCCGACCGCCAGCGCCACGTAGAACGCGGCCCGGCCGTACTGCACGTCGAGCGCGGCGGCGACGAACGTGGGCACGTTGGCCGCGGTCGGGCGCTCGCCGGTGACCTGGACGGCGTGCGCCATCAGGATCGTGGGCAGCAGCATGCCGAGCACCGCGCCGACGAAGAAGACGCCCCACATGTCCAGCAGGAGCAGGCGGTACCAGCGCTTCCAGCGGGCACGGTTGGCGGGGTCGTCCGGGAACGTCATGCCGACGTCGCGCAGCGCGGTGCCGCCGCCGCGCAGGCCCGCGATGAAGCCGGTGTGGTACCCCATTCCGTACCCTTTGTCGCGGTAGTGGCCCATCACGTACCAGTTGAGGCCGCTGACCATGGCGGTGAACCCGGCCAGCCCGCCGAGTTGCGTGGCGGTGATGCCGGCCGGCGGCGCCGCGGGCGTGACCAGGCCGCGGATGCCCTCCCACCAGATGTCCCAGGGCACCACGATCAGGTCGACGATCAGCAGCGCCACCAGGATGGTGCCGACCATGATCCAGTTGGCCAGTTCCAGCGTGCGGCTGATCCGCTTGGCGAACGCGGTGAGCAGGAAGACCAGCACCAGCAGCGCGATCGCCCAGAGGCGCGGCTCCTCGGCGCCGGCCGGCGGCGGCGCGCCGTGCACCAGCGCGTAGACCCCCTGACCGGCGGAGGCGGCCCACCCGCCGGCGATGAACGCGAAGATCACCACGGCGACGGAGAGCGGGACCCAGAGCCAGACCCCCGGGGGTACGCGGCCCCACGCCACCACGGGCGCCTCGCCGGTGGCCATGATCGTGCGGGCGCACTCGACGTTGTAGAACGTCTGGAGGATGGCGGAGACCAGGATGACCCAGCCGACGCCGACGAACCCGAACTGGCCGACCGCCTGCGGCCCGAGCAGCCACTCGCCGCTGCCGATCGAGATGCCGAGCGCGATCAGGCTCGGCCCGACCGCGAACTGCACGATCTGCCACGGACCCAGCCGCGGCACCCCGAACACCTGCTCCGGCTCGGGCAGGTCCCGCACGCCCAGCGGAGGCCTGCTCACACCCAACTGATATTCGCTCATGCCGGATTCACTCTCCCGCCGCGGTCTCGCCGTGGCCGGCGCCGAGTCGATGATTCGCTCGCAAGCTCCCTCATGCCGAGCCCGCTTCCCACCGTGCGTTCATGGAACCTCCCCGGGATGGGAATCCACTGTGCTCGATTCGTGACCATGATCGCAATGAGCGGGTACCGTGACGGGTATGGATGCGCTCGCGGCCGTCACCGATCGGGTCCGCGCCCTGTTGCCGGAGCGGTCCGTGATCACGGACCGGGCCCGGCTGCGGACGTACGAGTGCGACGGCCTCGCCCACCACCGGGTCGTGCCCGGGCTGGTCGTCCTGCCCGACACCGTGGAGCAGATCGCCGCGATCGTGGCCGAGTGCGCCCGGCATCGCGTGCCGTTCGTGGCCCGCGGCTCCGGCACCGGCCTGTCCGGCGGCGCGCTCCCGCACGCGGAGGGCGTCCTGATCGTCACCTCGCGGCTGCGCCGCATCCTGGCCGTCCGCCCGGAGGACGAGCGCGTGGTGGTCGAGCCCGGCGTGATCAACCTCGACGTGACCAGGGCCGCCGCGCCGTACGGCTACCACTACGCGCCGGACCCGTCGAGCCGCCAGATCTGCTCGATCGGCGGAAACGTGGCGGAGAACTCCGGCGGTGCGCACTGCCTGAAGTACGGGTTCACGGCCGGGCACGTGATGGCCGTCGACCTGGTCACGCCGGACGGCGGGCAGGTCACGCTCGGCACCGAGGCGCCGGACGCGCCCGGCTACGACCTGCTCGGCACCGTGATCGGCGCGGAGGGCACGCTCGGCGTCGTCACCGCCGTGACGGTCCGGCTGACCCGCGATCCGGAGGCGGTGACCACGCTGCTGGCCGCGTTCACCGGCACCGACGACGCGGGCGCCGCCACCTCCGCGATCCTCGCGGCCGGGATCGTGCCGGCCGCGATCGAGATGATGGACGCGCTCGCCATCGAGGCCGCGGAGGCGGCCACGGCCTGCGGTTACCCGGCCGGTGCGGGCGCGGTGCTGATCGTCGAGCTGGACGGCCCGGCCGCGGACGTGCACGCGGAGCTGGCCGTGGTTACCCGGCTCTGCGAGCGCTCCGGCGCGTTCGTGCTGCGGGTGGCCGCGGACGACACCGAGCGCGAGCTGATCTGGAAGGGCCGCCGGTCCGGGTTCGCCGCCGTCGGCCGGATCAGCCCGGACTACATCGTGCAGGACGGTGTGATCCCGCGGACCGCGCTCCCCGAGGTGCTGCGCGCGATCGCCGAGCTCTCCGCCGACACCGGCGTCCGGGTGGCGAACGTGTTCCACGCCGGCGACGGCAACCTGCACCCGCTGGTCCTGTTCGACTCCGCCGTGCCCGGGCAGGAGGACCGCGCGGAGGAGGTCAGCGGCGCCATCCTCGACCTGTGCGTCGCCCACGGCGGCTCGATCACCGGCGAGCACGGCGTCGGCTCCGACAAGGCGCGATATCTGCCGCGCATGTTCACCGACGCCGACCTGGACACGATGCAACTGGTCCGCTGCGCCTTCGACCCGGACGGCATCGCCAACCCCGGCAAGATCTTCCCGACGCCGCGCCTGTGCGGCGAGATCCCGCGCAAGCACCGCGCCGCCGACGGGCCGGCCTTCCCGGCCGGCGCGGAGATCTTCTGATGAGTTACCCACGCCCATCCAACGGTACGGTCGACCCGCGCGACACTCCGCCGGAATCCGTCGCCGTCCCCGTCCCCCCGGCGCCGTCCCGGCCCCGGGGCGCTACCGCGCCGCACCCGGCACCGGCGCCCGGTCGCGCGACGCCGCCGGGTGGATCCGCGTTGGGCGCTGCCGCGGCGCCGGGTCGCGCGACGCCGGGACGATCCGCCGGCGCGCCGCATCCGGCACCGGCGCCCGGTCGCGCGACGCCGCCGGGTGGATCCGCGCGGCGGTCCGCGGTCGTCGTCCGTGGTGGCCGGCGATGACCCGCGACGTGCTGGACGCGCTGGGCGACGTCTGCGAGCGCGCCGGCCCGGCCGACGCCGTCTCCGGCGTGCGGCCCGCCTACGTGGCCCGTCCCGGCGACGCCGCGCAGGCCGCTGAGGTGCTGCGGGCCGCGGCCGCGCACGATCTCGCGGTGATCCCGCGCGGCGGCGGCACCCGGCTGAACTGGGGGCTCCCGCCCACCCGCGCGGACCTGGTCCTGGACCTCTCGGCGATGGACCGGATCATCGACCACGCCGCCGGTGACCTGGTGCTGGTCGCCGAGGCCGGCGCTCGCCTGGCCGAGGTGCAGCGCCACCTCGCCGCCGCCGGCCAGCGCCTGGCCGTGGACGCCCCCGCGCCCGGCGCGACGCTCGGCGGCACGGTCGCCACCGGCCACTCCGGGCCGTCCAGGCTGCTCGCCGGCCCGATCAAGGACCAGCTGATCGGCATCTCCGTGGTCCGCCCGGACGGCACGCCCGCGACCGCCGGCGGCCGGGTCGTCAAGAACGTGGCCGGCTACGACCTGGGCCGCCTGATGTGCGGCTCGTACGGCACGCTCGCGGTCTTCACCCGGCTGATCTTCCGGCTGCGCCCGCTCCCGGCCGCCCGCGCGTTCGTCGCCGCGCCCGTGCTCGGCCCGTCCCTGGCCGCCCCGGTGGTCGAGGCCGTCGCCACCGCGCAGCTCGCCCCGTCCGCCATCGAGCTCGACCTCCCCGCCCCGCCGCCCTCCCCGAACGGCGCGTCGGCCGGCGGACGCGGGCGGAGCCCGGACGGCCGCCCGCCCGCCGGCGCGGTCGTGGTGCTGGTGGAGGGCTCGCCGGCCGGCGTGGCCGCGCGCGCCGCCGCCGTGCGCGAGCTGCTGCGGCAGACCGGCGCCGCGGACGTGCACGTGCGCGCCGAGCCGCCGTCCTGGTGGGGCACGCCGCCGATGACCGGCGGCCAGACGCTGCTGCGCGTGACGTTCGTCCGCTCCGGGCTGCCCGCCGTGCTCTCCGCGGCCCGCGACGCGGGCGCCGCCGTCTCCGGCTCGGCCGCCGCCGGCGTGCTCACCGCCGCGCTCCCCTCCGACTCCCCCGACCGCGTCGCCTCCGCGCTGACCGCGCTGCGCACCGTCTGCACCCGCCACGGCGGCACCGCGATCGTGCTAGAGGCGCCCCCGCCGGTGCTGAGCGCTGTCGACGTCTGGGGCCCGGTCCCCGCGCTCGACCTGATGCGGCGGGTCAAGACCCAGTTCGACCCCGGCCACCGACTCTCCCCCGGCCGCTTCGTCGGCGGTCTCTGACCATGCGCCCCGCGACACCGCCGCGCGACCGCGAAGCCGCGCCTGACCGCACCACCCGGCGCGCGCCACGGCGAGCCGGCATGAGCGGGCGCGGGGACGAGACGACCACCCAGGGCCCACCACGGCGACACCGCGGTACGGAGAGGAGCCGGGTATGAGCGAGCGTGTGGAGGAATCGGCGGCCCGGGCACACCCGCCGCACGGGCCGGGGGTGCGGAGGCCGGATCCGGGGCTGGTGGCGGACTGTGTGCACTGCGGGTTCTGTCTGCCGGCGTGCCCGACCTATGAGCTGTGGGGCGAGGAGATGGACTCGCCGCGCGGGCGGATCCACCTGATCGATCAGCTGATCAACGGTGCGCCGGTCGACGGGACGATCGCCGGGCATCTGGACGCGTGCCTGGGGTGCCTGGCGTGCGTGCCGGCCTGCCCGTCGGGGGTGCGGTACGACCTGCTGCTCGGGGCGGCCCGGGCGCAGGTGGAGGACGAGCACCGGCGGACGGCCGGCGAGCGGCTGCTGCGCGCCATGATCTTCGCGCTGTTCCCCCGTCCCGGGCGGCTCCGGCTGCTGCGGGCGCCCCTCGCCGCGTACCGATGGATGGGTCTGGAAAGGCTGATGAGACCGGACGCGCCGCTGGGACGGATGGCCCCGCGGCTGGCGATGCTGGCGCGGCTGGCGCCGGAGCGGCCCGGCCGCGCGCGGGTCCCGGAGCGGACGCCCGCGATCGGCCGGACGCGCGCGCGGGTCGGCATGCTGACCGGCTGCGTGCAGCGCGAGTTCTTCCCCGGCGTCAACGCGGCCACCGCGCGCGTGCTCGCGGCCGAGGGCGTCGAGGTGATCGCGCCGAAGGGTCAGGGCTGCTGCGGCGCGCTCTCCCTGCACACCGGCCGCGACGCGGAGGCCAGGGAGTACGCGAAGAGAGTCCTGCGGGCGTTCAAGGGCGTGGACGTCGTGGTGGCGAACGCGGCCGGGTGCGGGTCGGCGCTGAAGGAGTACCGGGAGATCCTCGGCGAGGAGCCGCCGTTCCGGGTGGTGGACGTGGCGGAGTTGCTGCACGAGCTGGGCCCGGTGGCCGAGCGCCGCCCGCTGCCGATCACCGTGGCCTATCACGACGCCTGCCACCTGGCGAACGCGCAGGGCATCCGCCACGCGCCGCGCACGCTGCTGCGGCAGATCCCCGGGCTGACGCTGCGGGAGATCAACGACGGTGCCATGTGCTGCGGCAGCGCCGGCGTCTACAACGTGCTGAACCCGGCGCCCGCGATGGAGCTGGGCGACCGCAAGGCCGACGCGATCGCGCGGACCGGCGCGGACGTGCTGGTCACCGCGAACCCGGGCTGCCTGCTCCAGATCGCGGACGCGTTCCGGCGGCGCGGCGGCGGCACCGCGGCGCCGCGCCTGGCGCACACGGTCGAGATCCTGGACGAGTCGATCAACGGGAGATGAGTGCCGCGATCCCGTCGATGATGCGGTCGAGGCCGAACTCGAGCGCGTGCACCGGGTCGAGCGTGGCGTTGTGCTGCGTTCCGGCCGCGGTGCCGACCCGGCCGCCGAGCGGGAACTGACCGCCGCCGCCCATCACCTGGTCGAGGACCGGGCCGGTGGTCTGCCACCACTCCGCGTCGGACTGGCCGGTCCGCTCCTGGGTGCCGCGCAGTGAGCGGCGTTTGCGCCACACGCCCTCGACGTAGACCAGGATCATGGTGAGCGCGGAGTCCATCTCCACGTCGGTGAGGCCGATGCCGTCCAGCGGCGCCAGCTCCAGTTCGTACTTGCGCATGATGTTCGGGCCGAGCTCGCGGCCGTCCATCGCGGCGGGCAGCCACGGGTGCCGCTCGTACAGCGCCCAGTTCTCCCGCGCGATCAGCCGCACCCCGTCCCGCCAGTCGCCGGCCGCGCCGGGCGGCTCGGTCTGGTACAGCGAGCCGAGCACGGTGTCGGCCATCAGCGCGGTCAGCTCCGCCTTGCCGGGCACGTGCGTGTAGAGCGACATGGTGCCGGCGCCGAGGTGCTCGGCGACGCGGCGCATCACGGCCGCCTCCAGGCCCTCCGCGTCCGCGATCTCGATGGCGGCGGCCACGATCGTGCGCACGCTGAGGCCGCTGCGCCCCTCGTGGCGGTGCGTGCCCCAGAGCAGCGCGAGCGTGCGGGCGGGGTCCGGGGCGCGGCGGGTCACGACAGCCATTCTCCAAGATCGTGGACGGACAGCCAAACGTACTATGTACGGTACATGCTACGGTGGTGCCGTGACTGACTACGGGAACATCGAGGTACGCGGCGCCCGGGAGAACAATCTGAGGAACGTCTCCGTCGACATCCCCAAACGGCGGATCACGGTCTTCACCGGCGTCTCCGGATCGGGCAAGTCGTCGCTGGTGTTCGACACCATCGCGGCCGAGTCACAGCGGCTGATCAACGAGACCTACCCGGCGTTCGTGCAGAGCCTGATGACGGGGTACGGGCAGCCCGACGCCGACTCGCTGGACAACCTCTCCGCCGCGATCGTGGTGGACCAGAAGCGGATGGGCGGCAACTCGCGCTCCACCGTCGGCACCGCCACCGATGCGTACACGATGTTGCGCCTGCTCTTCGCGCGCCTGGGCACGCCGCCGGTGCCGCACCCGATCGCGCTGTCGTTCAACGACCCGGCCGGCATGTGCCCGTCCTGCGAAGGGCTCGGCGACGTCTCCGCGCTCGACGTCGATCAGCTGGTGGACCGGGACCGGTCGCTCAACGAGGGCGCGCTGCTGCTGCCGCAGTTCGCGGTCGGGCAGTGGTACTGGAGCATCTTCGCCCAGTCCGGCTTCTTCGACCCGGACAAGCGGCTGCGCGACTACACCGAGCAGGAGTGGGAGAAGCTGCTGCACCTGCCGGAGGCCAAGGTCAAGCTCCGGATGCCGGGCGGCAGCACGATGAACTCGACGTACGAGGGACTGCTGCCCAAGTTCCGCCGGCTGTTCCTGACCAAGGACCTGGACTCGATGCAGCCGGCCGCGCGCGCGATCGTGGAGCGCGTCGCGACCCGGTCCGCGTGCCCGGACTGCGGCGGCACCCGGCTCAACGAGGCGGCCCGCGCCTGCCGGATCGCGGAGCGGAACATCGCGGACTGCGCCGCCATGGAGGTCACCGACCTGGCCGAGTTCGTCCGCAAGGCCGACGACGGCACGGTCACGCCGCTGGTCACCGCGCTGGCGGACCGGCTGGGCAACCTCGCCCACATCGGCCTCGGCTACCTGAGCCTGGACCGGCGCTCGGCCACGCTCTCCGGCGGCGAGTCGCAGCGGGTCAAGATGGTGCGCCACCTCGGGTCCAGCCTGACCGACATCACCTACGTGTTCGACGAGCCGTCGGTGGGCCTGCACCCGCACGACATCCACCGGCTGAACGAACTGCTGATCCGGCTGCGCGACAAGGGCAACACGGTGCTGGTGGTGGAGCACAAGGCCGCGGTGATCGAGATCGCCGACCACGTGATCGACATGGGGCCGGACGCGGGCAGCGGCGGCGGCACCGTGGTCTACCAGGGCTCGCTCGACGGCCTGCGCTCCTCCGGCACGCACACCGGGGAGGCGCTGCGCCGCCGCGCCACGCTGAAGGACGCCCCCCGCGCCGGTACGGGCCGGCTGCGCATCGAGAACGCGACCACGCACAACCTCAAGAACGTCACGGTGGAGCTGCCCACCGGCGCGCTGACCGTGGTCACCGGCGTGGCCGGGTCCGGCAAGAGCTCGCTGATCCGCGGCTCACTCCCCCGGCTGTACCCGGACGCGGTGTTCCTGGACCAGAGCGCGATCAAGGGCTCGCGCCGGTCGACGCCCGCGACCTACACCGGCGTGCTGGACCCGCTGCGCAAGGCGTTCGCCAGGGCCAACGGCGTCAACGCGGCCCTGTTCAGCGCGAACTCGGCCGGTGCCTGCCCGCGCTGCGGCGGCGTCGGCCTGATCTACACGGACCTGGCGTTCATGGACCAGGTCGCCACGGTGTGCGAGGAGTGCGCGGGCAAGCGGTTCATCCCGTCCGTGCTGGAGTACACGCTGCGCGGGAAGAACATCGCCGAGGTGCTGGCGATGCCGGTCGCGGAGGCGGTCGAGTTCGTCACGGAGAAGGCCGCGAGACCGGTCCTGGCCGCGATGGTCGACACCGGGCTCGGCTACCTGACGCTCGGCCAGTCGCTGGACACGCTCTCCGGCGGCGAGCGCCAGCGGCTTCGGCTCGCCATCAAACTGGCCTCGGGAGCCAGGACCTCGCAGCTGTACGTGCTGGACGAGCCCACCACCGGCCTGCACCTGCGGGACGTGGCGCAGCTCAACGGGCTGCTCGACCGGCTGGCCGACGCGGGCAACACGGTGATCGTGATCGAGCACCACCTGGACGTGATCTGCCGCGCGGACTGGATCGTCGACCTCGGCCCGGGCGCCGGCCACGAGGGCGGCGAGCTGGTCTTCGCCGGGCCGCCCGCCGCGCTGCTGGACGAGCCGCGCTCGGTCACCGGCGAGTTCCTCCGCCGGCACCTCGGATGCTAGTCGCCGCCGGTGTACCGCCGCGCGAGGCGGGTCGCCGCCTCGCGCAGCTCCGGCGGGCCGGTGATCTCCAGCGGTACGTCGAACATGCCCATGGTCGCGGCCAGGCCCACCCAGGACCAGGAGCTCATCGTGACCCGGCAGCGGTCGTCGCCGAGCGGCTCGACCAGGTCGGTCGACCGTACCCAGGGAGCGATCTGCGGTGCGGGCGCGTGCAGGACCGCGGTGCCGGTGCACGGCATCTCCGGCGCGGCGAACCGCTCCGCGATGTAGGCGGAGACGTCCGGCGCGGGCAGCTCGCGCGGCGTGAAGCGCGGGCCGTTCGGCGTGCGCGGCGAGATCCGGTCCACCCGGTAGGTGCGCCAGTCGTCCCGGTCCGGGTCCCAGCCGACCAGGTACCACCGGCCGCCCCACATGACCAGGTGGTGCGGCTCGCAGCGGCGCGGCTCGTCCCGGTAGTCGAAGCGCAGCACCTCCCGCGCGCGGACCGCGGCACCGACCGTGAGCAGCACGCCCGCGTCCACCCGCGGCCGGTCGGCACCGCGGCGCACGGACGTGACCTCCAGCGCGTCCACCCGGTGCCGCAGCCGGGCCGGCATCACCTGGCGGACCGTGGCGAGCGCGCGCAGCGCCGCCTCCTCGATGCCGTCGACGCTGGTGGTGGCGGTCTGGAGCGCGACCGCCACGGCCACGGCCTGGTCCGCGTCGAACAGCAGCGGCGGCAGGTCCGCCCCCGCGCCCAGCCGGTAGCCGCCCTCCCGGCCCTTCGTCGCCCGCACCGGGTAGCCCAGCTCGCGCAGCCGGTCCACGTCGCGGCGGACGGTCCGCGGGCTGACGCCGAGCCGGTCCGCGAGCGTGCCGCCCGGCCAGTCCCGGCGGGCCTGCAGCAGCGACAGCAGTTTCAGCAACCGTCCCGAGGTCTCCAGCATTCACCCACGATCGCACGGCTCAGAGGACAGATGCTGTCCGCTGTGGCTGACAACCTGTCCACGACGAAGGGAGCGAGCGTTCATGATCAGAACGAGGGACCTGACCAAGGACTTCGGGCCGGTGCACGCGGTCCGGGGCATCACGCTGGATATCGAGCCGGGTGAGCTGGTGGCCGTGCTCGGGCCGAACGGCGCCGGGAAGACCACCACCATGCGCATGCTGACCACGCTGATCGCGCCGACGTCCGGCAGCGCGGAGGTGGCCGGCCACGACGTGCGGCGCGCACCCGGCGAGGTGCGGCGGCGCATCGGGTACGTCGGGCAGGGCAACGGCGCCGGACACCAGCACCGGGTGACGGACGAACTGCACAGCCAGGCCGCGATCTACGGGCTGAGGCGCGCCGCGGCCCGCGCCCGGGTGGCCGCGCTGGCCGACGCGCTCGACCTGGGCGACCTGCTGCGGCGCAAGGTGTCCGAGCTGTCCGGCGGGCAGCGGCGGCGGCTGGACGTGGCGATGGGCCTGGTGCACGCGCCGAAGCTGCTGTTCCTGGACGAGCCGTCCACCGGGCTGGACCCGCAGAACCGGGCCAACCTGTGGGAGCACATCCTGCGCATGCGGGCCGAGCACGACATGACGATCGTGCTGACCACGCACTACCTGGACGAGGCGGACTCGATGGCGGAACGGGTGGTGATCGTGGACCACGGCGAGGTGATCGCGGACGACACCGCCGCCGCGCTGAAGACCCGGCTGGCCGGTGACCGCGTCTCGTTCGGCTGCGCGGCACCGTCCGACCTCGCCGCGCTGGTGTCGCAGGCGCCGGGCGCGGCCGACGTGACGGTCACCGGCACCGACGTGTCGGCCCGGGTCGCGGACGGGCCGGCCGCCGTGGCCGAGGTGCTGCGCGCCGCCTTCGAGAAGGGCCTCACGGTCGCGGGCGCGCAGACGTTCCGCCCGACGCTCGACGACGTGTTCCTGTCCCTGACCGGCCGCAGCCTGCGTGAGGAGAACGCCAAATGACCGCCGTGCCCCTGGTTCGTGACACCGGGATCGTGTTCGTGCGTGAGCTGAAGCCGATGATCCGGGACCCGTTCTCCGTGGTGTTCGGGCTGGTCCAGCCGCTGGTGTTCCTGGCGCTGTTCGGGCCGCTGCTGGCCGGCTCGGTCGGCGCGGCCGGGCCGGTCACCTCGGGCGGCTCGGTGTGGCAGTGGTTCGTACCGTCGATCCTGGTCATGACCGCGCTGTTCGGCACGTCAGCGGTCGGGTCGAACCTGCTCTACGAGTTTCAGACCGGCGCGCACGAGCGGATGATGGTCACGCCGCTGTCCCGGTCGTCGCTGCTGATCGGGCGGTCGTTGAAGGAGATGGTGCCGCTCGCCGGGCAGGCGGTCCTGATCGTGGCCGTGATGGTCCCGTTCGGCTTCGCGCTGCACCCGGCCGGCGCGCTGCTCGGCATGCTGCTGCTGGCCGTCTTCGGCGTCGGGCTGGGCTCGCTGAGCTATGCGCTGGCCATCGCGGTACGCAAGAACGAGTGGATGTTCTGGCTGGTCCAGCAGACGCTGCTGTTCCCCCTGATGATCCTCTCCGGCATGCTGCTGCCGCTGGAGTCCGGCCCGGCCTGGATGCGCGCCGCCGCCGCGGCGAACCCGCTCGCCTACGTGGTGGACGCGGAACGCGCGCTGTTCGCCGGCGACGTCGGGAGCACGGCCGCGCTGTGGGGCGCCGTGGCCGCGGGTGCGACGGCCGCGATCGGCCTGTTCGTCGGCATCCGCGCGATGCTGCGGTCCGCGGACTAACCGAATCGCAACCGCCCCGGCGGTGCGCGGCGCGGCCCGGCCGCCGATGGGGAGGTGCAGCGCATCTCCCCCCGACGCGGAAGCAGGCCCCCGATGATCCCGATCCGTTCCGACCGTGGCGCCAGCGCCGTCGAGTACGGCCTGCTGGCGGCGCTGATCGCCGTAGTGATCATCGGCGCGGTGACGCTGGTCGGCGGCAACCTGGCCGGCACGTTCCACCAGGTGACGACGCCGCTGTCGCCGACGCCGTGACCCGGCCCCGGTGAACGGGACACGGCCGCGGAGCCCACTGCTCCGCGGCCGTTCGCGTGGTGCCGGCCGGCTCGGCAGTGGATCGGGCCGGTCTGCCGAGCCGGGGCGATCATGGTTTCTCCGGCACCGGCCCGGCAGCGGTTGGCGCCGGGCTGCCGGGCCGGGCGATCATTCCGGGCGGCGGGGTCAGGCCGCCCGGTCCTCCGGGGCGGCCTCGACGGCCGCGACCGGGGTGGCCGCCGCGCCCGCCGTGACCGGGATGCGCCGGGCCTCGCGGCCGGCGTAGGCGCCCGCGACCCGGACGCTCAGCACGCCCGCGTCGTAGGTGGCGGAGACCGCCTCGGACGTGACGTGGGCGGGAAGGCCGAAGCTGCGGCGGAACGCGCCGTACCGGACCTCGCGGAGGCTGCGGCCGTCGCGCTGCTCGGCGCGCTCGTCGCGCCGCTCGCCGCGGACCGTCAGGCGTCCACCGTCGACCTCGACCGCGACGTCGTTCTCCGCGTCGACGCCCGGCAGCTCGAGCCGGACGACCGCGTCGTCACCGTCGCGGAGCACCTCGGCGGCCGGCGTGAATCCGGCCGGGCGGCTCGTGGCGACGGGGCTGAAAGCGTTGCGCACCAGCGCGTCGAACTCCGCGAACGGGTCCCGGCGGGTCCAGAGAGTGTTGCTCATCGTCATCTCCCTTGTTGTTGCTTCCGATGGAGATAACTTGAGCGACCCACGCTCAATTCCGATGGTGGACGTGTGCCGGGCCACAGCACTGCCAGGATGTGGACGCATGACACGACTGACCTACTTCATCGCCACCGGCGAGTTCGGCTCGCGAATCCGGCCGGGCAGCTCCTGCCGGAGATCGACGAGCTGATCGTCGAGCGGTACCCGGTGGTCGCGGGCGGCGGCCCGCCGATGTTCGGCACCGGCTTCACGCCGACGCCGTTCACGCTGGTGACCAGCCGCACCTTCGAGTCCGGCGCGGTGGTCGGCACGTACCGACGACCGTAGCCGGGTGCCTACGCGTCGGGGTCGGTGGTCGCGTGCGGCAGGTCGACCAGGCTCAGTACGTGGTGGGCGACGCTGCCCGCCGGGGCGTACAGCCGCAGCGGGTGGGCCTGCCGCCCGCCCCGGTACAGCCGCGCGATGGCGGCGCTGGCGAGGTGCGTGACGCCGGTCAGGTCGACGGTCAGCTCGTGCGTGCCGCCCAGGGTGAGCCGGTCCAGCTCCGCACCCAGGGCCGAGACGGTGTCGGTGTCCAGCGGGCCGTGGACGGCGACGCGGCTGCGCGCGGCGTGCGGCTGGTCGACGATGACCATCACCTCCGCGGGCGGCTCGGCATCGCCGGGACGGCCGTGGTTGATCTCGTCGGTGGTGAGCAGCCGGGCCGGCCGGGACAGTCGCCGGCGCAGCGTGACGGTGGTGCCGCGCTCGCCGCGGTCGACGTCGAGGTGGTCGGCGAAGCGGGCGGTCATGGCCAGGCCGAGGCCGTGGTCGGCGCGGAACCGCTCGTCGCCGGGGCGGGCGCGCGTCCGCCAGCGGCCGTCGTCGGCGACGCACACGGTCGCCTCGCCGTCGTCGCGGAGCTCGGCCGTGACGGTCACCGTCGCGTCGCCGGTATCGGGCCGGGCGTGCTCGAACGCGTTGGTCACCAACTCCGTCACCGCGTGGGCCAGCGCGACCCGGTCCCGCTCGCCGGTCTCGTGCGCGGCCAGCCATCGCCGGGTCGCGGCGCGGGCCGCGCGGGCGGTGTCCGGTGCCGCCGGGCCGGTGACGTGCAGCGGGGCCGGCGGGGTGCGGCGCTGCGCGGCGAGCAGGGTGATGTCGTCGGTGTGGCCGGTCCGGCGGACCAGCAGTTCGAGAACGTGGGTGCAGGCGCGCTCGACCGCGGACAGTTCGCCGGCGTCCGGTCCCCGTCCGGCGACGGCGTCCATGGCGACCCGCGACAGCTCGACCGTGGCGGCGGCCGGTTCCCGGCCGGGGCGTTCGATGATGCCGTCGCTGTAGAGCAGCACCATCTCCGCGGGCTTCAGCCGGTCGGTCGCGAGGGCGTAGCGGGCACCGGTGCCCAGCGGCCCGGTCGGCGGGGCCGTGAGGAACCGGGCGGTGTCGGCGTCGACCACCAGCGGCGGCGGATGCCCGGCGGAGCACCAGGTCAGTGTGCCGTCGACCGGGTCGAGCACGGCGACGCAGACGGTCGCGGCGTGCGCGGCCGGCGTGCGGCCGGTCATCCGGTCGGCCGCACCGATCGCGGCGAGGATGTCGCCCGTCTCGTCGAGCCGGTCCTGCAGCACCGCGCGCAACTGCCCCATCGTGGCGGACGCGGCGACGCCGTGACCGACCACGTCACCGACGACGAGCGCGACCCGGCCATCCGGTAGCGGCACCGCGTCGAACCAGTCGCCGCCCGCGGCGGTCTCCGTGTCGGCCAGCAGGTAGGTGCCGGCGATCCGCACCGCGGGCAGCACCGGAAGCCCCGGTGGCAGCAGCTGCCGTTGCAGCGCGTTGATCACATCACGTGCCTGCTCGTAGCGGCGCTCGGCCGCCGCCGCACGCTCCCGTGCGGCCTGCCGCTCAATCACCCGGCTCGTCACATCGGTGGCGAACGCCCGCTGTCCGACCACGGCACCGTTGGCGTCCCGGACCGGGAACAGGTGGAAATCGAGGAAGATCTCCCGCTGCTCACCGTCCGGGCCGGGCGGGATCTGCAGCCGCCATTCCCGGGCCACCTGTTCGCGCCCGGTCGCGTAGACCTCGTCAAACATCTCGTAGACCTGCTGGCCCGCCAGTTCCGGGAGCGCTTCGCGCACCGGCTTACCGACCAGCGCGTCGTGTTCATGGCCGGAGATCCGGCGGAACGCCGCGTTGATCGCGGCGACCGTGTGGTCACGGCCCGCGTACTCGATCATGATCACCGGCATCGCCTCGAAGGCGCGCCGGACGGTCTCCGCGTCACCGGTCGTACCGTCGAGGTCATCGGCTTGTTCACCGTGCATGGGCTCGGCCACCTCCGGGGTCGGACGAACGTGGTACCCGGTCCGGCGGGAGCCATTCCACCGGAGGTGCCGGGGTCAGCGGTAGGCGGCGTGCCCGGTCAGCGCCTCGCCGATGACCAGCGTGTGGATCTCCGAGGTGCCCTCGTAGGTGAGCACGGACTCCAGGTTGTTGGCGTGGCGCAGCGGCGAGTACTCCAGCGTGATGCCGCTGCCGCCGAGGATGGTCCGGCACTCGCGCGCGATGGCCAGCGCCTCCCGCACGTTGTTGAGCTTGCCGGCGCTGACCTGGTGCGGCTGGAGCCGGCCGCCGTCCTTGAGCCGGCCCAGGTGGATCGCGAGCAGCGCGGCGGTGCCGAGGGTGACGCCCATGTCCGCCAGTTTCCGCTGGGTGAGCTGGAAGGCGGCGATCGGCCTGCCGAACTGCACCCGCTCCCGCGCGTAGTCCAGCGCCACGGCCAGGCAGTCGCGGGCCGCGCCGACCGCGCCGAAGCAGATGCCGAAGCGGGCCTCGTTCAGGCAGCTCAGCGGCGCGCGCAACCCCTTGGCCTCGGGCAGCCGAGCGCTGTCCGGCAGCCGCACGCCCTCGAACGTGAGCTCCGCGGTGATCGAGGCGCGCAGCGACAGCTTGCCCTTGATCGTGCGGGCGGTGAAGCCGGGCGTGCCGGCCGGGACCAGGAAGCCACGGATGCCGTCCTCGGTCGCGGCCCAGACCGTGGCCACGTCCGCGATGCTGCCGTTGGTGATCCACATCTTGGTGCCGTCGAGGATCCAGTCGCCGCCGTCACGGACCGCGCGGGTGCGCATGTGCGCCGGGTCGCTGCCGAAGTCGGGCTCGGTCAGGCCGAAGCAGCCGATCGCCTCGCCCGCGGCCATCCGGGGCAGCCAGTGCTGTCGCTGCTCCTGCGACCCGTACCGGTGGATGGAGTACATGGCGAGCGAACCCTGCACGGAGACGAAGGAGCGCAGGCCGGAGTCGGCCGCCTCCAGCTCCAGGCAGGCCAGGCCGTACGCGGTGGCGGACGTGCCGGCGCACCCGTACCCGTCGAGGTGCATGCCGAGCAGTCCGAGGCGGCCCAGCTCCGGCGCGAGCTCGCGCGGGAACGTGCCGGCCTCGAACCACTCGGCCAGGTGCGGGCGGACCCGGCCGGCCAGGAAACGCGCCACCGTCTCCTGGATCTGGCGCTCCTCGTCGGTCAGCAGGCCGGCGACGTCCAGCAGCTCCAGCGGGTCCCGCATCCGATCAGCCCTCTTCGATCGCGACGATCTCGACCTTGTCCGGGTAGAACGCGAGGTGGCCCGCGATCGGGGCGACCGCGTCGTACGGCTCCGGGTAGTACCACACCGCGTCCGGCAGCTCGCCGTCCTCGGTGCGGATGGTGTAGTAGGACGCCTGCCCCTTGTACGGACAGGTGGTGTGCGTATCCGTCGGGACCAGCACGGACTCGTCCGCGTCGGCCTGCGGCACGTAGTAGACGACCGGGTACGACGCCTCTTTCAGCGCCAGCGCCGAGGTCGTGTCCGCGATGATCTTCTCGCCCGCGCGTACCACCACGCGCGCCTTCGCCGGCTCCACCGTGATCGGGTGGTCCGGCCCGGGGATCTTCACCTCTGGGCCTCCCTTGCGGTTGTGCTCCCCAGCCTATCGGTCCCGGAAGAGGTCGCGGAGCAACGCGATCTCCGCGCCGTGGTGGATCACCTCACGGTGGATGTGCAGCACCAGCGCCGCCATCGGCAGGTCCGGGTACGCCTCCGGTGGCCCGCACGGCCGCGCCAGCGCGTCGTCGTCCAGCGCGGCCACGCCCGCGACCCACGCCGCGTACGCCGCGTCGAGCTGCGCGAGCGCCCGCTCCGCCGTACCCGCGTAGTCGAAGGTGTCGTAGTCCACGGCCGGCCCGCCGAAGTGCGTCGCCACCCGCATGCCGAACACGCCCACGATGACGTGCGCCAGCCGCCACGCGATCGTGGTCACCGGCGGCGGCTCCGGCGCCGGGAACGCGAAGTCGATGGTGAACCGCCCGCCCCTCCCCCGGCGCCGCACGTTCCAGCAGCCGTCGACCGGCTCCCAGAAGTACTCCTCGTCACTGAGCCCCGCCAGGCGCGGGCGCAGCTGTTGCTCCCAGTGCCAGGTGAGCTGATCGGACAGCACCCGGCTCCACGCGACCGTCATGGACACAGACCCTTCCATCACGCGCATGACACCTCAACGACCTCCCGGGCCGATGCCGGTGGTGGCGAGCGTGATCAGGCGGACCGCGGCGTCCGGGTCCCCCTCGGTGACCGCGGCGACGCCGTTGGCCAGCGTGAAGAGGTCGACGGCGCTGACCGTGGGGTCGACGGTGCCGGCCTCGACCGCGGCGGCCACCAGCGTGCGGGCGGTGTCGAGCACGAGCATCACGCACGGGTCGGTGGCGTCGGCGCAGTCGTCGTAGGCGAACAGCGCGACCGCGATGCCGCGCTGGGCGGCCACGTAGGCGGCGATCTCGCCGAGCCAGGCGACCAGCGCCTCGCGCGGCGGATGCGCGGCGGCGAGCACGGGGCCGCGGCGGGCGAGCGCCTCCAGCCGGTCGCGGAACACGGCGGCGAGCAACTCCTGGCGGCCGGCGAAGTGGCGGTGGAGCGTGGCGGACCCTACTCCGGCCTCGCGGGCGATCTCCTCGAGCGAGGCTCCGGCGCCGTCGCGGTCGAAGACGCGGGCGGCCGCGGCGAGGAGAAGGTCTCGGTTGCGCTGCTTGTCGGCGCGGGGGCGGGCGCTCGGCATGGGGCCTCCGAAACGGGGCGGGCTTCCATATCGTACGCGAACGCGGTCGCCGCGGCCGCGACGCGCGGACCTGCGGTGGTGACGACGTTGTGCCCGGCGCCCGGCACGGTCAGCGTCCGGCACGACGCGACGCCGGCCAGGAACGACGTCCAGGCGTCCGGCGCGATCGGGTCGTGCTCGCCGCGCAGCACCAGCACGGGCGCGGTGACCAGCGGCAACCGGCGTTCGATCCGGTGCCGGACCGCGGTGCGCAGGGTGGCGACGATCCGGCGGGGCCCGGCCGCCAGCGTGCCGGCGACCACGGCCGGCATGTGGCGCAGATCCTCGCGCGGCAGGTCGCGCGCCAGCCGGAGCGCGTGCGCGACCATGCCGGCCGCCGGGTCCGCGGTCGGCCCGGCCAGCACCAGCAGGCCGGCCAGGTCGGGCCGGGAGATCGCCAGCTCCACCGCGACCTGGCAGCCGTACGAGCCGCCCAGCACCCGTGCGCCGCGCAGCCCGTCCGCGTCCATCCAGGCCGCGATCACGGCGGCGTGCTCACGCGGGTCCAGCGCTCGCCGCGGGGCGCCGGACCGGCCGAAGCCGGGCAGGTCGGGCGCGTAGACCGGGCCGGGCAGCGCGGTGGCTGTCGGCATCAGGTAGCGGTGCGAGACGGCGAGCCCGTGCAGCAGCACCCACGGCGTGCCGGGCAGCGCGCGCGACCGCACGTGCAGCCGCCGTCCGGCCACCCGCACGTACCGGCTGATGAAGGTCATGATCGGTGATGCCCCTTCCGGACCGCGCGCTAACCGATGACGACGGCCCCGCCGCCGCCCGCGCGGGGCGACGGCGGGGCCGTCCGGGGGGCGGGTCAGTACACGTAGACGCTGTTGGAGTTGAAGGCGATCGACGGGATCGATGCGCCCGGCGGGATCTGGTACGCCGTGCCGGTGCACGCGGTGCCGGTGTAGAGCGTCGCGGCGGTGCTCGCGGTGTTGCGGGCCGACTCCGCGCGGCCGGACCCCCATCCGTGCCAGGCCAGGTCGACGCAAGTGCCGACGGACGGGTTGAGCGCCTGCACGGTGAAGCGCGCGCCGCCGTAACTCGGATTCTCCCAGAGGCAGAGCGTGCGGGTGAACTCGCAGGTGCTGGCGGCCGAGGCCGGGGCGGCCAGGCCGGGCGCCAGCGTGAGCGCGGCCGCGATCGGCAGCGCGAGCAGGATGGAGCGGATCTTCATGACGGTTCCTCCGTTCGTGCGGGCGGGCGGGTGCCCGCTCAGTCCAGCAGGGAGTTGAACAGCTTCTCGTGGGCGTCCAGGCAGGTCTCGACGGAGAAGCGGCGCCGGGCCTCGGCCGCCTTCTCCTCCCGCCACTGCGCCGGCGCGTCGGCCAGCTCCAGGATCGCCTTCTCCAGCGCGGGCACGTCCCGCGGCGGCACCACGCGGCCGAACTCGGTGGACGTCACCGGGTAGCGCCCGCCGGGCAGATCGGTGGTGACCGAGGGCACGCCGGCCATCATCGCCTCCGCCTGCACGATGCCGAACGACTCGGCGACCGACGGCAACGCGAACACGTCGATCGACGCGTAGAAGTCGTCGATCTCCTGGCCGCGCAGCTCGCCGAGCAGCCGGATGCGGGAGTCGCCGCGCATCGCGGCCCGCACCTGGGCGACGTTGCTGCCGCCGGCCACGGTCTTGTAGTTGCCGGCGATCAGCAGCCGCGCCGACGGGTCGGTGATCCGCTGGAACGCCTGCACCAGGTATTCGATGCCCTTGTCCTCGACGATCCGGCCGAGGAATCCGACGTGCAGGCCCTCGCCCTGGCGGTAGACCGGCCGGCCGCCGCGCCGGTCGGTGCACGGCGCCGCGATCGGCGTGAAGTTGTGGCGGCGCATCAGCGGCCAGAACTTCGACGCGGACGCCTGATCGTCGCTGTAGGCCACCACCGCGGCGGAGCGCTTGATCGCGGCCCGGGTGGTCTGGTCGGAGGCGAACACCGCGGCCCGGCCGAGCAGCCCGGGCGGCAGGTAGAGGTCGATGTGCACCATGGTCACGATCGGCGTGTCACCGGCCACCCGGGAGACCAGCGCGGCCTCGGCCATCGGCACGTTGAGGTGCAGCAGCCGGGAGCGCCGGGCCAGCCGGCGGGCCAGCAGCGGGTACGCGGGGCTGAGGAACGCCCGGTGCAGGTTCGCCAGCACCGGCGCGCGGTAGACGTCCACGCCGGCGATCCGCTCCTGGCGCGGCAGCTTCGCGTCGTGCTGCGCGGCCAGCACGGCGACCCGCCAGCCGCGCGCGGCCATCCCCTCGGCCACGTTGCGCGCCGTCTCGGTGAGGCCGCTCACGTACGGCAGGTAGTAGGTCAGCGCCACGGTGAGGTCGTACTGCGGGATCATGCGGGGTCCTTTCCGGACAGGGAGATCAGCATGTTCTGCGCCGGGTGGTCGGAGAGCCCGGCCGCGTCGTCGAAGCGGTACTCGTGGACGCGCACGCCGTCCGAGGCGAACGCCCAGTCCAGCCGCCACAGCGGCACCCCGCCGAAACCCCAGGTGACCGGGTACGGCGAGCGGAGCGTCTCCGCGCCGGCGTCGGTGAGCCGGTCGGTCAGCGGCCGCAGCAGCGCCATCGCGCGGGTCGCGTTCAGGTCCCCGGCCACCACCACCGGCCCGGCGTTGCGGTCCAGGTCCGCCTCGAGCGCCCGCATGTTCGCCTGCCGCCGCCCGTGCTGCTCGCGGATGATGCGGTGGAACTCGCCGCCGAACGGGTTGCGGTCGATCGCCAGCGGCACCGGCAGGTGGGTGTTGTAGAGCGAGACGGTGCGGTCGCCTGCCCGCACGTCGGTGCGGAGCGTCTTGACCGACCAGTACGGCGGGAAGTCGGTGTCCCCGGGCGGCAGGCTGTGCGTGGCCGCGGACATCCACGGCAGCGCGTCGATGGTCCGGGACGAGACGACCGGCAGCCGGGAGAGCGTGACCAGCTCGCTCTCCGCGAAGATCTGGTAGCCGGGGAACTCGGTGCGCAGCCGGGCCAGGTCGTCGATCCGGCGCGGCTGGCGGTCCGCCAGGAACACGTACTCCTGGAGCAGGTAGACGTCCGCGTCCTGGGCCCGCAGGTACCGGTAGAACTCGCCGGGGTCGTCCTCCTGGTGCCAGAACTCGGTGTTCCAGGAGACCACGCGGATCGCGCCGGCCGGCGCGTCCGGCGCGTCCCGCCAGGGCGCGGTGGGTGACACGCCGCTGAGCCCGGCGCCGAGCAGCAGCGCGGTCACGGCCAGCAGCACCACCAGCTTCCAGGCCGGGCGGGCGAGCCGGGCGACCGCCAGCAGCCCGGCCGGCACCAGCAGGAACGCGATCGGCGGCACCAGGTCGGCCGCGGTCCACAGCCAGGTGCGGCCGGACAGCAGCCGGTGCGCGAGCGTGAACGCCAGCCACAGCACGCCGGCCGCCACGACCAGCCGGGTGCCCCAGCACCAGCGGCCGGCGCGGGCCGCGGGCGCCTCGGTGCGCTCGGACGTCAGCGGGCCGGTGGTCATGCCGGTCCCGCCGTCCGCGCGGCCGCCAGCAGGAACGCGGCGGACAGGCCGCACCACAACCCGGCGTTGATCATGATTGCCGGGTCGCGGAGCAGCAGCCGGACCGGGCTGCCGCCGACCTGTTGGATCATCACCAGTTGCAGGTACCGGAACACGCCGAACAGCGCGAACGGCAGCGAGGCCACGGACGCCGCCAGCGCGTACGGGCCCAGCGGCGCCTCGGTGCGCACGTAGAGCAGGTACGAGCCGATCGTGATGACCGCGCTGAGCAGCATCAGGTGCTCGGTGAGCTGGACGCTGTAGCCGCCCAGCGCCGGCCGGTGCGCCGCGCTCGACACCTGCAGCTCGTGCCGCCGCTTACCGGTGGTCAGCAGCAGGCAGAGCGTGAACACGACGGTGACCAGCCAGCCGGAGACCTCCTCGCCGAGCGCCAGGTAGCCCTGCAGCAGCCGCAGCACGAACCCGGCCGCGACCGAGAACACGTCCAGGATCGGCAGGTGTTTGAGCTTGCCGCTGTAGGCCGCGCTGAGCACCAGGTAGGCCAGCACCGGCCAGGACGACCCCCAGCCCTGACCGGCCAGGATGCCGGCCAGCAGCGCGGCCTGCGCGGCGGCGAGCAGCAGCGCCGCCCGTACCGAGACGCGGCCGGAGGCGATCGGCCGGGACCGCTTCACCGGATGGACCCGGTCGCGGTGCCGGTCGGCGATGTCGTTGACGATGTAGACCAGGCCGGAGGCGACGGTGAACGCCACCACGGCCAGCGCGAGCCGGGCCGCGCCACCGGCGCTCCAGGCCCGGGTGTCCAGCAGCGGCACCGAGACGACGAGCAGGTTCTTGGCCCACTGCCCGGGGCGCAGCAGTCGGAGGAGGTCGCGGAGCCGGGTGCGTTCCCGCGTCGGTGCGGGGTCCGGCCCGGTCACGGTCGGGGTAGTGGTGTCGGCGTACACGTCGTGCACCTCCGGCGAGTCAGAAGAAGACCTTGGCGGCGCTCAGCGCGCCCTGCCGCCACGGCCGGTTGCTGGTGCGCCCGGCGGACGCGGGGGCGACGGCCGCGTCCCGGTTCTCACGCCACCAGGCGTACGTGCGCAGCAGCGCGTCGCGGTTGGAGTAGCGGGGCGCGAAGCCCAGCCGCCGCTTCGCCTTCTCGATGCTCACGTACGAGTCGGCCAGCAGCTTGTGGAGCAGGCGGTCGTACACCGGCGACGCGCCCGTGCGGCGCAGCAGCCCGAGCAGCGCCACCGCGGGCCGGGCCGGCACCGAGACCACGCGCCGTCCGTGCCCGGCCGCGTCCAGCACGGCCTGGAAGTCCTCCCGGATGGTGCCGAACCGCTCCGCGGCGATGTTGTACGTGTCGTTCGCGACCGCCTCGTCCGCGGTCAGCACCGTGCTCACCGCGTCGACCAGGTCGTCCATCGCGCACATCTGGATGCGCACGTCGCCGCGGCCGAGCACCGGGAAGTGGCGGCCCTCGTCGGCCCACTCGAACAGCATCGCGAACAGGCCCATCCGGCCCGGCCCGACGAACGTCTTCGGGCGCAGCACCGGCACCGGCAGGCCGTCCGCGCGGAACCGGTCCACCACGCGCTCGGCCTCCGCCTTCGCCGCGGTGTACGCGTCGACCGGCCGGTGCGGGTACTCCTCCGTGGTCGGCACCGTGTCCGGCAGCCCGTAGACGGCCGTGGAGGAGATGTGCACGACCCGGGACAGCCCCGCCTCGCGCGCCGCGCCCAGCACCGTCCCGGTGCCGTCGACGATGATCGACCGGATGTCCGCGGCCGGGTAGCTGGGCAGCGCGGCGGCACAGTGGACGGCCGTCCGGACGCCCGCCATGGCGCGCCGCACCGCCGCCCGGTCCCGGATGTCCGCGGTCTCGTACCGCACGCCCGGGACCGGGTTCGCCGGTGGCCGCAGGTCCACGCTGGACACCTCGAGCCCGGCCGCGGCGAACCGGGCGACCAGCGCGCCGCCGAGCACGCCGCTGCCGCCGGTGACCAGCACCGAGGTCACCATGCCGAGGACACCTTCTCCCGGACGAAGCCGGTCAGCAGCCGGGTCAGCCCCTTGGACAGCGTGGCGTCCAGCGCGTCCAGGAAGAGTTTGACCTCGGCCGGCCCGGCCGCGAGCGTCGGCGCCACCATCAGCGGGTTCTCCACGTTCGGGCTGTAGTAGGTCATGATGTTGTGCTCGCGGTACAGGTGCGCGATCACCGACAGGGTGACCAGCTTGGTGTTGAACTGCGGGTCGTGCGCGAAGCCGGGCACCAGCTTGCCGGCCAGGTTGAACAGGCGCGGCCCGCCGGCCAGGAAGACGCCGTGCAGCGCGCCGGTGCCCGCCACCCGGTCGATCGCGTCCGGGTGGGCCCGGCGCAGCCGCTCCAGCCCGGGCGCCAGCACCCGCTCGATCTCCCGCGCCCGGCCCGGGAAGTCCTCCTCCACCACCACGTTGACCGCCTCGATCGCGGTCGCGGTCTCCTCGCCGAAGCCGTAGTACGTGGTGCTGTGCAGGATTACGTCGTTGAGCCGGTCGTAGGCCTTGCGGAACACCGGTTCGCGCGCGGTGTAGCCGGAGATCGACGCCTTGCCGCCGCCGAGCGACTTCGAGTAGGTGAGGATGTCCGGCACCAGCCCCTCGTGCCGCATGAAGTAGAAGAGGCTGCCGGTCTTGCCCCACCCGGTGTAGATCTCGTCGAAGATCAGCACGATGTCCTCGGCCGTGCAGAACGCCCGCAGCTCGCGCAGCGCCGCCTCGGACCAGTGCCGCAGGCTGGACGCGCTGAACGGCTCCACCAGGATCGCGTAGACGTCGCACCCGCCGTCCGCGGTCCGCGCCCGGGCCACCGCCGCGCGCAGCCCGTCCAGGTCACCGTACGGGTAGATCACGATGCCGGGCAGGCCGGGGAACCGGAAGTGGTTCTCCGCCGAGCCGGTCAGGCTGCCCGCCCCCAGCGTCTTGCCGTGGAAGCTGATGTCGGCCCGCATGATCGTGTTCCGCTTGCCGCCGTGGTACTTGTACGCCATCTTGATGGCGCCCTCGTTCGCCTCCGCACCGGAGTTCGGGAAGTACGAGATGTTCAGGTCACCGGGCAGCACCGCGGCCACGTTGTGGCTCAGCGCGGCCAGGTAGGGCGAGAAGAACGCCTTGTGCACCTCCATCCGCCGCTCCTGGCCGAAGCGCTGCCGGGCGGCGAGGATCCGCGGGTGGTTGTGCCCGTGGTTGAGCACGCCGACCCCGCCGGAGAAGTCCAGAATCCGGCGGCCGTCGCGCATGTGCACCCAGCAGCCCTCGGCCCGGTCGACGAGCTCGCGGCCGAAGCCGAAGGACGTCATCAGGGAGACCTGGCTGCGGCTGACGTACGTGCGATACAGGTCGTGCACCTGCTTCGCGGTCAGCTGCTCGCACTCCTCGATGCTGATGAGTTCGGACATGGTCACCTCGCGTTCGCGTAGTGGGGTTGCCGGCGTTTGACCACCTCGGAGACGAGCACCGCCACGCCGGCGACGGCGATCTCACTGAGCGTGCAGAGCAGCCGGCTGGCCACCGTGACGACCCCGGCGGCCGGCAGCGGCAGAACCGTGGCGAGCGCGACCAGCAGCACGCCCTCGCGCACGCCGAGCCCGTCCGGCAGCAGCACCACGGCCACGCCCGCGACCGTGCCGAGCGCGAACGCGCCGATGCTGATCGGCAGCGTGCGCAGCGGCGGCGCGCCCTGGGCGACGGCGAGCAGCCACAACTGGACGCCGGCCACCACCCAGCAGACGGTCTGCGCGACGATCGACCACCGCACGCCGCGGCCGGACGCGGACATCACCGGCGGCGGGCGGCGCAGCAGCCGGGCCAGCCGGCCGGCGCCGCGGTTGACCAGGTCCGGCCGGGCCAGGCAGACCACCACCGGCACGGCGGCCAGCGCCAGCACCAGCGCGGTCCGGCCCAGGACGGCCAGCCCGGCGACGGTGCCGAGCGCGAGCCCGGTGAGCGTGCTGATCACGACGGTGAGGGCGTAGACGGCCGCCATCCGGGCCGCGCCGACCCCGGCCGAGGCGCCCATCCTGATGTTGGCCAGCAGCGTCCACACCCGGCCGGGCGCGAACTTGGCCAGGAAGCCGACGAAGAAGATCCGCGCGGACGTGACGGTGTCCACCGGGCCGCCCAGGTCGACCAGCAGCACCCGCCAGGACAGCCAGGAGAAGACCATCGCCACCGAGTTCACCGCGAACGCGGCGGCGACCAGGCCCACGCTGCCGGGCGTGAGAATCCGGGCCGCGACCGACCAGTCCTGGCCGCGCAGCGCGGTGACCAGGCCGGCCGTGACCGCGACCGCGAACACCAGCACGGCCGCGGCGCGCAGCACGGCCCGCCACCGGTCGCTCACCGCGACCCGCCGACCGCGCGCAGGGCCAGCCCGGGCACGCCGGCCGCGGCCCCGGCCACGGTCATCACGTACACCGCGTAGTGCAGCGCCGCGAACGAGATCGTGTAGACCGGCCCGCGTTCCCGCCCGACGAACGCCAGCAGCCCGCGCTCGCTGGCCAGGAAGATCGCCAGCAGCCCGGCCGGGACCAGCAGCAGCCACGGCGACAGCAGCGCCAGCGGCAGCGTGGCCAGCGCCGCGACCGAGGCCAGCAGGCCGGTCGGGGAGAACGCGCGGACCCGGTTGCGGCCGCCGCCGGCCACCGCGCTGGTGAGCATGCGGGCGCGCCGGAACTGGGTGCGCAGCATCGGCAGCAGCCGGTCGACGTCGTCGTGCCGGCCGACCACGGTGTCGGTGAGCCGGATCGTCCACCGGTCCGACATCCGGGTGCCGAAGACCACGTCCTCGATCTCCCGGACCCGCTCGTCGAAGCCGCCGGTCTCGTCGAAGACCTCGCGCGGCATCGCGCCCAGCGCGAACAGCGTCATCCGGACGACGCCCGCCGAGCGGCGCCGCCAGAAGTACTCGTGCAGCGTCTTGTACGTCTCGACCACGCCGTCGCCGTACAGCGGCTGCTTGTCGTAGATGCCCTGCACCAGCCCGCACGCCGGGTCCTCGCGCAGCACCCGCATCGCCTGGGCCACCGCGTCCGGGCGCAGCACGATGTCGGAGTCCACGAAGAACACCACGTCGCCGCGGCTCGCCGCCACCCCGGCGTTGCGGGCGGCCGCCGCGCCGCGGTTGACCGGCAGCTCGACGAGCGTGCACGGCAGCGCCCGGGCGATCCGCCGGGAGTCGTCCGTGCTGCGGTCGTCCGCGACGATCACCTCGATCGGCTGGTACGTCTGCGCCAGCGCCGCCTCGACACAGGCGGCGAGCGTCCGCGACTGGTTGAAGTTGGGAATGACGACGGACACCGTCTCGCGCGTTCCGCTCATGACCGGAAAGGTTATTGGCCCGCACTGGAGTCGACCTGGATTGGACCTCTATTACGGAGCGCGACATTCTCCGGAAAGCAACGCTGGGTAGTCCAGGCCCCATTCAGGGCGGACAATTAGGCTGAGCGCGTGACTCTGGTATCCGTCGTCATTCCGAATTACAACTACGCACGGACCCTGCCGCTGTGCCTGGGCGCGCTGCGGGCCCAGACGTACCGGCCGATCGAGGTCCTGGTCGTCGACGACCACAGCACCGACGACTCCGTCGCCGTGGCCGAGGCGCACGGCGCCCGGGTGCTGAGCACGCCGTCGAACGGCGGCGCGGCCGTGGCCCGCAACGTCGGCGCGGCGGCCGCGGCCGGCGAGCTCATCTGCTTCCTCGACTCGGACGTGGCGCTGCGCCCGGACGCGATCGCGAACGCGGTGGAGCTGCTGCGCGCGGACCCCGCGCTGGGCGCGGTCTGCGGCACCTACACCGACACCCCGCTGATCCGGGACAGCCGCGTCGAGGAGTACCGCTGCCTGCACCAGCACTTCTGGTTCGCGGAGAGCGAGGGCCCGATCCACGCGATGAACACCGCGATCTGCGTGCTCCGGGCACGGGTGTTCGCCGAGGTCGGCCCGTTCAACGCGGCGCTGCGCGACATCGAGGACCACGACTACGGGCTGCGGATCACCCGGCGGTGGCGGGTGTGGAGCACGTCGCGGGTCAGCGGCGACCACGACCACGACGACTCGCTCCGGCTGATCCTGCGCAAGGTGTTCCGCCGCACCCGGGACGGCGTGCCGCTGTTCATCCGCCGGCGGGGCCTGCCCGGCGGGTTCGCCACCGGCCCGCGCGCGGCCGGCGCGGTGCTGGCACTCGGCGGCGTGCTCGCGATCGCCGCGCCGGTGGCGGCCGGGCCCTGGTGGCTGGCGCTGCCGGCGGCGCTGCTGGCCGCGTCGTACGCGTGCGACCGGGCGCTCTACCGGTGGGTGCGCCGCCGGCGCGGCGTCGCGTTCTGGCTGTACTTCACGGGCGTCCAGCTCGTGGTGAACCTCGCGGTGGCGCTGGGCGCGGCGTACGGGCTGGCGAAGTGGCTGCTGTCCCGCCGGTTCCGCCGCGCCTACGACGAGGTGGGCGCGCCGATCGGCGTCCAGCCCGGGTAGGGGCGGGCGGCCGGGGAGACCACGGCCGGGACCGCGCGCAGCAGGTCGCGGTGCAGCGCCTGCAGCTCCGGTCCCGGCTCCACGCCGAGCCGGCTGACCAGCGCCTTCCGGGCCTCGTCGTACGCGTGCAGCGCCTCGGCGCGCCGGGACGCGCGGTCCAGCGCCACCAGCAGCAGCGCCCACAGCCGCTCGCGCAGCGGGTCCTCCACGGTCATCCGCCTCAGATCCGGCACCAGGCCGTGGTGGTCGCCCATCACCAGCCGCGCGTACACCAACTCCTCGGCCATCTCCCGGTGCATCTCCTCCAGCCGGGCGCGCTCCGCCTCGGCCAGCGGCCCGCACGCCTCGTACAGCGCCGGGCCGCGCCACTCGGCCAGCCCCTCCTGGAGCGCGGCCCGGGCGGCGGGCAGGTCCGCCCGGGCGAACGCGGCCTGCGCGCGCCGCGCCCGCTCCTCGAACCGGGCCACGTCCAGCCCGGCCGGGTCCAGGACCAGTTCGTAGCCCGGCCGGTGCGAGCGCAGCGGGGTGCCGGAGCCCGGGTCACCCCGGACTCCGGCCAGCGCGCGGCGGAGGCGCCCGACGTACGTGTGCACCAGGTTCTCCGCGCTACTCGGTGCGCGGGCGCCCCAGACCGCCGCGGTGATCTGCCCGACCGACATCTCCCGGCCGCGGTGCAGCGCCAGCACGGCCAGCACCTCCCGCTGCCGGGGCGGGCCGGCGTACCGCTCCGAACCGGCGCTCCAGACCTTGATCGGCCCGAGCAGGCCGACCTCCATCTCGAGTTCCGACATGCCATCTCTCCCTGTCGTCGGTACGGCGCGCGGGCACGGTGGCGGTCAGCCGCCGAGTGCCGCGACGTCCGCCAGCACCTTCTGCCAGGCCTGCTCCGACGTGTGGGTGCCGTTCTCCACCAGCATCAGCGCGTCCCGCATCATGATCTGGATCTCGCCGGAGCGCGGTCCCTGGTACTGCGGCGTGAGCGACTTCGCGCCGCTGGTGAAGATCTGCCCGACCGGCGCGTCGTTGAAGAACTCGCTGGAGTAGCCGACGATCTGCGGGTCGTCGTAGAGCGCCGGGATCGACGGCAGGCTGCCGTGGCTGGTGAAGACGGCGGCCTGCTGCTCCGGCGCGGTGAGCCAGGCGGCCAGGTCGGCCGCGGCCCGTGCGTGCGCGCCCTGCTTCGGCACGGTCAGGAAGGAGCCGCCCCAGTTGCCGCCGCGGCCGGGCACCAGCGCCACGTCCCACTTGCCGGCCGAGTCGGGCGCCTCGTTCTGGATCTTGCCCATCATCCAGGCCGGGCAGGTGATCGTGGCGAACGTGCCCTTGGTGAACCCCTCGTTCCAGACCTCGTCGTTGGCCATCAGGTTGGCCGACTGACCCGCCTCGATGGACTCGGCCACCAGGTCCCACGCCTGCTTCACGGCCGGGTTGGACGCCACGATCACGGTGTCCGAGGTGTCGTAGTAGCCGGTCTCCGCCTGGCCCAGGATCGCGTTGAACAGGTGGATGCCGCCGTCGTAGAACGCGGTGCCCTCCGGCGCGTTCCGCATGTACTCGCGGCCGACCTCGATGTACTCCTGCCAGGTGGTCCAGCTCGCGGTGACCTCGTCCCGGCCGGTGGGCAGGCCGGCCTTCTCGAACAGGTCGCGCCGGTAGCAGACGGCCAGGCCGCCGACGTCCGTGCCGTAGCCGATCTGCTCGCCGGTGCGCGCCATCGACGCCTGCCACTTCCACTCCAGCCAGCGGTCCTTGAGCGCACCGGCACCGTGCTGGTTGAGGTCGGTGAACTTGTCCGGCTCGTTCTTGAACTGGTTGATGAAGCCGGTCTCGACCGCCTCGATGTCGGCGGCGCCGGACCCGGCGGCCAGCCGATCGCGGAGGTTGTGGTGGTGCGTGGTGTACTCCACCACGCGCTCCTCGATCTCGATGCCCGGGTGCTCGGCCTCGTACTTCTCGTAGAGCGGGCCGTAGCCGAAGTCGGTGAACAGCGCCACCGTCAGCGTGATCGACTCCGGGGCGGTCGCTCCCGCCGATCCACATCCGCCGAGAGCCAGGCTCACGGCCAGCACACCGGCGAGAAGACCGCCTTTCCGGGTACGCGTCATCGTTCTGCTCTCCTCTGCGGGCGACGTCCAGAAACGGATGGAAGACGGGCCGGGAGCCGCACGACGACGTATCCGTAATGGAATTACGGATAACGGTTCAGACCTTCAGCGCGTTGATCCCCCGTGCCCTTAAGATCAGCGTCAATGGTGTTCGGGGAACCAATAGCTGTCAATGAGTAATTAGGCGTCCCGGAGATCGTCCAGAAGCGCGTACGGGTACGGCGCCGGCCGCGTGCTCGCGTCGTCCAGCCGGGCCAGTTCCTCCGGCCCCAGGCTCCAGCCGAGCGCGCCGAGGTTGTCGTCCAACTGCTCGGGCGTGCGCGCGCCCAGGATCGGCGCGGTGACCTCCGGACGGCTCAGCAACCAGTTCAGCGCGGTCTGCGCCGGCGTGCGGCCGGCCTTGTCCGCCACCGCGAGCAGCGCGTCGACCACGTTCCAGGTGCGCTCGTTGTCGTAGTTCTCCCAGGTCTCGGTCCAGTTGGGCCCGGGGGGTGTGGCGGCGATCCGGGTGTCCTCCCCGTCCGGGCGCGGGCCGCGCCGGAACTTGCCGGTCAGCCAGCCGCCGCGCAACGGGCTGTACGGCAGCACGCCCAGCCCCTCGTTGACGCAGACCGGCAGCAGTTCCCACTCCGCGTCCCGGTCGAGCAGGTTGTAGAGCGGCTGCAACGACACCAGCGGGGCGGTGCCGGTGGCGCGGCAGGCGTCCACCACGCGCTGCAACTGCCAGCCACAGACGTTGCTGATCCCCAGGTAGCGCACCTTGCCCGCGTCCACGACCGTGCGCAGCGCCGCGATGGTCTCCTCCAGCGGCGTGCCGTAGTCCCACATGTGCACCTGGTAGAGGTCCACGTAGTCGGTGCCGAGCCGGCGCAGGCTCTCGTCGATGGCGTGCAGGATGTGCTTGCGGCCCAGGCCCCGGCGGTTGAGGCCGCTGCCGAAGCGGACCTTGGTGGCCAGCACGACGTCGTGCCGCGACGCGCCGCGCAGCCAGCTTCCCACGATCTCCTCGGAGCGGCCGTCGCTGTAGCCGTCGGCCGTGTCGATGAACGTGCCGCCCGCGTCCACGAAGCGCTCGATCAGGCGGTGACTGGCCTCCTCGCCGATCTCCCGCCCGAACGTCATGGTCCCCAGGCAGAGGCGGCTGACCTGCAATCCGGTCCGGCCCAGCGTCGTGTAGTCCATCGTGTCCCCTCGTCAGCACGGATGCGGATCGACCATAGACAATCCCCTGCCGCGCCGGGGTCGGACGGCCGCGGGATTGTCCCGGATGCGACACGTTATTCCACTTTGCCGGAAGTTTCAGGAGGTAAGCGCGGCATTACCGGTGCAACCGCGAAAATTCCGGTTGGCGGGAACGGCTGGGGGAACGGGGTCGTGCGTCGGTGGTGTGCCGGGGTGGACCGGGCCGGAGGGGCGCCGGCTCCGGTCCACTTTCCGGAAAGTCCCTGACGGAACCGGCCACCCCGTCGCCGGCCGGTTCCGGGCGCTCACGCCGCCGGCTGCAGCGCCGGCCGGCCCGGTGCCGCGAACGACCAGCCCGCCGCGAGCCACCGGTCCGCGTTGAGCAGTTGCCGCCCGTCCACCATGTTCCGCTGCCGCACCTCGGCGCCGAGCACCGCCGGGTCGGCGGCGGCGAACTCCGGCCAGTCGGTGAGCACCGCGACCGTGTCCGCGCCGCGCACCGCGTCCAGCAGGGTCGGCGCGTAGCTCAGCTCCGGGTACACCCGGCGCGCGTTCTCCATCGCCCGCGGGTCGTAGACCACCACGTCGCCGTCCGCGCGGCGCACCGCGTCCGCCACGTGCAGCGCCGGCGAGTCGCGGATGTCGTCGGTGCCCGGCTTGAAGGCGGCGCCGAGGACCGCCACCCGCCGACCGGCGAACGAGCCGCCGCACTGCTTACGCAGCAGTTCGAGGACCCGGTCCCGGCACCGCCGGTTGATCGCGTCGACCTCGGCCAGCAACGCGAACGCGTGCCCGACGCCGAGCTCGTGGGCGCGCGCCTGCAGCGCCCGGATGTCCTTGGACACGCAGCCGCCGCCGAACCCCAGCCCGGAGGTGAGGAACCGGCCGCCGATCCGCGGGTCGTAGGAGAGCGCCTCGCTGACCACCCGGACGTCCGCGCCGGTCGCCTCGCAGAACTCCGCGACCGCGTTGATGAACGACAGCTTGGTGGCCATGAACGAGTTCGCCGCGTACTTGATCACCTCGGCCGTGGGGATGTCCGAGACCACCACCGGCACGCCCGCCTCGATCAGCGGCGCGTAGATCTCGCGCAGCACCCGCTCGGCGCGCTCGTCCGGCACGCCCAGCACCAGCCGGTCCGGCCGCAGCGTGTCGGCCACGGCCGTACCCTCGGCCAGGAACTCGGGGTTCCACGCCACCGTGACGCGGTTCCCGGCCGGCGCCACGCCGGCCAGCATCTCGGCCAGCCGCGCCGCGGTGCCGGACGGGACCGTCGACTTCCCCACCACCAGGCATTCCTTCACCAGGTACGGCCCGAGCCGGTCCGCCACCGAGTCCAGGTGACTGAGGTCGGCGGCGCCGTCCGGGCGCTGCGGCGTGCCCACGCAGACGAAGTGCACGTCCGCGGTCGCGGCCGCCTCGTACGACGTGGTGAACGCCAGGCGCCCGGTGGCCAGGTGCCGTCGCACCAGCTCCTCCAGGCCCGGCTCGAAGAACGGCACCCGCCCGTCCGCCAGCGCCGCGATCTTCGCCTCGTCGATGTCGACCGCGATCACGCGGTGCCCCATCTCGGCGATGCCGGCCGCGTGCGTGACGCCCAGGTAGCCACATCCGACCACGGAGACCTCGTACATCTACCCCACCTCGCTCAGGTTGTCCGACCGTTCCCGCCGCGCCGCCTCGACCGTGCGCCGCAGCCCCTCCTCCAGCCCGACCAGCGGCTCCCAGCCCAGCTCCCGTTTCGCCCGGCCGATGTCGGGTCGCCGCTGCCGGGGGTCGTCCGCGTCCGCCGGCCGGTGCTCGATCGGCGAGGAGCTGCCGGCCAGCTCGCGGATCAGCAGCGCCAGCTCCAGGACCGTGACCTCGTGGACGTTGCCGAGGTTGACCGGCAGCGGATAGTCGCTGTCGGCGATCGCGAGCAGGCCGCGCACGGTGTCCCCGGCGTAGCAGGGCGACCGGGTCTGGGCGCCGTCGCCGTGCACGGTCAGCGGGGCGCCGGCCAGCGCCTGCGCCACGAACCCGGCGATCACCCGGCCGTCCGGGCGCATGCGCGGGCCGTAGCTGTTGAAGATCCGGGCGATGCCCACGCTCACGCCGTGCCGCTTCGCGTACGCGGTGGTCAGCGCCTCCGCGTACCGTTTGGCCTCGTCGTAGACGGCGCGCGGCCCGATCGGGTTGACGTTGCCCCAGTACTCCTCGTCCTGCGGGTGCCGCAGCGGGTCGCCGTAGACCTCCGATGTGGACGCCAGCACGAACCGCGCGTTCTCCCGGTGCGCCAGCCGCAGCGCGTTGTGCGTGCCGGCGCTGCCGACCAGCATCGTCTCGATGGACAGCCGGTAGAACTCGGGGATCGAGGCCGGCGAGGCCAGGTGCATCACCAGGTCCACGCCGGACGGCACGTCCAGCCCCTCGGTCACGTCCGCGCGCAGGAACGTGAAGCCGGGCCGGTCGCGCAGGTGGGCGATGTAGGACGGATGACCGCTGGAGAAGTTGTCGACGCAGATCACCTCGGTGCCGCGGTCGAGCAGCATCTCGCAGGTGTACGAACCGAGGAAGCCCCCTCCCCCGGTGACGACGGCCCGGCGGAACCGGCGCTGGCTGTTATCTGACACGGCGATGCTCCCTCGGTCTCGGACGGGCCGCGGCCGCGCAGGAGCCCCTCCGGCCCGGCCGCCGCGCATGAACGTACTCCGGGAGCGGTACTCTGCTGGTTTCTCCGCACTACTCAAAAACGCGTGATCACATGCCTATTCGCATCGACCTACGACATTGTCGTGATCGAGTGATGTAAGCGGTTACGCGGAGAGCCGGCGTTTCAGCGCGCCGATGCGCGCGGCCGACTCCTCATCGGAGACCAGCAATTCCCGCGCGTACGCCTTGACCAGCTCGTGCAGCCGGTAGCGCGGCTCCGCGCCGGGCAGCGCCACCACGTCGACCAGGCGCGCGTCGACCAGCGCGTCCAGCGCCTCGGCGGCGGTCGCCGGGTCCTCCTCCAGCAGCGGCGCGGCGACCCGGCCCGGGAAGTCCGCGCTCTCCAGGATGGACAGCCGGCTCAGCAGCCGCTGCGCGGACCGGCCCACCCCGCGGTAGCTGGGCGCGATGCTGGCCCGCACGCCCATCCCGCCGTGCACCAGCTCGTCCAGCATGCGGCTGTCGTCGGTGAGCCGCTCGACCAGCTGCGCGATGCGCCAGTGCGGGCGCGCGTTCAGCCGGTAGGCGGCGATGCGCAGCGCCAGCGGCAGCCGCCCGCACTGCTCCACCAGGCGCCGGGCCTCGGCCGGCTCGGCGTCGACCCGCTGCCGGCCCATCGTCTTGGCCAGCAGCTCCAGCCCGTCCGCCGGGCTGAACGCGCCGATGTCCACCAGCCGCGACCCGGGTATGCCGGCCAGCCGGCGGCGGCTGGTCACGATCACCCCGCTCTCCGGGCTGGCCGGCAGCAGCGCCTGCACCTGGTGCTCACCGGCCGCGTCGTCCAGGATCACCAGCACCCGGCGGCGCGCGACGACGCTGCGGAACATGGCCGCGCGCGCCTCCAGATCGTCCGGGATCGCCGGTCCGGGCACGCCGAGCGCGCGCAGGAAGCGCTCCAGCACCTGGACGACCACGGCACCGGTGGAGCCGCCGTCGCCGAGCCGCGCGAAGAGCTGCCCGTCCGGAAAGTGCTCCGCGAGCTGGTGGGCCAGGTGCACGGCGAGCGTGGTCTTGCCGATCCCGCCGCGGCCGGTCACGATCACGACCGGCGCGGACCCGCCCTCCGGCGCGGCGTCCCGGCCGCACAGCGCGTCGCGCAGCCGGTGGATCAGCGCGGCGTGGCCGGTGAAGTCCGGGATGTCGGCCGGGGTCATCCGCGGCACCGACACGTCCGGGTCCGCCACGGCGGCGGGCGCCGGGTGCACCGGCGGGCCGGGCATGCTGTCGCCGTTGAGCACGATCCGCTCCAGCAGGCGCAGCGACCGGCTCGGTTCCAGGCCGAGACCGTCGACAGACGCCTGCCGCGCCGACCGGTACGCCGCCAGCGCCTCCGCGCGCCGCCCGGCCCGGTAGAGCGCGGTGATGAGCTGCCGCCACAGCCGCTCCCGCAGCGGATGCTCCGCGGCCAGCACGGTCAGCTCGTCCACGATGTCGTCGTGCCGGCCGAGGCTCAACTGCACCTCGAAGAACTCCTCGACCGCGCTGATCCGCCGCTCGGCCAGCCGGGCCGCGGCCGCCTCGATCACCCGGCTCTCCACCCCGGACAGCGGCGGGTTCTGACTGAGCGCGACGGCCCGCCGGTACGCCAGCACCGCGTCCGCCGGACGCTGGTCCCGGACCGCGGCGCGGCCGTCGGCCAGCAGGTCGTTGAAGACCTGGAGGTCCAGCTCGCCCGGTGCGGTGGCGATCTGGTAGCCGGCCGGGCCGGTGACGATCCGGCCGGGCAGGCCCGCGTCGGCCAGCGCGCGGCGCAGCGTGGAGATGCAGATCTGGATCTGTGCCTTGGCGGTGGACGGCGGCGCGTCCTCCCACACCGCGTCGATCAGCCTGCTCGGGTGCACCGGGCGGCCGGCCTCCAGGAGGAGCATCGCCAGCACGATCCGCTGCCGCGCCGCGGTGATCCGCGCGCCCCGCACACCGAGCGATCCGAAGACACGAAACACGTACACATTGCCTCCCCGTCACACGGAATCGGCCGGTCATCCTCGGCTGACTGGCCGTTCGTGCAGACCTGATCCCCGTATAGGCAACCGCTGCAGCGTATCGAAGTTCGACATGGTCTGCCATACGGCTCATCGCCACGACATTCGACGGACGTCGAAATCGAGACACGCGCCGGTCGCGTTTGGCGGGGCAAAAGCGAATCGATAGCGGCCGGCCCGACGGTGGGCCCGTGACTCCCACCGAGAGAAGTTCCAAGCACCGGCTGCGGCAGTCCTTCGCCGGCCGGGAGGACGAGTTACGACGCATCGCCACCGCCATGTCGCAGAGCTGGTGCGCCGGCCTGGCGCTCACCGGCGACCGGGGTACCGGCAAGAGCCGGCTGCTCGCGGAGGCCGCCGACGCCGCCGACCCCGCCACGCACCTGGTCGTGCGGGCCACGGCCACCCCGGGGGTACGGCTCGGCGCGTTCGCCGAGCACCTGCCGCCCAGCCTGCTCACCGCGCCGTTCGACGGCGACACGCTGCGGCTGGCCGCGGACGCGCTGCTCGCCGCGGCCGGCCGGCGCCGCCTGGTGCTGGCCGTCGACGACGCCGGCCGGCTCGACGAGGCCTCCGCGGCGCTGGCCCTGCGGATGGCCCGGCGCGGCGAGGCCTTCCTGCTCACCACCGTGGACCGGGGGCGCCGGCTGCCGCACCCGCTGGCCGAGCCGTGGACGCTCGGGCACGCCGAGTGGATGGAGGTCGGCCCGCTGGACCGGGAGGCGGTCGAGCGGGTTCTCGCCGACACCCTGCCCGGCGCGCTGGACGGCCTGCTGGTCCAGCGGTTCTGGGAGGCGACCGCCGGCAACGCGCTGCTGCTCCGCGAGCTGATCACCGCCCAGCTGGCGGCCGGGCGGCTGCGCACCCGGGACGGCATGTGGCGGATGACCGGCGACTTCGCCGTCCCGCCGTGGTTGGCCGCGCTGGTCGAGGAGCGGATGGCGGCGCTGCCGGCCGACGCCCGTACCGCGCTGGAACTGCTCGCCCACGTCGAGCCGATGCGCCCGGAGGTGCTCGGCGAGCTGGTGCCCGCCGCGGCGCTGGAGGCGGCCGAGGCGCACGCGCTGATCCGGGTCGAGCGGGAGACGGTCCGGCTCACCTATCCGGTGCACGGCGACGTGCTGCGCGCCACCACCCCGCGGCTGCGCGCCCGCCGCTGGCGCGCGGAGACCGCGGCGCTGCTGGAACGGCACGGCGCCGCCCCCGCCGAACTCGCCCGGGCCGCCGCCTGGCGGCTCGCCGACCACCGCGCGCCGGACCCGGCCACCACGGCCGCCGCGGCCCGCGGCGCGCTGGTCCTCCGCGACCTCCGGCTCGCCGCCGACCTGGCCGGGCGGGCCGCCGCCGCCGGCACCGGGACCGCCGCCGCGGAACCGCTCGGCTACGGGCTGCTCTACACCGGCCGCGCGGCCGAGGCGGAGCGCTCGCTGGCCGCGCTCGGCCGCCCGGACGACCCCGCGGACCGCGCCCGGCTCGCCGCGGTCCGCGCGTTCACGCTCTTCTTCGGCCTCGGCCGCGACGGCGCGGCGGACGCGCTGCTGCGCACCGCCGAGGCCGAGGCACCCGAAGGCCGGTGGCGGACCCGGCTGCCGGCCCGCCGCGCCCTGCTGCGCGCCTGCGCCGGCGACCACCACGGCGCGCTGCGGCTGGCCGCCGGCGTGCCGGACGAGCCCGAGGCCCGGCTGGCACACGGCCTGGCCCAGGTCTTCACCGGCCGGCCCGCCGAGGGCATCGAGGCGCTGCGCCGCGACTGGCCGGACGACGCGCCGTGGCTGCCCGTCCTGGCCGGCGTCGGGATCGTCCACGGTCTGCTGTGGAGCGGCCGGATCGCCGAGGCGGACGCGGCGGCCCGCACCGCCTACGAGCACGCGCTGGAGCAGCGGTGGGCGTACGCGCGCGCCGTCTCCTGCCTGCTGCGCGCGGTCGTGGCGCACACCCGCGGCCTCACCGGCGAGCAGCTGCACCGCTGCCGGGAGGGCATCGCGATCGCCCGCCGGCACGGCCCCGACGGCCTGCTCGGCGCGCTGCTCGGCCTGCTCGCGCACGGCCAGGCGCTGGCCGGCGACGCCCACGAGGCACCGCGCACGCTGGCCGAGGCCGACCGCCTGGCCGGCCCGTCGACGGGCATGCTGCGACCCTGGACCGACCTGGCCCGGCTGTGGGTCACCACGGCCACCCGCCGGGACCCGATCCCCGTCGCCCACGCCGCCTGGCAGCGCGCCGCCGACCGCGGCACCCCCGGCCCCGAGGCGATGATCCTGCACGCGCTGGTACGCCTGGGCGCGCCCGGCCACGCCACCGACCGGCTGGCCGCGCTGGCCGGGACCGCGGGCAGCCCGCTCGTCACGCTCTACGCCGCGCACGCCCGCGCGTCCGCGGACGGCGACGCCGGCGCACTCGCCACGGTGTCGGCCGCGTTCGAGGAACTGGGCACCCCGCTGCCGGCCGCCGAGGCCGCGGCCGAGGAGTCCGTCCGGCACCGCGCCGCCGGCCGCCTCGCGCTCGCCTCCGCCGCCACCGCCCGCGCGCTCGTCCTCGCCCGCCGCTGCGGCGCCACCCCGCCGGGCACCGCGCTCGGGCGCCTGGAGACCCCGCAGATCACCCGCCGCGAGGCCGAGGTGGCCAGCCTCGCCTGCCACGGGCTGTCCAGCAAGGAGATCGGCGTCCGCCTGGTCGTCTCGGTGCGTACCGTGGAGAACCACCTGCACCGCGTGTACCGCAAGTTCGGCATCAACACCCGCGCGGAACTGCGCCGCCTCGGCGTGCTGCTCACCGAGGCACACACCGGGTGACGCACCGCCGCTGATCACGCGCCGACCACCCCGGCGGCGTGATCGAGTGCGAGGATGGCGCTATGACGACACGCCTGGCGACGCATGTCGTGGTGTCCCGGTTCGCCGGCCCCACCGACGGCCACCGTGCCGCGGGCGAGCCCGCACCGCGGCCGATCTCCGGCCGGGCCGCGCGGGTGACGGCGGTGACGGCATGACCCGGCTGTCGAAGGTCGACCTGTCCGCCCGCCTCTCGAAGAAGGAGGGGCTGGAGCGGCTCGAGGCCGCCCAGCAGCGGCTCCTGCGGCTGCGGTTACTGCTCGGCGGGCAGCTCGGCGAGGGCGAACTCGGGCCGCCGCTCTGCATCGTCTTCGAGGGCTGGGACGCCTCCGGGAAGGGCGGCGCGATCAAACGCCTCGTCGCGCCGCTCGATCCCCGGCACGTGCGCGTCTCCCAGTTCGCCGCCCCGACGTTCGACGAGAAGAGGCACCATTTCCTGAGAAGGTTCTGGGCCGTCCTGCCCGGCTGGGGCGGCATGACAGTGCTGGACCGCTCCTGGTACGGCCGCGTCCTGGTCGAACGGGTGGAGGGCTTCGCGACCGAGGAGCAGTGGAGCCGCGCGTACCAGGAGATCGTCGAGTTCGAGCGCACCCTGGCCGCCGAGGGCATGATTCTGATCAAGTTCTGGATGCACGTGTCCCCCGAGGAGCAGTTGCGCCGTTTCTCCGACCGTGCGAACGACCCCTTGCGCGCCTGGAAGCTCACGGACGAGGACTGGCGCAACCGCGACCGCCGCGCCGACTACGAGGCCGCGGTCGAGGAGATGCTCGACAAGACCGACAAGAAGCGCGCCCGCTGGCACGTCATCGCCGGCGACAACAAGGCCTACGCCCGCGTCGCCGTCCTCGAACAGACCTGCCGCACCATCGAAACCACCCTCGTCGACCGCGGATATGACCTCCGCGAGGCCGACTGACTCTCGATCGGGCAGACATCTTCGGCAACTGCGACGGAAGCCTGCGGCTCAACCTACCGCTTGTGAGCGACGGGCTTGGACTCGCCTCGAGCACCACCAGTCAAATAAGCCGTTTGACGGAGGTTCGCTGGACCGCCTTTCACCAGCCCACCGGGCCTTTACTGCCTGGCAGATTCTATTGCTGCCGCTCGTTAGCCGCCCACATCTCAGGGAATTGTCGCGTGATAAGGTCGACCCGCTCCGATTACGCTCGCAACATCGCCGCCGTCCACCTCTTCATTTTCTAGCTGTTCGATAAGGAAAAGGTCTAGATCAGGGAACTCTAGCTCCTCTTCCAGCAGGATGCACTGCTCGATATAGGATAACAAATACTTCCAATCGCGGGGCGGAAGCCCGGGGCATAGTCCCACACCATCCCCCGAACACGCCTAGTACTGCAACGGCGTCGGCGGGCGCGACGGGTCGATGATCGATTCGTTGGGTCGGTCATGGTGGACGTCGATGTGGCGGAGTCGTCGGCGGAGCTGGACCGGTTGCATGGCCGGTCCGCTCATCGTTTACGCGGTCCGAGCCTCGGCGGCGGGCTCGGCAGTACCTGTCTGGGCTAGTTGCGGGCTTGGACCGTAAGAACGGCTGGACCCTTGCCGAGCAGGCCGGCGACATCTGAATCGGCCTGGGGTTGCCGGAGGGCGCCTTGGCTCGTCCACCACGACGTGTGACTCGTTTGAAGCAGAGCCCTTGCGTCCCTCGGCCCAGGGGTTGAGGCTCAATACTGCATAGGGAACCTTGCCGTAGACACACCGAATCTTGATCGGGTGATCAAATGAGGTTCGTATTTTCTCGCAACAATCGCGATGGAGCTGGCGCGCCAGAGGCCCAGTTGGATGCAAGCGCTGATCGACTTGCGGCCATGCGTCGCAGCAGTGAGGCTTTCGACGAGTTCGCGCGGACGCCGGAGGCCTCGACCGCCGAGGGTCAGCGCGAACTGGTCCGTCTCATGGAGCAGGTTGTCGAGGCGTCGCCGCGGGACGCCCACTACCATGGCGTGAATGCGTCCAGGCTCGCGGAACTGCTGGGGAGACTAGCGGGCAAGGGCGAGGAGTGGGCATGGGATCGAGGCGTCAAGGCGGTGGAACGGTTCCTGACGCTTGTGCCCGAGTCGGATTGGCGGTATCCGCTCTATCTTCTCGCGAGAGCGAGACTCTATTATGGTCGCGCTGTCCAGACATACGATGTGGCTGACATCGATCAAGCGTTGCCCCTTATCGATCAAGCATTCAAATCGGTCGGGCCCAATTCGGGCATCAAGGGAACGGCTGCTGCGGCGGCGGCCGAACTTTCGTTGCACCGGTACGAGGCGACCGGGGATCCGACTGATCTGGAGGCGAGTCGCAGTGCCGCTCTTCAGATTGGCTGGGTCCGAAATGCGCTGTCAATCGACCGCTACCGGGGCGCGATGACATTCGGGCTCGCGTCGACATGGCGCTTCGAGCGGCTTGGCGATCCGGAGGACGCAACATCAGCAGTAGCGATGGTCCAATATGCTCGCGAAATCGCCCAAGACATGCAGCGTCCGGACTTGTTCGACAGCGTGGCACATCTCGGTGGTATCGCCTACCGGGCGCTGTACGAGGTCACCAGAGATCCAACTCATCTCGACACAGCTATCGACAACTACCAGTCCACGTATGACGCCACCGACGAAGCGGAGATTTTAGCACGCGCGCAGGCGCTGGACAACTTGGGAAATGGCCTGGCAGCCAGATTTGACGCACGCGGCGACATGACCGACATCCTTAAAGCAATCAAGTGTTCGCAGACCGCCCTTCGGCTCCTTCCGGACGATGAGGTGGGCCTGCGGGCCGTCGCAACACGCAATCTCGCCGCTGGTGTGCTGACTTTGTGTGAGATTGATGGCGTTAGCGAGGACGACGTAGGAGTTGGAGAACTCATCCAGGAGGTCCTGACCCGAACAGATGACTTGCTGCGAGAGGCGTCGGTGCCGGAAACGCCATTTGATCCGGCGAGAAGCGCCAGTCGGCTGAATGAGACAGAGGCGGTGCGCCTACTCGCGGTCCAAGCCACTGCGCTTCTCCACCTAGCGGTCCGCTCTGCCGAACCGCTGCCCGCTCTGGAGCGAGCGTTGCGGGTGCTGAGCCAGGTTCGTGCTCATTGGGAACAGCCGTACATCACCTCCGCCCGGTACGCTTTGGGCGGCATCTCCCAACGTCGGCTTCCGGAAGTTTACGTTGGCGCTCTGCTTTGGCGGGCGCAACTTGCTCCCGACCCCCAACCGTGGCTCAGACAGGCATTCGAGGTCGGAGAGTCGGCCAAGTCCCGGCTGCTGTCGGTGCAGGTTCAACGCCTCGCGGTTGACCCTCCAGGGGAGATTGACCCGGACCTCGCCGAGCGCGAACAGCTGCTGTTGGCACAGCTTGCACGCCTGGAAGGCCAGGAGATCCGTCATCTCGACTCGCTGGCCCCCGACCCCCTACGGGTGTACCGCATGCAGCGGCGCGCGGAACTCACGCGCGAGCTTGACGACGTTTGGGCGCGACTGGGCCAGAGTTCGGAGGCGGCAGCGGACTACGTAGCGCTGCGACGCGGCACGAACTCGCGCTGGGCAGCGATTGCAGCGGCACGCTCAGACATTGTGGTCGTATCGCTTCTTAGAGCCGCCCGTGTGGAGGTGAGGGCTTCACCGACCAGGCTGATCACTCTGGTCCGGACGCGCGGACGGAATGGCACGGTGTTGCTCGACGAGTTCAGGAACGATCCAACGCCCGACGCGTATCGACGGTTCGTGGCAGAGGTTCCCGCCGACCGAGGGGCGGGCGCAAGGGACGAAACATGGTCGCGGCTGCTGGCGCCCGTGCTGCGTCGTCTTGGCGAGGCGGTCGGACCCATCGATCGAGTCGTATTGTCACCTCCGACATACGGAAGAGGTTTACCGTGGCACCTGGCGCTCGAGCGGGCCGGGTGGCACTCAACCAACGCTGGCTCGCCGTCTGTCATCACCCTGCCCTCACTTACCATGCTCGTCGACTCTGCGACGACCAGCGGCCTTCGATGGCATGTTCCGGTCAATGCCGCCGAGGCCTCTGGTATCGACGATCCCGATGGTATCGGTGAGGGCATCAGCGCACCGCGCCTGATCGACGCTAGCCCCGCTCAGGGTCCACCCGTCGTAGTGGGTAACCCGACCGGTGACCTGCCCGCCGCCGAAGACGAGGCAATCGCCGTGGCTCAGACGGTCGGGGTCGAGCCCTTGCTTGGCGGTGCCGGGACCCGTGAGGCTGTGCGGAATGCGCTGACCGAGGCTTCCATAGTTCACTTGGCTGCGCACGCTGTCACCGACACGGACGACCCGCTCGCCTCCCGCGTCAAGCTCGCCGACGGCGACTTGACGGTCAATGACCTCCTAGGCGGGTACGTCAGGTCCCGGATCATCGTATTGTCCGCGTGCGAAGGTGCACGCGGCGAGCCCATTGCCGGCGGCGAGGTGCTGGGTTTGGCGCAGGTACTGCTTCGCACCGGCGTTGGAGCGGTCGTCGCGGGCTTGTGGCGAGTGCCGGACGAGGCAACGGCTCACCTCATGAAAGCGTTCCATTCTGCCTTGGCGCGTGGTTGCTCAGTAGACTCCGCTTTGCACGAGGCAACGACGCGCATACGAGCGGCCGGCTGGCAGCAGCCCTACTACTGGTCCGGCTTCATTGTGGTGACAGGAGCACTTGAATGATCTCTTTGGGAACGCTGGCCGATGCCCTCGCCCCACCGCTGATCGAGGAGCCGCTTAAGCTCGATAAGACCGAAGTCGTCGAGCGCGGAGCAGAGCAGGGTCCCCCGCCGGAACCCGCCGAGATTCCGATAGTCAGTATCGGAAGGCCGCGCGCGTGGCTCACCGACAACATTCCGCCATCGCCGGGCGACGGCTGGGCCGCTACGAGCCCCGCCATCCACGAGGATGAGCGCGTGTTGTTGCTCCGGATGGCTTGTTCGTTTCGGCCTCGGTCTGACCGCGTCAAAATCGTCTGGGCCCGATTTACCGCCCGTCTCATCGGCGACAACGAGCGGTTGCGCGCCCCCATTGCCGTCAACCTTTACCCGGACAGCGTCGAAGTCGAACGCAAGGTGACTCGGCGGGTGGCTCTGTCACCGAGCTTGACCCTGATGGAGGTGGAGGTGGGGCTCGGCGAGATAGGCGCCACCGTGGAGTACCCGGCCGTCGAACCCATCATCAGCGCGGCGGGAAACGACACCGACGTCTTGTCCTGGGACTTCTCCGAGTCGCCCGGCCATGCGGTCCGCGGCGCCAAGTTGCTGATGGCAGTCGTGGTCGCCCCGGCGGAGATGCGACGCCTGGAGGTCGCGTGCGGGATACAGGCGGACCTTCGCTACCGCGGGCTGCGTTGGCCAAGCTGGCTGGGTGGGGCAGATCCGAGATACGAAGCCGCTCATCGCGTTGTAGCGTGGCAGCAGGCGTAGAGGGCCACGAGCGGTGCGAGCGTGTCTCAGTGCCTGTGAAATAAGAGTTTCTAACAAAGTCATACCACGTGTCGTTGGGTGACGATGCAGGTGGACGTGTGCGCGATCGGCGCCGCGCGTGGGTGAGCCGGTCAGCGGCTCAGGTCGGCGATCCGGGCCCAGGCCGGGGAAGCCGTGGCGGTGGTGATCGTGGCCAGCGCGGCGGCCGGGCCGTCCGGGGTGGAGGCGGGCTCGGTCTCCGTGGGCTGTCGCGCGTACCAGCGGCGGGTGCGGTCGGCGAGAGCGGGGATGCGCGGGTCGTCCGGGGGCCAGTCGAAGGCGGCGTCGTAGGCGAGGCAGAGCGCGCGGAACTCCGGGTCCTGGATCGCCGTGAGTTTGTCGGCGATCCAGGCGGCGGCCGCGTCCGGGGCCACCGGCTGAAGCATGATCCAGAGGTCGCGTTCCAGCGTGACGGTGCGGTCGCTGACGCCGATCTCGCGCAGCCGCTCCAGGTAGGTGGCGACGTCGGCGGTGACGAAGAGGCGGTCGCCGGTGCGCAGCTCGGCGATCCGGCGGCGGGTGCGGCGGATCTCCTCGGCGCGGCGCACCAGGGCCCGGTCGATCTCCTCGATCGCGGCGGCGAACGCGTCCGGTGCGGCGTCGAGCAGGTCGCGGATGCGGGCCAGCGGCACGCCGGCCTCGGCCAGCGTCCGGATCTTGACGAGCTGGATCGCGTGCTCCGCGCCGTACCGCCGGTATCCGGAGGCGTCCCGCGGCGGCTCCGGCAGCAGCCCGCGCGCGTGATAGACGCGGACCGCCTTGATCGTGACGCCGGCGTAGGCGGCCAGCCGGCCGATCGTCAGCGGATGCCGCGCGTCGGTCATGTGCCGCATGGTGTCAGGCGGGCGCTCGCCGGGTCATCCGGCCGCCGGCGGCCCGGTAGGCCGCGCCGGCGTGGTAGGACACCAGATGATAGGGCGGGAGCCCGTCGAGCGGCAGGCCGGCCGGGGCGAACAGGTCGTCTCCCACCGGTACGTACCGCTGCGGCGGCGCGGCGAACGGGCCGCCCACGAAGCCGGTCAGGATCCGCTCCTGCGCGGCGTCGGCCGGCTCGTAGGTGACCGTCTCCTCCAACTCGCCGCCGATCGCGCGCACGTCCACCCGGAGCTGATTCGAGCGGTAGATCCCGGCGTACCGCGTCAGGCCGGCCACCGGCGCCACGGCGTAGGACGGCGCCGGCGCGGGCACCAGCCGGTCCAGCATCTCGTCGTGCAGGGTGAGCGCACGCGGGTCGTTGCCGTACGCGGCGAACACCAGGTCCCGCTCCGGCACCACGATCAGCACGGCGACGCCGCCCGGGGACGCACCGGTCATGGTCAGCACCGTGGTCCCGGCGCGCGACCGCACCAGCCAGCCCAGCCCGACCGGGTCGGTGTCCGGCCGGCCCGCGTCGTGGGTGATCGTGCGCATGCGGGCCACCGACTCGGCGGACAGCACGCCCGCGCCGTCGCCGAGGTGGACGCGGCCGAACGCGAGCAGGTCCTCGACCGTGCCGATCGGGGTGGCGCCGGCCGGCGCCCAGGTGGGCGGCAGCATGAACATGCGGGTGGGCCCGGAACCGGGGATGTGGCCGACCGCGGTGGAGCGCAGGATCGCCTGCTCCGCGGACGTGCACGCCGTCGTCATCCCGGCCGGCGTGAAGAGGTCGCGGGCGAGCAGGTCGTGGTAGGACAGCCCGGTCACCACCTCCAGCAGCCGGCCCGCGACGATCATGCCGCCGTTGGAGTAGCTGACGTGCTCCCCCGGCGGGAACAGCGTGCCGCACTCGCGCACCAGGCGCTCCAGATAGATCTTCAGCGCGTCGCGGCCGGCCTCGTCCGGGAAGAACAGGTCCGCGTCGATCCCGCTGGTGTGGTTGATCAGGTGCCGGACGCGCAGGCCCGGCACGGTCAGCGCCGGAAGGTAGCGGCCGACCGGCGCGTCCGGGTCGATCAGGCCGCGCTCGGCCTGCCGCATGACCAGCGTGGTGGTCATGATCTTGGTGACGGACCCGAACAGGAACCCGGTGTCCGGCCGCATCGGCGCGCCGGTGGCGGTGTTCGCGACGCCGTGCGCGACGACGTGCCGCTCGCCGCCGCGGTGCAGGCCGGCGACGTACCCGGGGATGCCGTTGTCCGTGCAGAACTCGGCGGCCCGGTGCGTGAGGTATGCGAGGTCATCCATGCCGTCGATCGTCCGACGTTGCCCCTGGGTCAAGGTCAAGCGCGCCCTTTGCTCACGGGGCTGACCTGCGCCACGTCCGGCGCGGCGTACGTGATCCGGGCCGACGTCACGGTCACCGTGCCGACGTTCGGGTACGAGGTCCCGGTCGAATCACACAAGACGATCATCGGGGTCGGCCGGAACGGCGCGATCCGCAACGGCGGCTTCTTCCTCGGCCCCGGCGGGCTACGGCACGTCCGGCGGCGCCACGATGTTCGTCAACGGCCCGGACTTCCGGGTGGCGAACCCGGCATCTCAACGACTACGGCGGGGACGGCCAGGCGGTCGCGGCCGGCATCAGCGGCGACCGGGCGTCCACCGCAACGTGCGGTTTCCCGGCAACCAGGACACGGCAGCGGGAAGTCCCACGCCACCGTGAACGGCGACCGGCCGCAGCTCAGCGACGCCCAGGCGGCGAACCACACGCCGCAGCGGTACCTGGCCGGCACGGACGGCGGGAACCCGCGGTGGTCACAGGTACATGCCCGTGTTCGCGGGCGGCTCCGGCACCGCCACCGGCGCGGTGCCGGAGCGCAGCGCGAACAGCTCCGCCAGCGTGGCGCCGTCCGGGCCGATGCCGTCCGGCCGGCCCAGCCAGGCCGTGGCCTCGTCCCGCGGCAGCCGGCCGACCTCGATCTGCGCCAGGCAGCGGCCGGGCCGGATCACCGCGGGGTGCAGCGCGGTCAGGTCCTCGTTCGTGGTGATCGCTATCAGCGCGTTGCGGCCCTGGCCGAGCAGCCCGTCGGTCAGGTTGAGCAGCCGGGACAGCGACTGGCCGGAGCTCATCTTGGCCTCGCCGCCGATCAGTTCGTCGCAGTCCTCCAGCACCAGCAGCCGCCAGCGGGGGCCGTCCTCGTCGTCGCCGCCGAGGGCCACGTTCATCAGGTACGCCGGGTCCGCGAACAGCCGCTCCGGGTCGAGCACGCAGTCGACCTGGCACCACGACTTCCACTGCTGGGCCAGCGCGCGGATCAGCGTGGTCTTGCCGGTGCCGGGCGGGCCGTGCAGCAGCAGGAGCCGGCCGTCCAGCGACTCCCCGTCCTGGTGCATCACCCGGTCGAGCGCGGTGGCCACGCCGGACGCGTAGTTGGCGCGGATGCCGTCCCACGGCGCCGCGTCGATCTGCCGCTCCACCCGGCGCGGCCCGTGCGGGCCGAAGTGCCAGAACCCGATGCCGACCGTGTCCGGCGTCGGCTCCGGCTCCTCCACCGCGCCGTCGATCACCTTGGTGACCACGGACTCGGCCAGTTCCGCGCTGACCGCGGTGACCATCACGGTGGCGCGTCGCGACTGCGTCCAGTGGTTGACGTGCAGCGTGAACCCGTCGCCGACCAGCAGCCGGCCGCGCCCGGTGTCCTCGACCGCCTCGCGCAGCACGCGCGCGCCGTCGACGGTGAGCCGCGCGTCGGAGCGCACGTTCTCCAGGTGGGTGGTGCGCCCGTACGGCTCGCGGCCGGTGGTGAACGCGCTGATCGCCAGCAGGTCCACCACGTCGACCAGGCGGTCGCCGTCGTCCACCGAGCCGGACATCGGCAGCGCGCCGACCAGCGCGTTCGCCGGCTCGGTGGCCTTGCCGGCGCCGGTGCGCTCGGCCTTGCCGCCGCTGCGGGCGGCCTTGGAGTCCCGCGAGTCGACGGGCTGCCGGGGCGTGTTCATCTGTCCCATGATCCGGGGCCGGGCGCGCGCCGACCAACCTATTTCTGCTTTCTTACACGTGCTTGCGAAAGATGGTGGTCGCGGCGCGGTCACCCGTCGGGGTGAGCGCGAACTCCGGAATCTCGCCGACCCGGGTCCAGCCGCGCCGCGCGTACAGCCCCTCGGCCACGCCGCCGGTCTGGGTGTCCAGCACCAGCAGCGTACGGCCGAGCGCCCGGGCGCCCTCCTCCGCCGCGACCAGCAGCGCGCCGCCGAGCCCGCGCCCGCGGCCGTCCGGGTGGACCAGCAGTTTGGCGATCTCGGCCCGGTGCGGCGCGTTCGCCTGCGCGGCCGGCAGCAGCCGCACCACGCCCAGGATGCGGCCGTCGTGGTCGCGGGCGACCCAGGTGCGCGCGTCCGCCTCGGCCAGCGCGTCCCGCCAGTACGCGCGGGCGTCGTCCACCGTGAACGGGAGCGTGAACCCGACGCTGGCGCCGCCCAGCACGCACTCCAGCAGCACCTCCGCCAGGTCGATCTCGGCGGCGGCGTGGTCCTCGGCGGTCAGCGGTGAGATCTCCATTCCCTCATGATCAACGATCCGGGGGCGTACCGCGTGGTGACGTTTTTCATCGGAGCGTCCGCTCCGACACGGTCCACAGCTCGGCCGCGGCCTCCTCGTCCAGCGCCCACGCCGCCACGCCGCCCCGGGTGCCGGGCTCGGCCGGGCCGGCCTCCGCGCAGTCCTCGAAGTAGCGGCCGGTGACGCCCTTCACGGTCGGGGACGCCGCCAGCAGCACGGACGTGGCCGCGCCCTGCTCCGGCGTCTTCCACCGGAAAGCCGTGCCGCCGAGGTCCGCCTCCGTCACGTACCGCTGGAGGTTGGTCCTGATCGCACCGGGGTTGAGCGCGTTGACGTCGATGCCGTCCCGCGCCCAGCGCTTCGCCGCCTCCACCGCGAACAGCACGTTCGCGGTCTTCGACTGCCCGTAGGCGGCCCACCGCTCGTAGCGGCGCCACCGGTAGTGGATGTCCTCGAACACGACCGGCGAGCGGCGGTGCGCGCCGGAGCTGACCGAGACCACGCGCGCGCCCCCCGCGGACGCGAGCGCGCGGTGCAGCCCGGTGGCCAGCCGCAGGTGACCGAGGTGGTTGGTGGCGAACTGCAGCTCCCAGCCGGGCCCCGTGCGGGTCAGCGGCGGTGCCATCACGCCCGCGTTGTTGATCAGCATGTGCAGCGGCCCGTCCCAGTGTTGCGCGAACGCGCCGACGCCGACCGGATCGGCCAGGTCCAGGAACGCCACGTGCACGCCGGCGTTGCGCGTCTCCCGGGTGATCCGGTCGGCCACCCGCGCGCCGGCCGCGGTGTCCCGGACCGCCAGCGTGACCTCGGCACCCGCGCCGGCCAGCGCCCGCGCGGTCTCGATCCCGATCCCGGAGGCGCCGCCGGTCACGATCGCCCGCTGCCCGGTCAGGTCGACGTCGCGGACGATCTCGGCCGCGGTGGTGTCACGATCGAACATCTTCTCCCCTTCAAACGGAGGAACCTCCGGTAAGATTAACCGGAGGAGTGCCTCCGCTGCCAGCGCGCCGTCTGATCCGCCACAGGCGGGAATACGCTGCCGCGATATCCTTCGAGACCCCACTTGACAACCCCAGGGACGGTGCTCAACCGATGCGTGCCGACGCGCAGCGCAACCGCGAACGGCTGCTCGACGCCGCGGTCAACGCCTTCACCCGGGAGGGCCCCGACGTGACGCTCGAATCCGTCGCCAAGGCCGCCGGCGTCGGCATCGGCACGCTCTACCGCCACTTCCCCACCCGCGAGGCACTGGTCGAGGCCGCCTACCGCAACGAACTCTCCCGCCTCTGCGACGCCGCCCCCGAACTCGCCGCCACCCTCCCACCCGACAAGGCACTGCGCGCCTGGATGGACCGCTTCCTCGACTACATGACCACCAAACACGGCATGGCCGACGCGCTGCGCGCCGTCATCGCCTCCGGCGGCAACCCCTACGCCCACAGCCGCGACCGCATGCTCGCCGCCCTCGACCGCCTCCTCACCGCAGCCCAGGCCGCCGGCCTGATCCGCGCCGACGTGGCCACCGACGACGTCCTCGTCGCCCTCTCCGGCGTCACCCTCGCCGCCGGCAAACCCGACCAGCGCACCCAGGCCGGCCGCCTCCTCGACCTCCTCCTCGACGGCTTACGCCGATAACCCCTTTGCTCTACCCGCTTCCGGCGTGGTGGCGGTCCGCATGCTCGCAGCGGGCACCGCTCGGCCCTGGCCGGCCTCCCTGCCGGTCCCGCCTTCGCAGCCCTCCGCAACCGGCGGGCGAACCCGCGTCGCGACACCCGGCGTGATCGTGCTCAGGGCGGCGGGTCGGCCACGGCGCCCATACCCCCGACGTCGTGGTCCGGATCGGACGGACGGTATCTCCGCCACACGACATCCGGTTGACTCGCCCGGCATAGCCTGGCGGGCATGTGGATCGTCGAACTGCGTCTCTCGCCCACGCCGGAGCGGATGGCCGCGCGGCCCGCGCACCGGGAACGGCTGACGGAACTGCACGAGAGCGGGGTGGTACGGATGGCCGGGCCGCTCGCGGACGACAGCGGCGCGGTGATCGTGCTGGACGTGCCGGATCGGGCGGCGGCCGAGGCCGTGCTCGCGGCGGACCCGTACCTGGGCACGCCCGGCGTGGCGGTGGAGCGGATTCGCGAGTGGACGCCGTTCCTCGGCTGATCAGGCGATCGGGCTACGGAGCCGGCCCAGCCGGGACAGGCTCGCGGCGGTGTCCAGGACGGTCTCCTCGAGCGGGCGGGCCGCCCAGCCGAGCACCGCGCGGGCCTTGTCGGCGGTGGCCGGCCGCACCACGCCGACGTCCGGCGCGATCATGGCGAGGCGCGGGCTGACCCGGGCGGCCAGGCGGACGGCGAGGTCCGGCACGGTACGGGCCGGCACGCGACGCGCGGCCGGGCCGAGGCGCGCCCGCAGCAGCGCCGCGATGTCCTGAAAGGACATGAGCCCGGCCGTGGCGATGAACCGCTCCCCCACCGCGTCCGGGTGGGTCATGGCGCGCAGGTGCAGGTCGGCGACGTCGCGCACGTCGACCAGGCCGTAGGTGAGCCGGGGCAGCGCGGGCAGCTTGCCGTTGAGCAGCTCCTCGATCAGCACGACGTACTGCGAGTAGTCGGGCGTCAGCGGCGGGCCGAGGATGCCGGTCGGGTTGACCACGGTCAGCGGGAGGCCGTGCCGGTCCGCGAAGTCCCAGGCCGCGCGCTCGGCGACCACTTTGGACCGGATGTACGCGCCGGACGGGTCCTCGCTCCAGTCCGCCTCGGTGAACGGCCGCCCGGGGTCGGGTCCGTAGCCGATCGCGCCGAAGGACGAGGTCACCACGGTTCGGCGGACGCCCGCGTCCAGGGCGGCGCGCAGCACCCGCAGCGTCCCCTCGCGCGCGGGCACGATCACCTCGTCCGGGTGGCGCGGCTCGCGCGGCGGGAACGGCGAGGCCACGTGCAGCACCGCGGCGCAGCCGGCGGCGGCCTGCGCCCAGCCGTCGTCCGAGGTCAGGTCCGCGACCACCGCGTCCACCCGGTCCGGCACCGCGGCGCGGCGGGCCGGCGACCGCACGGTGGTCCGCACCCGGTGGCCGCGCCGCAGCAGCAGGTCCACGCAGTGCGCCCCGAGGAACCCGGAGCCGCCGGTCACCAGCACCAGCGGGCCGGTCGGCGAATGGTCGGTCACCGGACCATGGTACGGACGAACCGGTACGGTCCGGAACGTGGACATCGTACGGTCGCTGGTGTTGTTCGGGCTCGCGGCGCTGGCCGAGATCGGCGGGGCGTGGCTGATCTGGCAGGGGTGGCGGGAGCACCGCGGGCTGTGGTGGATCGCCGGCGGCGTGATCGCGCTGGGGATCTACGGGTTCGTGGCGACGTTCCAGCCGGACCCGAACTTCGGGCGCATCCTGGCCGCGTACGGCGGCGTGTTCGTGGCCGGCTCGCTGGTGTGGGGCGTGCTGGTGGACCGGTTCCGGCCGGACCGCTGGGACCTGATCGGCGCCGCGATCTGCCTGGTCGGCGTCGCGGTGATCATGTACGCCCCGCGCGGCGGCGCGGGCTGACCGCGAGGACACCCGGGGGATCGGGAGGCGGGGACCCGCGGGCCGGAGATGTGCCGTGCGGATGACGGTGGAGCCCGCGTACCCCCTGATGGTTCTATGTCTCGAAATCCACCTCGTAGTGGCGCACCAGCGTGTCGTAGCGGATGAACAGGTCGCGCACCGCCTCCGCGATCACCGGGATCTCCGGGTCGTCGCCGGCGAACCGGCGGACCGCGTCCATGTCCGCGAAGTAGGTGATGGAGAGGAACTCGACCTCGTCGCCGACCGCGCGGCGCATCAGCCGGGCGCCCGCGAAACCGTTGACGGCGCGCAGCGTGGAGAGCACCTCGGCCCGGTAGTGCCGGTCGTAGCCGTCGGCGTCCTGGGCGCGGAGCCAGCCGCGCCAGACTCGTGCGATCACGAACCGACCTCGCCTTCAGCGTTGGATGTCGGGTCGATTGTGCCCGCTCACCGGCGGACGCAGGGGGCGAACACGCGGCACCAACAGCGGGTTCACACGGCCGTAACAGCACCGGGTGAACCCGCCGCCGGTCAGCGCCGCGTCGCGCGCACCACCACGTCGTGCACGGTCGTCTCCCGGCCGTCCTGGGTCTTCGCGGGCCGGGTGCGCTCCTCCGCCACCTGGACATCCCATTCGTCCGGCTTGAGGGTGGCGGCGATCTGCGCGGCCGTCAGAAACATCTCGGGCAGGTCCGGGCGCGGCAGCTTGGACACGGTCACGTCGCTGTAGCTGTGGTTGACCACGAGCAGCGTGCCGCCCGGCGCGACGCCGGCCGCGAGCCGCCGGTAGAGGTCCTCGCCCGCGCTGCCGAACATGTGCACGAACTGCGTGCTGATCAGGTCGTACGCGCCCGGCTCCGGCGCCCAGTCGCCGAGGTCGGCCTGCTGCCAGGTGACCGTGACCCCGGCCTCGGCCGCACGCGCGGCGGCGCGTTCAAGCGCGGTGGCGGAGATGTCCACCGCGGTGGTCTCCCAGCCCCGGGAGGCCAGCCAGATCGCGTCCGCGCCCTCGCCGCAGCCGGCGTCCAGCGCGCGGCCCGGCGTCAGGCCGGCCACGTCGCTGACCAGGTGCGGGTTCGGGTTGCCGCTGAACAGGTGGTGGCCGCGACCGGCGTAGCGGTGCTCCCAGTAGTCCCGGGAGAACAACTCGGCGGGGTCGTCGCCGCTGACGCCGAGCCGCCGGAACGCGACCGCGCGCCGGGTCTCGAGCTGGACCAGGTCCGCGTTCAGCGCGGCGCCGGCCATCAGCCCGCCCGCGGCGGCCACGATGACCTGGGCCATCGGGTCGACCACGTTGCCGGCCGCGAAGACGCCCGGGACCGCGGTGGCCCCGGTCGGCGCGACCGGCACGAACGCGCCCACGATCCGGTCCTCCGCGACGAGGCCGAGCCCGGTCAGCAGCTCGTCGCGGGCCCGCAGGCCGGTCTGCACCACCAGCGCGTCCCGGGCGATCGTCTCGCCGGTGTCCAGGCGGGCGCCGGTCAGCCGGTCGCCGGTGACCTCCACGCCGGTGACGGTGCCGTCGACCAGCCGGACGCCGCGCGCCTCCAGTTGCTCGCGCTCCTCGTCGGTGATCGTGAAGCCGCCGTGCAGGAACAGCGTCACGTCGCCGGTCCACTGCCGCCACAGCAGCGCGCCGTGCACGGCCATCGGCCCGGTGGCGATCACGCCGATCGCGCGGTCGCGGACCTCCCAGCCGTGGCAGTACGGGCAGTGCAGCACGTCGCGGCCCCACCGCTCGGCCAGCCCGGGGATGTCCGGCAGCGCGTCCACCAGCCCGGTGGTGACCAGGATTCGCCGCGCCCGCACGGAGACGTCGCCGGTCGTCACGGTGAAGCCGTGGTCGGCGTCGCCGGTGATCCCGGTGACGCGCGCGTCCAGGAACTCGCCGCCGTAGGAGGCGACCTCCTCGCGGCCGATCCCGGCCAGCTCGGCCGGCGGCGTGCCCTCGCGCCCGAGGTAGTTGTGCACGTGGCCGGCCGGGCGGTTGCGCTGCTCGCCGGCGTCCACGACCAGGACCGAGCGGCGCGCCCGGGTGAGCGCGAGCGCTCCGCTCAGCCCGGCCGCGCCGCCGCCGATGACCACCACGTCGTACTGCTCTCTCACGGTTGCCTCCTCGTTCCGGTACGCAGAACGAGCGTCGGCCGCCGCGCCGGTTCCGGCAAGGAACCTTGCCGGAACGGCAAAACCTCAGGCCAGCGCGCGGAAGATCAGCGCGGTGGAGGTGGCGCCCGGGTCCTGGTGGCCGATGCTGCGTTCACCGAGGTACGACGCCCGGCCCTTGCGCGCCCGCAACTCGGTGGTGGCCTTGGCGCCCTCCTCCGCCGCGGCCGCGGCCGCCCGCGGCCCCTTCTTCCGGTAGGCCGCCACCGCCGGTAACCAGGCGTCGACCATGGTCTTGTCGCCCGGCTGCGCGCCGCCCAGCTTCCGAATCGCGGCGAGCCCGGCGTCGAGCGCGTCGCCGAGCTGCTCCGTGGTCACGTCCGGGCTGGCCAGCGCCTTGCCCATGGCGCGGAACGCGGAGCCGTAGAGCGGCCCGGACGCACCGCCCACCTTGGAGATCAGGGTGGCGCCGGTCTTGGTCAGCACGTCACCGACCGTGTGCGCCTCGAAGCCCTCCAGCGCCGCGCGCACGGCCGCGAAGCCGCGCTTCAGGTTGGCGCCGTGGTCGCCGTCGCCGATCGCGGAGTCCAGCCGGGTGAGCGTCTCCGCCTCCGCCTCCACCGTGGTGGCGATCGCGGTGATCCAGGCGCGCGCCTGTTCGACGTTCACGATCACACCCCCCGGCGCAATCCGGGGGTACGGACCCAAGCGTCCCAGAGCCGCAGGATCTCGTCGTCCGCGTGGCAGATCGTCAGCGACGCCCCGGCCATGTCCAGGCTGGTCACGTAGTTGCCGACCAGCGACCGGCCGATCCGCACGTCCCGGCTCTCCAGCAGCGCCGCCACCTCGCCGTAGAGCAGGTACAGCTCCAGCAGCGGGGTGCCGCCGAGTCCGTTGAGCAGCACGATGGCGGTGCCGGTGGCGGGTTTCGCCTCCAGGATCGCGTCCACCATCAGCGCCGCGACGTCCGCGGCCGGGGCGAGCGGGGCGCGGCGGCGGCCGGGCTCGCCGTGGATGCCGACGCCGACCTCCATCTCGTCGTCCGGCAGGTCGAAGCCGGGCCGGCCGGCCGCGGGCGTGGTCGCCGCGGTCAGCGCCACCGCGAACGAGCCGGACCGCTCGTTGACCGTGCGCCCGATCGCGGCCACGTCCTTCAGTGAGGCCCGCTCCTCCGCCAGCGCGCCGGTCACCTTCTCCACGATCACGGTGGCGCCGGTGCCGCGCCGCCCCGCGGTCCAGGTCGAGTCCTGCACCGCCACGTCGTCGTCGACCAGCACGGTCTCCACGGTTATGTCGTCGTCGCCGGCCAACTCGGCCGCCATTTCGAAGTTGAGGACATCGCCGGTGTAGTTCTTGACGATGTGCAGCACGCCCGCGCCGCCGTCCACCGCGCGCGTCGCGGCCAGGATCGCGTCCGGCACCGGGGAGGTGAACACCTCGCCGGCACAGGCCGCGTCCAGCATGCCCGGGCCGACGAAGCCGCCGTGCAGCGGTTCGTGCCCGGAACCGCCGCCGGAGACGATGCCGACCTTCCCGCGGACCGGCGCGTCCGCTCGTACCACCAGTTGGTTCTCGGGGTCTACACGCAGCTCGGGGTGGGCGGCGGCCAGACCGCGCAGCGCCTGCGCCACCACGTCACCCGGATCGTTGATGAACTTCTTCATCGGTGCGCTCCCTTCCACCGATCAGCTTTCCTCCCTGCCCGCTTTTCCGCCAGGCGTTACGATCCCGGCATGGTGGGGATAGTGCTCATTTCGCACAGCGGCCGGCTCGTGGACGGGCTTCGGGACCTCCTCACCGAGCTGAGCAAGGGCGACGTCGCGGTGGAGGTGGCCGGCGGCACCGTCGACGGCGGGCTCGGCACCAGCGAGGAGCTGATCCTGGCGGCCATCTCCCGGGCCGACGACGGCGACGGCGTGCTGCTGCTGGCGGACATCGGCAGTTCGGTGCTCACCGCACTGACCATCCTGGACGATCTGGACCGCGCGGACCTGCGGCTGGCGGACGCGCCGCTGGTCGAGGGCGGCGTCGCCGCGGTGGTGACCGCGTCGACGGGCGCCACCCTGGACACGGTGACCGCCGCGGCCGAGGAGGCCCGCACCGTCGGGAAGCTGCCCTAACCCTCGCCGTCGCCGAAGACCAGCGCCAGGTGGTGCCGGAGGATCGCGGTGGCGGCGGCCGCGTCGCGCTGGCCGCCGAGGATGCTGGAGCCGAGGCCGTTGGTGAGGGCCAGCAGCCCGGCGGCGGCCAGCTCGGGCTCGGGGCGGTCCGCGGCGCGCAGTTGCCCGGCGATCACGCGCTCCAGCCCGTCGGGGTACCGCATGCCGTCCTGGTGGCCGCTCAGGTGCGGCTCGGCCAGGATCAGGCTGTAGAACGCGGCCCAGGTGCGGGTGATGCGCACGCCCTCGGCGTCGGTGGGCAGCACGGCCAGCAGGATCTCGGTGACGAACTCGCGCGGCGCCATCGTGGCCCGCAGCCGCGACCTCATCCGCGCGTCCAGCTGCTCGGCCAGGTAGCCGAGCGAGCCCAGCAGCAACTCGTCCTTGGTGTGGAAGTAGTACTGCACCAGGCGGACGGAGACGCCGGCCGCGGCCGCGACCTCGCGCATGCTGGCGTGCTGGAGCCCGCGTTCCTCGGCGATGCGCAGCAGCGCGCCGGCGATGTGCCGCTTGCGCGCGTCATGGTCGACCCTCTTCGGCATTTTTTGATGATACGATCGTACCATGAAATCGTCGTTCACCACCCCCGCCGCCCGGGACCGGTTCCTCGCCGCCTACCGCGCCGCGCTGCCCGCCTCGCTGGCGCCGGTGCCGATCCCCACGCCGTACGGGACGGCCGTCGCGCACCGCGGCGGCGCCGTCGACGGGACGCCGGTCGTGCTTGTGCCCGGCGCCGGTGGGAACGCGATGTCCTGGCACCGCTTCGTGCCGCGCCTCGGCGAGGACCATCCGGTGGTCGCGCTGGACCTGATCGGCGAGCCCGGGATGGCGGAGCAGACCCGGCCGCTCAGCACCGCGCCCGAGGTGATCGACTGCCTGTCGGCCACGCTCGACGGGCTGGGCGCGCCGCGCATGCACCTGGCCGGCATGTCCTACGGCGGATGGGCCGCCCTGCGGTACGCGATCGCGTCGCCGGACCGGGTGGCCAGCCTGACGCTGCTCGACCCGGCCGGGTTCGGGCGGGTGACGCCGGCGTTCATGGTGTGGCTGATCGCGGGCGGGCTGGCCGGGCTCGCGCCGCGCCCGCTGCGCCACCGGCTCGCCGGCCCGGTGCGGAACGCGACGCTGCGCGACGACGAGCTGATGGCGATGCTGCCGTTCCAGTTCACGTTCCGGCGCCGGCTGCCGGCACCCGACACGTTCAGCGACGAGGCGCTGCGCGCGGTGGGCGCACCGGCGATGGTCCTGCTGGGCGAGCACAGCGTGCTCCATTCGGCCAGGACGGTCGCGGCCCGGCTGGAGTCGGTGATGCCGGCGGCCCGGGTGGAGATCGTCGAGGGCGCGGCGCACGACGTGCCCACGTTCGCACCCGACCTGATCGCCTCCCGGATCGCCGCGTTCCTGGCGGCGCGCTAGCCACCGTCCCGCGCGGCGCGCACCGCCCGGTCACGGCACCGGTCGAGCACCGCGAGCCGCAACTGGTCGCCGAAGCTCCGGCCGACGGCCTGACCGGCCCGCCAGCACACGTTCCACGCCGCGCGGGCCGGATCGGGGTCGAGCGCGCCCGCCACCGCACGCGCCGCGTTCGCCCGCGCCAGCAGCCGCTCCGCGGGCGACGGCTCCGGGCCGATCTCCACCGGCCCCGGCACCTCGGCGAGCCGCGCCTGCGACGCCGCAGCGAGCGCCTCCAGCTCGGCGGGCAGGCCGGGCCGCGGTGGCGTGCCGTCCGCGAGGCCTTGGCGGAGCGCGGCCAGCGCCTCGGCCACCAGCGGTTCGTCGCCGGCCCCGGTGTTGCGGGCCACGAGTTCCGCGGCGAGCACGGCGACCCGGGCCAGCGCGTCCGGGCCCGGGCGGTCGATCAGCGCGCGCATCTCGGGGTCCGCCAGCGCCGGATGGCCGGCCTGCCCGGGCGGCACCACGTCGTCGGACATCCGGTCGCCTCCCGCGTCGGGCCGCTCACGACGTTGTTCCCGCGGGTACACCATCCATCATGGACAGCAGTTTCTCGGCCGTGTTCCAGTTGCGGACCGTGGCGCTCGGGCCGTTCGTCCGCTTGGACAGCGCGGTCATCACCGGGCTCTTGCTCAGGCCGTGCGGACACCAGACGTAGAGTTCCGAGCCCTTCGCCGCGAAGCGGTCGCCGGCCGGATCGATGCCGGACAGGAGCGTGTCGAGCGGGGTGGTGAGCGGCTCGTCGAGGAAGCACACGGCGTATCGCGAGCCGTCGTGGGCGACGTCGCGGAGCGGGTTGTGCGCGACCACGGCGGCCAGCTCGTCGCGGTCCCGGAGGATGACGTCGACCCGCATGCCGAAGCGCTTCTCGATAGCGGTCTCGACCGCGTCCCGCAGCTCGCGGCGGGGGCGGTCGGTGGCGAGCACGACGTTGCCGGACTGCAGCAGCGTGGCGACGCCCTGGTAGCCCTCCCCGGTCAGCAGGGACCGCAGGTCGGCCATGCCGATCCGCCGGTTACGGCCGACGTTGATGCCCCGGAGCAACAGCGCGTACGTGGTCATTCTCGATCCTCCCCACTCCCTCGCCGCGGGGTCAAGCGACCACGCGCCCGCGGGTCATCAGGTCGTCGCAGCCCGCGTCCAGCGTTACCGGCCGCGCCCGTCCGAGGCGCGGTCAGGTGGCGGCCGGCAGCGTGACGACGAAGCGGGCGCCGGGGTGGGCGTCCTCGTAGCGGATCTCCCCACCGTGGGCGCGGGTCAGTTCGCGGACCAGCCACAGGCCGAGGCCGACCGCGCCGGGTGACTCGCCGTAGCTGCCGAAGCGGGCGAAGAGGCGGTCGGGGTCCGGGATGCCGGCGCCGTGGTCGCGGACGCCCAGCCAGATCAGATCGCCGGGGGCGGGGCCGGCGGTGATCTCGATGGGGGCGGCGCCGTACTTGGCGGCGTTGCCGACCAGGTTGACCACGATCTGTTCGAGGCGCTGCGGGTCGGCGGTGACGGTCAGCTCCGGCGGGACCTCGACCACCACACCGGGGACGTTGAGGAAGCCGATCGCCTCCTGGCAGGCCTTGCGCAGCCCGACCGGGGTGAGTTCCAGGCGGAGCGTGCCGCGGGACTCGACGCGGTCCAGGTCGAGCAGCCCGGACGCGAGCCGGCCGAGCCGGGCGGACTGGCGCAGCGCCGACTCGAGGAACTGATCGCGCTTGTCCGGGGGCAGGTCGTCGTCCCGGAGCATCTCCAGGAAGAGCTGGATGGTGCTCAGCGGCGAGCGCACGTCGTGGGCGACCGCGGAGGTGAGCGCCCGCCGCCAGCGCTCGACGCCGGCCAGCTCGACGAGCGCCCGGCGCTGCGCCTCCACCCGTACGTTGATCACCATGGCGACGCCGACCGCGACCGGGATCAGGCCGGCGACGCTGCCCACCACGTCCGGCGGCTGGCCGGTGAGCACGAGCGGCACCACGTAGCTGACCGCCGCGACCGGGCTGAGCGCCCAGGTCACCCACTTCGGGAAGTGCAGCCCGAGCCACGCGAAGAACAGCACGAAGAACGGGCCGGTCCCGGCCGCCACGCCGCCGAACGCCCAGGTGGAGAAGCCGAGCACGGCCAGCGCCAGCGGCGCCAGCGCCACCGGGGCCAGTGGCGGCCAGCGCGACCAGGGCAGCAGCCACATCACGACGGCCGCGGCGAGATCGGTGACCGCGATCGCGACCAGCGTGCCCGGGCGGGGCGATCCGATCGCCAGCGCCAGGACCGCGACCAGGCCGGAGATCGCCAGCAGCGCCGCCGCTTGACGCGCGATCGCCGTCGGGCCCTCCCCGCCGAGCCCGGCCCGCCCGCGCAGCCCGGCCCACCACCCCCGTGAGCTGGCCATACGCCAGAAAATATCCGCACTCGCCCGCGAATACCGGAGAATCCGGACTCGTCGCACGCGGGTCAGCGGGCGAGTCGCGCGAAACGCGCCACGAACCGGTGCTGCCAGGGCGTCTCGACCGCGTGGCGGCTGTAGTGCCGGCGGACGTGCCCGACCGCGTCCGCCGGCGGCAGTCCGTCGAGCACGGCCAGGCAGGCGAGCGCGGTGCCGGTGCGGCCCCGGCCGCCGCCGCAGGCGATCTCGACCCGCTCGTGCGCGGCGCGCCGCCAGGCGTCCTCGAACGCGCCGGCCGCGGCCGCCGGGTCGAGCGGGAGCCAGAAGTCCGGCCAGCGGACCCACGCGCTCGGCCACGGCGTCCCGGGCGGGCGGCGCCCGAGCAGGTGGAGCGCGAAGCCGGGAACGGGGCCGGCGGGCAGCGGGTGCCGAAGGCCGCGGCCTCGGACGAGGCGGCCGGAGGGGAGCCGGAGCACGCCGGGCGCGGCCGGGTCCCAGGTCAGCGGCGCGGACATGGACACACGCTAGCCGCCCGTGGCGGGCGTGAGCGCCGGCGCGGAGGCGGCGGGCGCCCGGGCGGGACGGCGCGGCGCGCGCTCCAGCCACCACTCGGCGATCAGCAGCGGGACGGTCCAGCCCAGCCAGGTGGTCATGCCGGCGAGGAACCACCCGATCAGCACCGGGTCCTCGGTGATCGCCGGCGGCATGCCGGGCAGCACGAACACGGCGACCAGCACGCCCCAGATCCGGTTGGAGATGATCGAGGCGGAGAGCACGTAGCTGCGGATCATCCAGCGGCGGTGCTCGCGGAGGCGGCGCTGCCGCCCGGCACGCCAGCCGGCCAGCGTGGTGCCGAACCAGAGCAGCGCCAGGATCACGCTGCTGGACATGGCGATCGGGCCGAACGGCGTGAAGATCGCGAGGACCAGGCCGGTGACGGCCGCGGGCAGCGCGCCGCCGAAGACGTAGACCCGGCCGGCGCGCCGGTGCAGCGCGGGCCGGCTCCGCCGCAGCCAGGGCCAGACCTGGAGCGCGCCGGCGAACAGCGCCACGGACCCGAACAGCACGTGCCCGGCGACCCACCAGAACTGGCCGGGGAGCGCGTCGTTCGCCGGGACGCGGGACCGCGCGGGATCGAGGCTCAGGTAGGGCGGCAGCGAGAAGGCCAGGAACACGACGATCACGAACAGCAGTGGATAGATCCATTGACTTCGTGGGTACGACATACGCAGAAGCGTATCGGATACGCACGGCGTGCGGCATACGCCTCCGGTACGGCATACGCGCCGCGCTATGATTCGCGGCGATGGCCGACATCGGAATGCCGCGCAGCCTGCGCGTCCTCTGGGACCTGGAGCCGCCGTCCAAGCGCCCCGCGCAGGCGCTGACGCTGGAGCGGATCGTCGCGACGGCGATCGAGATCGCGGACGCGGACGGCATCGCCACGCTGTCGATGGCCCGCCTGGCCGAGCGCCTGGGCAGCGCCACCATGTCGCTCTACCGGCACGTGGCCAACAAGGACGAGCTGCTGATCTTCATGGCCGCGGCCGCGCCGGGCACGCCGCCGGCGATCGACCCGGAGGGCGACTGGCGCGAGGGCCTGCTGACCTGGGCGCGCGCGCTGCGCCAGGTCTACCTGCGCCATCCGTGGATTCTGATCGTCAATCCCGGCCGCCCGCCGATCGACCCCGGGCAGCTACTCTGGGCGGACGCGGGCCTGGCCGCACTCGGCCGCACTCCGCTGCGCGGGCCGCAGCGACTCTCCTCGATCCTCGCGGTGCTCAACTACGTGCGCGGCGAGGCGCAGATCAGCGCGGCGCTGGCCGACTCGGACTGGGCCGACGAGGAGATGCGGCGCGGCTACACCGACCTGATGCGCGCGCTGGTCACGCCGGACCGCTTCCCGCACCTGGCCGGCGCGATCGAGGACGGCGCGTTCGCCGCCACCGCGGAGTCGGAGGTGGCGGTGGAGGGCGCGGACTTCGAGTTCGGCCTGGCCCGGGTGCTGGACGGCATCGCGCACCTCATCGACACGGCTTGATGGAAAGCGCTTACCCGCCTATCGTCGGCGGGATGAAGCGCCGGGCCTTCACCACGCTCCCCGCCGCCGCGCTGCTGCCGGCCGCCACACCGCCGGGCACCGGGGCCGGCACGCCACCACCGGCCGACGCCGTCGAGTCGCCGGGCGTCGTCCACGGCAACCTGCCCGCGTTCTACGAGCGGCTGCGCGCCGACCTCACGTACCCCGACGCCTGGGGACACTCGCCGATCCGCGACTTCGGGGCGTGGCGCCGCCATGCCCGCGCGCTCGTCGAGCGCCATCTCGTCCACCCGGCCGACGACCGGCTCCCGTTCCGGCCCCGGGTCCTCGACGAGCGGAAGACCGGCCGGGGGTACGTACGGCGACTGGTCGCGTTCGACCTCACCCGGTACAGCCGGGTGCGCGCCGCGCTGCTCACACCGGATCGGCCCGGGCCGCACCCCGCGGTGCTGCTGCTGCACGACCACGGCGCCCGGTTCGACATCGGCAAGGAGAAGCTCGTCGAGCCGTGGTACGACGAGGCCCGCCTCGCCTCCGCCCGGGAGTGGACGGCGCGCCTGATGAGCGGCCGGTTCGCCGGCGACGAGCTGGCCGCCCGCGGCTACGCGGTGCTGGCCGTGGACACGCTCGGCTGGGGCGATCGCGGCGGCCTGGTCTACGACCAGCAGCAGGCGCTCGCGAGCAACCTCTACGAGCTCGGCGGCTCCCCGGCCGGCCTGGCCGCCCGCGAGGACGTCCGCGCCGCCGCGTTCCTCGCCTCGCTCCCCCAGGTCGACCGCCGCCGGGTGGGCGTGATCGGCTTCTCCATGGGCGGGTTCCGCGCCTGGCAGGTCGCGGCGCTCTCCGACCACGTGGCCGCCGCCGTCTCCGCCTGCTGGCTCACCACCGTCGCCGACATGATGGTGGTCGGCAACAACACGCTGCGCGGCCAGTCCGCGTTCTGGATGCTGCACCCCGGCCTCACCCGTCACCTGGACATCCCGGACGTGGCCACGATCGCCGCCCCGAAACCCCTGATGGCCTTCGGCGGCGAGTTGGACACGCTCTTCACCCCCGCCGGCGTCGCCGCGGCCCACGCCCGCCTCCGCGCCGTCTGGTCCGCCCAGCACGCCGGCGACCGCCTGGTCACCAGGATCTACCCCGGCAAGGGCCACGTCTTCGACGCCGACATGCAGGAGGACAGCTTCGCCTGGCTGGACCGGGCCCTCGACCGTACCCGGTGACAGGACCGGCTACCGTGATCGTCCAGGGTCGATGGCGATGGGGGCACCGTTGGCGAACTGGATCGCGCTGGCGTCGAGTGTGATCGCGGCGGTGGGCCTGCTGTTCACCGGATTCCAGGTGTGGCTGCTCAATCAGCAGGCGCGGCACGACCGCAGGGTCGTCATCGACGGCGTGGCCGTGTCGTGGCGCCCGGTCGAGGCGCCGAGCCGCGCCGAGGAGCCCGATGGCACCTCGGCGTGGCTCTACGAGGTGGTGCTGGTCAATCCCGGCAACCTGCCCATCGACGACGTGCACGTCCACTGGACGTTCCCGTGCCCGGTGGTGCGGGTGCGCCGCGGCGGGGTGCGGGACGCCCCGACCGGCACGCTGGTGCTGAGCGCGCCCGTGGTGGTGGGCGGCGGCACGCGCACGTGGCAGCGGCGGGTGCGGTTCGACTACGGCTACAAGGAGCGGCTCATCGAGGTGTACGCCGAGGTGACCTTCAACGACATCGAGGGGCGGCGGCGCACCAACCGGTGGCCGCGCGCCCGCCGGGAGCCGCTGCGGCGCAAGGACGGGTGAGGATCAGGCGTCGCGGCCCTGCCAGGTGCAGACGCAGGCCTCGTTGCCCTCGGGGTCGGCCAGCACCCAGAACGCGGGTGCCTCGGCGTCGGAGAGCAGCGTGCCGCCGGCGGCGAGGGTGGCGGCGATGCGGGCGGCGGCGGCCTCGTGCGGGACGGTGACGTCCAGGTGGATGCGGTTGCGCTGCGGGCGGGGCGCGTCCATCCGCTGGAACCAGACGGCGGGGCCCTGGCCGCGCGGGTCGCGCAGGTCGTCGTCGCCCTCGTAGTCGAGGACGGCGCGCCAGAACGGGCGGATCGAGTCGGCGTCGAGCGTGTCGATCGCGATCTCCAGGGCCTGGGTGACGGGCGCGGCCGAGGCGTCCGGGACGAGGCCGGCGGCGTCGATCTCCGCGGTCAGCGCGGCGGCGAGGGTCAGGTCGCCGGGGGTGAGCCCGGCGGCGGGCCAGGTGCTCAGCATCAGCAGGACACGGTCGGCGCGGAGATCGGCGTGCAGGTGACCGGTGGCGCCGTCGACGGCGGCGAGGCGGGTGACGAGCGCGGCGGCCTCGGCGAGGTCGCGGGTGCGCACGGCGGTCCGGACGGAGCCCAGGACGTACCGCCAGCCGAGGTGGTCGACGGCGTCGGAGGCGTGCTGGCGGGTCAGGCCCGCGGCGATCTCGGCCATGCCCGCCAGCATTCCATCAGTGGCGGGCGGCTACTCGCAGCCGACGCCGTCGCGGTCGCGGTCCAGGTGCGTGCCGTAGCCGGGCTGGCCATGGTGGACCGGTGCGGCACCGGCGGCACGGGCCGCGGCACAGTTCTCGAAGTACACGGCCGAACCGCCGGAATCGCCCGGCCCGCCCGCGGCATCACCCGGCCCGCCCGCGGCATCGCCCGGCCCGCCGCCCGTGGACGAGCCGTTGGACGGCGGCGCCTCGCACACCACGCCGTCACCGTCGCGGTCGAAGTACCAGACGTACTCGGGATCAACGCCCTCCCGGTACGGCCCCAGCCCCGCCGCCAGTACCTCCTCGCACGTCGCGTACCGCTGGTCGGCCGCCGGAGCCGCCGGCGTCACGACCACCACCGGCGACGAGGACGGAGTCGAAGACGGCGACGGCGAGAAGGACGGGGACGGCGCGCGCGAGGAGGACGGCACCACCGACGCGCCCGCGCCCCCGTCCTCGCCCGAGAGCGCCCCGATCACCCCGCCGCAACAGCACAGTCCCAGCACGCCCGTGCCGATCGACAGCCAGATCGCCTGCCGCGGCGTCGGCTTACGCACCGTATTCCCCTGAGTACCCACACAGCGATCCTCCGGCCGCCGCCGCGGGCGCGGCACCGGCCGACCGGATCGCCTCCTCCGCGCCAGGCCGACCCGGTATCCGCACCTCAGCCACCGTACCCTCGATCGATTGTGGACCCGGGATGCCGAACGGGCCGCGCGTTCCGCGTCGCCCGAACGGCCGATCGCCGGTGGCGGGACGTCGGCGGACCTCTATTGTGTGAGCACCCGACCCAGGAGGCGCCGTGTTCGAGACCGTGATGGGCATCCCGGCCCACCCGCTGATGGTGCACGCCGCGGTGGTGTTCGTGCCGCTGCTGGCCGTGCTGGCGATCGTGTACGCGTTCGTCCCGTTCACCCGCGCGCACACGCGGTGGGTGCTCGGCCTGCTGGCGATCGGCGCGCCGGTCTCCGCGCTGCTGGCGAAGCTGACCGGTGACGCGTTCTACGCCCGGCTGGACTCGCAGGGCCGGATCAGCGAGAGCTACTACGCGCGGCTCGACGAGCACAGCGCGCTCGGCACCTACACGCTGTACGTGTCCATCGCGCTCGGCGTGATCACGCTGGCGCTGGTGTGGTTCGTCCGCCCGCGGGACGGTTTCCAGGCGTCGAACCGCGCGCTCGGCATCCTGCTGGGCGTGCTCGCGCTGGCCGCGTCCGGCGCCACGCTCTACTACGTGATCCGCACCGGCGACACCGGCGCCAAGGCCGTGTGGGAAGGCCAATAATCCGGAGGGCGATAAAACCCCGCCGACCGGGTACGGGATACCGACCGCAACGTACCTGCGAAGGGATTTTCCGCATGTCCTCAGTACCCGTCATCACGCTCAACAACGGCGTGCGGATTCCGCAGTTGGGCTTCGGCGTCTTCCAGGTTCCACCGGCCGAGACCGCGAAGGCGACGCTGACCGCGCTGGAGACCGGCTACCGGCACATCGACACCGCGGAGGGCTACGGCAACGAGCGCGAGGTCGGCGAGGCGGTCCGCGCGTCCGGGCTGGACCGCGCGGACGTGTTCGTCACCAGCAAGCTGCACAACCGGGCGCACGCCCGCGACGACGCGCTGCGCGCCTTCGACGCCACCATGGACGCGCTCGGCTTCGAGTACCTGGACCTCTTCCTGATCCACTGGCCGCGCCCGACCCGCGGCGACTACGTGGCGACGTGGCGGGTGATGGAGGAGATCGCGGCGACCGGCCGGGTCCGCGCGATCGGCGTCTCCAACTTCCAGGTGCCGCACCTGGAGCGAATCCTGGCCGAGACCGGGACCGTGCCGGCGGTCAACCAGATCGAGGTGCACCCGTACCTGACGAACGAGGAGGTCCGGGCGTTCGGCGCGCGGCACGGCATCGTCACCGAGGCGTGGTCGCCGATCGCGAAGGGCGAGTGCCTGGACGATCCCCTGCTGGTCCGGATCGCGGAGGCGCACGGCCGGACACCGGCCCAGGTGACGCTGCGCTGGCACATCCAGCGCGGCGACGTGATCTTCCCGAAGTCGGTGACGCCGTCCCGGGTCGCGGAGAACTTCGCGATCTTCGACTTCGCGCTCACCGACGCGGAGGTCGCGGAGATCGCGACGCTGGACCGCGGCTACCGCACCGGCCCGGACCCGGACACGTTCGCCTGACCGGCCCCGCCACGGCGCGCCGCCCCGCGGACCGGAGTGATCCGGCATGATCGCCGGGTGCATCAGATCGCCGTGCTCGTGCTGGAGGGCGCCAAGCCGCTGGACGTCGGCATCCCGGCGCAGGTCTTCTCGAACCGCCCGAGCATGCCGTACGAGGTGCGCGTCTGCGGGCCGGCGCCCGGCCTGGTCACCGGCGGTGACGGCCTGTCGTACCACGTGGCCGAGGGCCTGGAGGCGTTCGACCGCGCCGACACGATCTTCATCCCGGGCTACCGCTCGCCCGCCACCACCGCGCCGCCGGCCGAGGTCGTGGCCGCGCTGCGCGACGCGCACGACCGCGGCACCCGCCTCGCCGCGATCTCCACCGGCGCGTTCGCGCTGGCCGCGACCGGCCTGCTGGACGGCCGCCGGGCCACCACGCACTGGCACTACACGCGCGCGCTGGCCGAACGGCACCCGCTGGTCCGGGTCGACGAGAACGTGCTCTTCGTCGACGAGGGCGCGGTGCTCACCTCGGCCGGCGCCGCCTCCGGCATCGACCTCTGCCTGCACCTGGTGCGCCGCGACCACGGCGTCGGCCTCTCCAACCACGTCGCCCGCCGGCTCGTCGCCGCCCCCTACCGCAGCGGCGGCCAGGCGCAGTACGTGCCGCGCAGCGTGCCGGAACCGCTCGGCGACCTCTTCGCGAGCACCCGCGAATGGGCCCTGGCCCACCTCGACCGGCGCCTCACGCTCGACGTGCTGGCCCGCAACGCGCGCGTGTCGGCGCGCACGTTCTCCCGCCGGTTCGTCGAGGACACCGGCTACACCCCCATGCAGTGGGTGCTGCGCGCCCGCGTCGACCTCGCCCGGGAGCTGCTGGAACGCAGCGACCTGAGCATCGAGGCGATCGCCCGCCGGGTCGGCCTCGGCACCGGCGCCAACCTCCGCCTGCACTTCCACCGCATCCTCGGCGTCTCCCCGTCCGAATACCGGCACACGTTCTCCGCCTGACCGGAGCCGGAACACCGGACGGCGACCACGCCGGAAACGGTAAGAGCGATGACCAACACGGCTTTCCCGCTTCCGGCGTGGTGCGGCCCGCATGCTCCCGCGGGCCAACCTCCGGCTTCCCTCCGACTCCGCTGGCGCTCCGCTCCGGTCCGCCGGTCGGAGCCGGTGCCGCCGCTGATCCCGGAAGAGCGGAGCGGCTCCCGCCGGCCCTCGCGCTCCCGCCGCGGATCGGCTCCCGCCCCGGATCGGCTCCCGCCGCGGATCGGCTCCCGCCGGCCGCCGCCGGGTCCGCGGCGGCGGGGTCAGCTCGCGCGGTAGGTGAACGGGATCGCCGGGCTGGCGCCGGACGGGGTGGTCACCACGACCTGCGCGGTGCCGGCCCGGCGGCCGACCGGGAACCGGGCCGTGATCTCGGTGTCGCCGACGCGGGTGAGCACGGCGGGTGCGCCGCCGACCGTGACGCGGGTGGCCCAGCGCAGGTCGGTGCCGGTCAGCGTGACGGTGACGGCCTGGCCGACGGCGGCGGACCCGGCCGACAGCGCGGTGATCGTGGGCCGGGGCAGCGCCACGTACCGGAAGTCGGTCGCCTCGCCGGCGAGGCTGGTGCCGCCCGGCGTGGTGACGTGCAGGTTGACCCAGGTGCCGCCGGGCTGCGGCGGGAGCGTCACGCGCAGCTGGGAGTCGGACAGCACGGTGAACGCGGCCGGCCGCGACCCGATCGTCACCCGGGACGTGCCGGTGAAGTGGCTGCCGGTCACCACCACCGTGCTGGCGGCCTGCGCCGGCCCGGCGTCCGCGGAGAGGCCGGTGACCTCGGGCCGCGGCGGGTTGACGTAGGTCAGCGGCAGCCCGCCGCTGGTGCCGGTCGCGGTGGTGACGGTGACCGTGGTGGCGCCGGTCGTGGCGCGGGCCGGTGCGGTGAACGTGAGCTGGGTGCCGGAGAGCACCCGGACGTTCCGCGCGGCCACGCCGCCGACCGAGACGCGCGCGCCGGTCAGGCCGGTGCCGGTGAGCGTCAGCGTGGTGACGCCGGTGGTCAGCGCGGTGGCGCCGCTGAGCGCGGTCGCGGACGGCGGCGGCAGGAACGTGAACGGCGCGGGCGCGCTCGTACCGGCCGGGTTGGTGATCGTCAGCGGTGCGTAGCCGCCGCCCGGCATCGCGGGCGTGACCACGGTGAGCCGGGTGACGCCGCCGGACGTGGTGCTGCTGAAGACCGCGTTGACGTCGCCGAAGCGGACCTGGCTGGTGGAGCCCAGGTGGGTACCCGCGACGGTGATCTTCGCTCCGCCGGCGACCAGGCCGGTCCGCGCGCTCAGCGTGGTCACCGCCGGCGTCCCGACCGTCAGCGGCAGCTGGCCGACGGCCTGGAGCTGCTCCCGGACGGCCTGGGCCTTGGGCGCGGCGCTCAGCGGCTGGCTCTGGAACTCGCGCAGGCCCCACGCGCCGTACTTGGACATCGCGCCCGCGCTGGTGAACATCTGGAGGCTGCCGCCGCCGAGCTGACGCCACTGCTCGATGTACCGGGCGTAGAGGTCGCGCATGCGCGGGTCGCGGTTGGCCTTGTGGAACAGCGCGGTCAGGGCCGCGTCGTTCTCGGCGCCGCCGATGCCGGCGAGGTGCTGGCCGGCCTCGTACGCGGTCAGCGACAGGCCGTACGAGTCGGCGATCGCGGCGTACCGGCCGATCCAGGTCCGGACCGCGGTGTCGATGGACTTCTGGCAGGCGTCGAGCAGCTTGCCGACGCCACCGGCCTTGACCCGGGCCGCGACGGCCGGGGAGCCCGGGAAGTAGCTGCGCCGGTCGCCGGGCAGCCAGGTGTCGGAGCAGTCGAAGTACGGCGCGATGGCGATCGCGTCCGCCCGCGCGGCCGCGGGCACGCCGTCGACCGGCCAGTCGAGCACCTCGTCCGCGATGTCCGGGTTCGCCGCCTGGAGGCCGAGCACCCGGACCACCCGGTCGCCGAGCACCTCGCGCCAGATGTCGAAGATCCGCACCGAGCGGTACGCCTGGTAGCGCAGCCCGGCCTGCCAGGCGGTGGCGGACAGCCCGAGCGCGAGGCCCCGCTCCTGGGCGTACCAGGTCTGGGAGAAGGCGGGCGAGTTGTTCCACAGCTCGTTGGAGTACTCGAGGTAGACGGTCCGGTCCGGGTCGAGCCGGGCCTTGACGGTCTGGGCGAACCTGCGGACCAGGTCGTCGCTGGCCTTCGCGGGCATGGTGAACCACGGGTCCGCGTCCAGCCGGTTGGCCAGGTCGATCATCAGCTCCGGCGCCACCCCGGTGGTGGTCTGGGTGGCCTGGTCGACGGCCGGGTACTCGTGGTACTCGGTCACGTCCGAGGCGTTGGTCCGCATCCAGTCCATGAACCGCAGCGTGCGCATGCCGCGCAGGCTCGCCAGGTAGTCCGGGTGGAAGACCTGGGCCGCGCCGGTGTGCTCGAAGCCGGGCATCCAGATGTGGATGTCCCGGACGTGGTCGGCGGGGTCGGTGCGGGTGATCCGGAGGAACTGGCCGTTCGTGGTGCCGGGAACGTACTCGAAGCGGTTCGCGGTGCGGTTCGACTCGGTGCCGCCGCCCCAGATCCGGACGTCGCCGGAGCCCTTCCAGGTGACGACGTAGGTGCCCTTCGGCCAGGCCGGCGCGTTCGTGAAGATCGCGGTGTCGACGTGCTGGCCGGGCGCGAGCCGGGTGACCCAGCCCTTGTCGTCGACCGCGACCGGCGGCCCGGAGCCCCACGGCGCACCCGGGGTGCCGCTCTGGCTGATCCAGACCCGCGCGGTGCGCATGACGTCGACGAACGGCCACTCGGTCGTCCAGTCGGTGATCCCGGTGAGGTTGACCCCGATGCTCGCCTCGGACGCCGCGGGCACGGCCGCCGCGGCGGCGGTCGGGACCGCGGCGGTCGCGACCGCCAGCAGCATCCCGGTCACGCCCGCGGCCAGCATCCGGCCCGCTCGCACTCGCGTCATGACACCCTCCGTGATCAGAGAGCGGCCGTACGGTGACGGCCGCGCCCGCCCACAGTCGGTCGGCGGCGCGCGTTCCTGACCCATACCGCCGGAAAGAGGGTTTGGCGTGATCCTTGCGGGCCGTGGCGTTCCGGCCGCTGTCACCCGGAACGGGGAATCCGCAGCATGGAGGCATGACACGCATCGCCGTCAACGGATTCGGCCGTATCGGACGTAGTTTCCTCCGCGCGCTGCTCGAGCGGGACAGCAAGCTCGAGGTGGTCGCAATCAACGATCTCACCGCGCCGGCCGCGCTGGCGCACCTGCTGAAGTACGACAGTACGCTGGGCCGGCTCGGCCGCCCGGTGGAGGTGGACGGGTCCACGCTGATCGTGGACGGGCACCGGATCACGGTGCTGTCCGAGCGGGACCCGGCGAACCTGCCGTGGCGCGACCTCGGCGTGGACCTGGTGCTGGAGTCGACCGGGCGGTTCACCTCGGCGGCGGCGGCGAGCGCGCACCTCTCGGCCGGCGCGTCGAAGGTGCTGGTCAGCGCGCCCGCCTCGGGTGCCGACGTGACGCTGGCGTACGGCGTGAACACGGACGCGTACGACCCGGCGAAGCACGTGATCGTCTCCAACGCCTCCTGCACCACGAACGCGCTGGCCCCGCTCGCCGCCGTGCTGGACGACCTGGCCGGGATCGAGCACGGCTTCATGACCACCGTGCACGCGTACACGCAGGAGCAGAACCTCCAGGACGGCCCGCACCGCGACCTGCGCCGGGCGCGCGCGGCCGGCGTCAACATCGTGCCGACCACCACCGGCGCGGCGAAGGCGATCGGCCTGGTGCTGCCGCGGCTGGACGGCAAGCTGTCCGGTGACTCGATCCGGGTGCCGGTGCCGGTCGGCTCGATCGTCGAGCTGAACACCACGGTGTCCCGCGAGGTGACGCGCGAGGAGGTGCTCGCCGCCTACCGCGAGGCGGCCGGCGGGCGGTTCCGGGGCATCCTGGAATACGCGGACGAGCCGCTGGTCTCCGGCGACATCACCGGCAACCCGGCCTCGTCCATCTTCGACGCCGCGCTGACCCGCGTCGACGGCCGGCACGTCAAGGTCGTCGCCTGGTACGACAACGAGTGGGGCTTCTCCAACCGCGTCATCGACACGCTGGAGTTGCTCGCCGCCTGATCAGAGGATCAGCGCCAGCCGGTGGCCGGACTCGCTGAGGCGGTGGGCCTCCGGGGCCTCGGAGAGCGGGAGCGTCCGGTCGACCGGCAGGCGGAACTCGCCGCGCTCGAAGAGGCCGGCGGCCTCGGCCAGGGCGTGCCAGGCGCGGCGGGGCGCGTCGGAGGCGAGGCTGAGCACGCCGGTGCCGCCGGCCGGGCCGGAGGTGACCACCCGGTCGGCGGCGCCGGCCAGCGCGACCAGGTCCGGCGTGACGGTCCCGGCGGCGTCGAACACGCAGTCGATGCCGTCCGGGACCAGCGCGCGCAGCCGGTCGGGCAGCCCGGGGCCGGGTGCGACCGGCGCGGCCCCGGCGCGGCGCAGCAGGTCGTGCGCGCCCGGGGCGGCGAGGCCGACGACCAGCAGGCCGCGGGCGCGGGCGAGCTGCGCGGCGGCCAGGCCGGCCGCACCGGCCGCGCCGTTGATCAGCAGAACGTCGCCGGGCGCCGGGCGCAGCGTCTCGATCGCGCGGAGCGCGGCCTCGGCGGCGGTGGGCAGGCCGGCGGCCTCGGCCCACGGCATGGTGGGCGGCTTGCGCGCGAAGTGGGTCAGCACCGCGTGCTCCGCGCAGGCGCCGCCGGGCGCGATGCCGAAGACCTCGTCGCCGGCCCGGTAGCCGCGCACGTCCTCGCCGACCTGGTCGATCACACCGGCCGCGTCCAGGCCCGGGATGCGCGGCAGCGGCACGGGCGCGGCGCCGGCGCGGATGCGGGAGTCGGCGGCGGTGACCCCGGCGGCGCGGACCGCGATGCGGACCCGGCCGGGCCCGGCATGCGGCGCCGGCGTCTCGACGACGCTGAGCACCTCGGGTGGACCGAACTCGGCGAAACGCAGAGCCTTCATGACGCACCTCGATCAACCGGCGGGGGGCGCCGGCCGCCCGGCGGCCCGTTACAGACTGGCCGCAGCGCTGTTTCGCCACGGTAACACCGCTGGTCTACCACCGTGCGGCGGCCGGTGATCTCCCGCGTCGCGGTGGCGGAGGTTACCGCGCCCCCGGCGCCGTGGAACCGGGAGCGGGCCGGTTTCGCGCCGTCGGACACGGTGCACCCGCGCACGAGCAGCTCACGGCCGGGAATCGTCGCGGAGGACGGAGAGGACGGGGACGCGGCGGCCGGCGCCGCGACGAGCGCGACGCCGGCCATCTCGATCAACGTGAGTAGTGCTCATACTCTCCATGTTGAGAGGTGATGGTCGATGTCAGGGCGACACCGAGCACGGCTCGGTGTTGACGGTGAACCGCGTCGGCTCCACCCGGTAGTCCGGGCCCCTGACCTTGAAGCCGACCTGGACCTTGCCGTCCTTCTTCACCGGGCCGTTCCACGGCTGGTTGGAACCGGTCACCGCCGAGCCGTCGGACACGATGATCACCTCCCACGGGTTGCCCTCGTACGACTGGCCGGGCGGCAGCACGAACGCCAGCGTCCAGCCCGTGATGTCGTACCCGCTGGTGTTGGTGATGATGATCCGGACGTCGAAGATCCCGTTGCCGCCGGGCGTCGGCTGATAGCTGACGTCGCAGGCCTCCCCCGCCGGCGCGGCCGACGCCGGCACCGCCGGAGCGACCGCGATCAGGCACGCCGCCAGCAGAGCGGCGAATCCCCCTCGCACGTTACGTACCCCCGAGTTCTGTCCTATTTCCACACTGCCATCTATCGTTTCAACGGCAGCCTCGACCCCCACACTGGACGCCTACTGGACGGGGACTGGAGAGGAGGTGCCCGCGTGCGCATCCAGGTGCTCGGCACGGTCCGCGCCTGGCTCGGCGATGAGCCGGTCGAGCTGACCTCCGCCGGCCAGCGCGCGGTGCTCGGCCTGCTCGCGCTCGCCGGAGGTCAGCCGGTCACCCGGTCCGAGCTGATCGACGCGCTGTGGGGCGACGACCCGCCGGCCAGCGCGGTCAACGTGCTCCAGACGTACGTGAAGCACCTGCGCCGCCGCCTGGAGCCGGACCGGCCGGCCCGTTCGCGCAGCGCGCTGCTGCCGCACGTCGGCGACGGCTACGCGCTGCGCGCCACCGCCGACACGCTGGACCTGCTCTGTTTCCGGCAGCTCAGCGCGCAGGCCACGGCCGCGCGGCAGGAGGGCGACGACCGGCGCGCGGCCACGCTGCTGGACCGGGCGCTGCGCCAGTGGCAGGGCGCACCGCTGGCCGACGTACCGCAGCTCGCCGGGCATCCGAAGGTGGTCGCGGTGGCGGCCGAGCGCGGCGCCGCGCTGGCCCGGTACGGCGAGCTGAAGATCGCGCTCGGCGAGGTGGCGGAGGCGCTGCCCGCGCTGGCGGAGGCGGTCGCCGCACAGCCGCTGGACGAGGCCGGCCAGGCCCGGCTGATCCGCGCCTACGCGGCGGCGGGCCGGCGCGCGGACGCGTTCGAGGCCTATCACGCGGCCCGGCGGCGGCTCGCGGACGAGCTCGGCGTGGATCCCGGCCCGGAGCTGCGCGCGGCGCACGACATCGCGCTCCGCGACGAGGCGCCGCCCGCGACCGCGACCCGCACCGCCGTCCCGGCGCAGCTCCCGGCGGACGTGCCGGACTTCATCGGCCGCGACGGCGAACTGGCCCGGCTGGACGCGCTGCTCGGCTCGCCGACCGTGGTCATCTCCGCGCTCTCCGGCACGGCCGGCGTCGGCAAGACCGCGCTGGCGGTGCGCTGGGCGCACCGGGTCCGCACCGGTTTCCCGGACGGGCAGCTCTACATCAACCTCCGGGGGTACGACGCGGAGCGCCCGGTCCCGGCCGGTGAGGCGCTCGCCCGGTTCCTGCGCGCGCTCGGCGTGCCCGGGCAGGAGGTGCCGCTGGACGCGGAGGAGCGCGCCGACCGGTACCGCAGCCTGCTGGACGGCCGCCGGATGCTGATCGTATTGGACAACGCGGCCTCGGTCGCGCAGGTGCGCCCGCTGCTGCCCGGCACGCCCGGCTGCCTGACCGTGGTCACCAGCCGGGACGCGCTGCCCGGCCTGGTCGCCCGGCACGGCGCCCGCCGCCTCGACCTGGACCTGCTGCCGCACGCGGACGCGATCGCGCTGCTGCGCCGGCTGATCGGCCGGCGCTGCGACGAGGACCCGGACGCGGCGGACGAGCTCGCCGAGCGCTGCGCCCGGCTGCCGCTGGCGCTGCGGGTGGCCGCGGAGCTGGCCCTGGCCCGGCCGTCCGTGCCGCTGCGGCAGCTGGTCGGCGAGCTGGCGGACGAGCGGCGGCGGCTGACGCTGCTGGACGCGGGCGGCGACCCGGAGACCGGCGTCCGCGCGGTGTTCTCGTTCTCCTACCGGCAGCTGCCCGCGCCGGCCGCGCGCGCGTTCCGGCTGCTCGGCCTGCACCCCGGCCCGGACGTGGAGCCGTACGCCGCGGCCGCGCTGTTCGGCACGCCGGTCACCGAGGCGCACGACCTGCTGGAGGCGCTGGCCGGCGCGCACCTGCTCCAGCGCGGCACCCCGGGCCGGTACGGGCTGCACGACCTGCTTCGCGCGTACGCGTCCGAGCTGGCGCTGCTGGACGGCGACGAGACCGGCACCACCCGGCTGCTGGACGCCTGGCTGCACACTGCGCGCGCCGCGATGACCACGCTGCACCCGGCCGAGCGCGGCCGGCACGGCGGCGAGCCGGCCGGGCCGCGCCCGGTGCCGATCGCGCCGGTCGGCGACCCGGCCGCCGCGCAGGCCTGGCTGGACGCGGAGCGCGGGAACCTGGCCGCGGCGGTGGCGTTCGCGGCCGCGCACGACCTCCCCGGCCACGCGGTGGCGCTGACCGTGACGCTGCTGCGCTACCTGGAGGGCGGCGGGCACGTGGCCGAGGCGGTCGCCATGCACGCGCACGCCCGCGACGCCGCGCGGCTGACCGGCGACGTCGCGGCCGAGGCGCAACTGCTCAACAACGTCGCGCTGATCTACAGCCAGCAGGGCCGGTTCCCGCAGGCCGCCGAGTACCTGCGGGCCGCGATCGACGCGGCCCGGCGCTGCGGCGACCTGGCCGCGGAGACCCGCGCGCTCGGCAATCTGGGGCACGTCGACGCGTGGCTCGGCCGGTACGACGACGCGGCCGCGCGGCTGCGGGAGGCGCTGGAGCTGTGCCGCCGCACCGGCGACCGGGCCGCCGAGGCACGCGTGCTCGGCAACCTGGGACAGATCTACCGGCGGCAGGGCCGGCACGCGGACGCGGAGGCGCACCTGCGCCGCTCGGTCGCCCTGTGCCGGGACGTCTCCGACCACATCGGCGAGGCGTACGCCCTGGTCAGCCTGGGTCACGTGGAGGCCGGCCGAGGCCTGCTGGCCGACGCCGCCGACCACCACCGGGCCGCGCTCGCGCTGTTCCGGCGCAGCACCGAACGCGGCGGCGAGGCGCTCGCGCTCGACGGCCTGGGCAGCGCGGAGCTGGCGCTCGGCGGGGCCGAGGGCTTCGACCGGCTGCTCCAGTCGCTGGCGATCTTCCGCCGGCTCGGCGAGCGCGCCGGCGAGGCCCAGGCCGGCAACAGCATCGGCGAGGCGCACGCCGCGGCCGGCCGGCACGGCGCCGCGCGCGAGGCGCATGCCGCCGCGCTCGCGGTGGCCCGGGAGATCGGCGACCGCTACGAGCAGGCCCGCGCGCACAGCGGCCTGGTCGCCGCCGCGGAGGCGCTGTCCGACCAGGCCACCGCGGAGATCCATCGCCGCGCCGCGCTGGCCATCTACGCCGAGATCGGCGCGCCCCAGCCGGCCTCGATCTTCGGCTGAGTACGCCGCGGCTGCGACCCGGCCGGGACATCGCCGGGACGGTCGCGGGACCTGCCGCGGCCAGGCTGGTCGTCGCTGGCTGATCGCGTGGCCCGAGGCCACCCGAGCGACGACGGAGGCACACGGCATGGGCCGGGTATGGAAAAAGGCCGCGCTCGCGGGCATGACGACGGTGCTGTTGACCGCGGCCGGGGGCATCGCGGTGGCGGCGACCGCGGGCCTCGGCGACTTCTACGATCAGCGGCCGGACTGGGCCGCCTGCGACTTCGACGCCGCGGTCGAGTGCGCGTCCATCGCCGTGCCGCTCGACTACGCGCGGCCCGGCGAGCGGCGGATCTCGATCGCGGTCAGCCGCCAGCGCGCCTCGGATCCGGCGCTGCGGCGGGGCGTGCTGCTGGCCAATCCGGGCGGGCCCGGCGGATCGGGCCTGCTGGACCTGGGCCCGGACGGGGAGCTGGTGTCGTGGCCGGCGCAACGGTTCGCCGGCACGCCGCTGAACAGGTACTACGACCTGATCGGGTTCGACCCGCGCGGCGTGGGCCGCTCCACGCCGCTGTCCTGCGAGGAACCCGACCTACCGAGGCCGCCGGTGTCGCGGCCGGTCACCGCGGACGCGTTCGATCAGCGGGTGGCGTGGGCGCGCGCCGCCGAGGAGGGTTGCGCGCGGGTGGGCGGGGACCTGCGCCCGCACATCACCACCCGCGACACCGCACGGGACATGGACGTGATCCGGGGCGTGCTCGGCGAGGACCGGATCTCCTACGTCGGATACTCGTACGGCACCTACCTGGGCGCGGTGTACGGCACCATGTTCCCCCGGCGGCTGCACCGCAGCGTGCTCGACTCCGCGGTCGGCGCCGACCTGGACTGGCGGAAGACCTCGATGGCCGGCGCGATCGCGGCCCGGCGCAACGTCGATCAGTGGGCGGCCTGGGCGGCGCGGCGGCACGGCCACTACGACCTCGGCACCTCGCCGGCCGCCGTGCTGGCCACCGTGGAGGCGACCTCGGCGCGGCTGGCGACGGCGGACGGCGGGACGTCGCGGGCGCGGTTCGACCAGGCGATCGGGTTCGAGTCGGACCTGCGCGGGAAGTGGGCGCGCCTGGCCGAACTGGTCCGGGACACCCGCGACACCGGCGTGTTCGACCCGCCGCCGCCACCCGGGCCGGAAGGCGATACCTCGGTGGTGACCGGCTACCTGCCGGTCAACCAGACGATCCACTGCGAGACCGCCTGGCCCGCCGACCTGGAGGTCTACCGCCGGGACGCCGCGGTCTTCGCCGAGCGGTACCCGTACGGGGCCGGGCCGGCGACCGCACTGCCGGACCCGTGCACGTTCCGGTCGTACACCCCGGCGGAGCAACCGACCCGGCTGCGGCGCGACGGCTACCCGGCCGGGCTGGTCGTGCAGGCCGAGGGCGACATCCAGACCCCTTACCCCGGCGGCGTCACGATGGCCGAACGACTCGGCAACCGCCTGATCACCGTGGCCGACGACGGCAACCACGGCCAGTACGCCCGGCGCGGCAACACCTGTGTGGACACCGCCGTCACCGCGTACCTGCTCGACGGCACCCTCCCGGCTCCGCACCTGACCTGCCCCGGCCAGCCCCGCCCGGACGTCCCGGCCGACCCCCGGTGAGCGCGGGCGGCTCGGCCGCCGCCACAGATGCGCTCCGTCGCGCGGGGGTGGCCTCCGTCGGAGGTCGCAAGTGGTGGTTCCGGCCCGCGCCGGATGTGCCGGTCCGGGCCGGAACGGCAGAGTTCGGGGTGCAGTCGACACCGACGAGGGGACCACCATGAAGCTGAAGAAGATCACCGCCGCGCTGGCCGTCGGCGTGCTTCCGCTGTTCGGCGCGGCGGCGGCAGCGGCTCCGCCGCGCGACGGCTGGGGCGGGATCGTGCGCGAGTCCGTACGGATTCCGATGGACGGCGGGTGGACCGCGGACGGGGAGCTCAGCTACCCGCGGGGCGCGAAGGGCCGGCTGCCCGTGGTGGTGCTGCTGCACGGCAGCGGCAAGCTCGACATGGACCAGACGATCGGGGACGCGGCCACGTTCAAGGCCGTCGCGCAGTCGGTGAACCGGGGCGGCGTCGCCGTGCTGCGCTTCCACAAGCGCGGCGTGGTCGGCCTCGGCCCGGTGCTCAGCGACGATCCCGCCCTGCTCTACCCCGACAAGCCCTACGAGCAGGTGGTACGCGACGCGGCCGCCGCCGTGCGGTTCGCCCAGGCGTCCACGCGCGTCGACCCGGCCAGGGTCTTCATGCTCGGTCACAGCGAGGGCACCCAGGTCGCCGGCAACCTGGCCGCCGCACCCGGCGCCTACGGCATCCGCGAGCCCGCCGGGGTCGTCGCGATGGGCGTGGTCGGCGGCGCGCCGCGTGACCTCCTCTACTACCAGGCGGTCGGCCGGACCCTGGGACAGCTGCACGAGGAGGTCGACGGCGACGGCGACGGCCGGCTCACCGCGACCGAGGCGTCCAACGGGCTGCTCGGCCGGCCGGCGGAGGCCGCGGCGCAGTTGCGGGCGCTGCTGCTCGACGCGGACGGGGTCAACGACGCGGCCGACGCGGACCGGGACGGCCGGCTGGCCATCGACGCCGAACTCGAACCGGTCGTGCGCGCCGCCATCGGCTTCGACAACTACCCGCATCTGACCGGTGCGCCGCAGGGGCTCGCCGACTACCTGGTCGACTTCGCCAGGTTCGCGCCGCCCGCGACCGACCTGGCACGATACGACGGCCCGGTGCTGCTGCTCAACGGGGAGGCCGACATCCAGACGACGGTGCGCGGCGCGATCGTCACGGACGCCGCGCTCGCCGCGGCCGGTCACCCCGACCACCGGCTGATCACCTATCCCGGAGTGAGCCACCTGATGAACATCACGACGAAGTACCTGCCCGAGCCCGGCAACCCGGAGCCGGCGGTGCTGCGCGACATCGTCGCCTGGCTCGCCGCGCACCGCTGACCGGGCCGGCACCGTGGATCTGACCCGGCCGCGGCGGCGCACCCTGTTCCTGTGGGACTGCGCGCTGGCCGTCCTCATGGCGCTGTTCTCCGTCGTGCTCCTGTGGCTGTCCTATCCGGACCGGGACCCGGGCGTGGCGACGACGGCCGTGATGGCGGCGCAGGCGCTGGCGCTCTGCCTGCGCCGGGTCAGCCCGGTCCCCGGCCTGCTGGTGATGCTGGCGTTGCAGGTCGCGCTCTGCGCCGTGGCGATGGACGGCGTCGGCCTGCGCGGGCCGGCGCTGACGATCGCGGTCTACACCTGCGGCACGCTGATGACCGCCCGGCGCGCGCTGGCCCTCGCCGGGCTCACCGCGCTGGTGGAGGTCACCGCGTACGCGACGCTGGGCGGCATGCCGCTGCGCGGCACACCGCTGGAACTCTCCCAGCTCGCCGGCCAGGCGCTGCTGGCACTGCTGCTCTACGCGGGCGGGGCGCTGCTGGGGCAGAACACGGCGATGCGCCGCCGGTACGCCGAGGTGGTCGAGCAGCGTGCCGCCGCGGACGCGGAGGCGCACCGGGCCCGTACCGAGGCGGCGCTCTCCGCGGAACGCGCCCGGATGGCCCGGGAGCTGCACGACGTCGCCGCCCACCACCTCACCTCGCTGATCGTGCAGGCCACGCTGGCGGAACGGCTGCTGGACCGGGACGTGGAGGCGGCCCGGCGCGCCACGGTCGCGGTCCGCGAGGAGGGCCGGAGCACGCTGCACCAGCTGCGGCTGATCGTCGGCGCGCTGCGGGCCGACGGCGGCACCGATCCGCACCTGCCGGACGGCGGCCTCGCCATGATCGAACGTCTGACGGCGGACGGCACGGCCTCGCTGACCGTCACCGGCACGCCGACCGCGCCCGCCCCGGCGGTGGACCTGACGTTCTACCGGGTGGCGCAGGAGGCGCTGGCCAACGCCCGCCAGCACGCCCCCGGCGCCGCCGTCGCGGTCACGCTCGCCTACCGGCCGGCGGAGACCACGATGGACATCCACAACACCCCGGCGCCCGGGGGTACGCCGGCCGCCGACCGCCGGCACCCCGGGTTCGGCCTGGTCGGCATGCGCGAGCGCGCCACGCTGATCGGTGCCACGCTCACCGCCGGCCCGGCCCCGGACGGCGGCTGGCGCGTCACCCTCACCGTCCCCCGCACCGCCGCCGAGAAGGAGCCGACATGATCACCGTGCTGCTCGCCGACGACCAGCCGATGCTGCGCGCCGGCTTCCGGTCGCTGATCGAGCTGGCCGGCGACATCCGCGTCGTCGGCGAGGCCGCGGACGGGCCCGAGGCGGTACGCATGGCCCGCCTGCTGCGCCCCGACGTGGTCTGCATGGACGTCCGCATGCCCGGTGGCAGCGGCCTGGACGCCACCCGCGAGATCGTCACCGGCCTCGACCCGGCCCCCGCCGTGCTCGTGCTGACCACGTTCGAGCTGGACGAGTACATCTTCGGCGCGCTGGAGGCCGGCGCCAGCGGCTTCCTGCTCAAGGACTGCGACATGGACACGCTGACCGACGCGGTCCGCCGGCTCGCGGCCGGCCAGGGCATGGTGGACCACGCCGTCACCCGCCGGGTGATCGTGGAGTTCGCCCGCCGCCGTCAGGCCGCGCCACCGGCCGACGCCCGGGCGGCGGACACGCTGACCGCGCGGGAGACCGACATCGTCCGGCTGCTAGCGGCCGGGCTCTCCAACGCCGAGATCGCGGCCGAGTTGTTCGTCGAGGTCAGCACGGTGAAGAGCCACCTCAGCCGGGCCATGGCCAAGATCGGCGCGCGGGACCGGGTGCAGACGGTGATCTGGGCGTACCGCTCCGGGCTCCTTCCCGTGGAGCCCTGACGCCGGTCAGTGCCCGGCGCGGTAGCGGGTGGCGAGCCGCGGGCTCTGGCCGCCGAACGCGGCGAGATCGGCCGCGAAGACCGCCTCCAGCAGGCCGTAGTCCTCGACGCCGGGCGCGCTGACCACCTCGCCGCGGTCGAGGCCGGCCAGCGCGGCGGTGACCACGTCGTCCGCGGACATGCGGGGGACGGCGGAGAGGTCCATGCCCTGCACGGAGTGGAACTCGGTCGCCACCACGCCCGGGCAGACCACGTGCGCGCGGACGCCGGTGCCGTCCAGCTCCGCGTGCAGCGTCTGGGACATGGCGACCGCGTGGGCCAGCGTCCCGGCGTAGACGGCGCGGCGCGGCATCAGCGACGACGGCGCCGGGCCGGAGAACGCGATCATGCCGGCCACGCCGATGATCGTGCCGGCGCCCCGGTCGATCATGCCGGGCAGCGCGGCGCGGGTCAGCATGGTCGGCGCGACCACCTTGACGTGCACCAGCTCGCGCGCCTTCGCGGCCGGCAGCTCCGCCATCGGCATGTAGTGCGCCACGCCCGCGTTGTTGACCAGCATGGTCAGCGGCCGGGTGGCGCACAGCTCCGCGATCGCGTCGACGCCGGCGTCGGTGCCCAGGTCGGCGACCGCGACCTGAACGTCGACACCGGTCAGCGACGCGGCGAGTGCGTCCAGCCGGTCCCGCCGTCGGCCGGTCACGATCAGGTCGTGGCCGTCCGCGGCGAGCCGCCGGGCGAACGCGGCGCCGATCCCGGAGGACGCGCCGGTGACGAGTGCGAGTGCGGACATGGTGGCTCCTCGGATTCCTGCCGTCGGTACGCCACCATCCTGTGCCGCGGCACCGGCCGTACCCAGTGCCTCGCCTGTCCTGGGTCTGGCGGGGCCAGGGAGCTACAGGGCCCGCACCGCCGCGTGCAGCCAGCGCGAGGCCGGCGCGCCGTACGGCGGCGCGGGCGTGCCGTTGATGGCGGCGACCAGCGCGTGGTAGCGGCCGAGCGGCTCGGCCCCCCGCTCCGCCCGCGCGGCCGGGTCCGCGTCGATCACCTGGCGCCGGACGTCCCCGCCGTCCGGGTTCCCCTCGGCCAGCATCGCCAGGAACCGGGTCGCCAGGTCGCGGGCCTGGGGCGAGTCGGCCGGCAGCCCGGCCTCGGCCGCCACCCGGGCCTCGCCGAGCAGCCCGGCCAGGCGCGCGGCGTCCGCGTCGGACCACCGCTCGCCCGTGCCGGAGGCGAAGGTGTCGTGCAGGTAGTCGCGGACCGCCGCCCGGAAGGCCGGGTCCCGTACCGTGTCGGCGAGCGTGATCCAGGCCTCGAGCTGCGCGGTGGTGGGCTCCTCCGGCAGGACCGGCCGCATCCGGATCAGCTCGTCGACGAGGTCGGACAGGTCGAGGCCGTCGGTGACCTCGGTCCAGAACTCCTCGATCAGCCGGGCGCGGTCGTCGTCGGACATGGATGCCAGCTTGTGCATGAGATTCACCTGTTCCGTAGCGGTGTGTTGCCGGACGACGGTCCGCAGCACCGCGCGCCGGGCCTGGAGCGTGCGCAGCTGCCGCTCGACGAGGTCCAGGTGCGCCGACGCGAGGTCGTGCAGCGAGGTCTCGCCGGCCAGCAGCCGCCGGATGTCGTCCAGGCCCGCGCCCAGTTCGCGGAGCGTGCGGACGAGTTCCAGCGCCGCGATCGCGTGCACGTCGTAGAGCCGGTAGCCGGCGCCGGTGTGCCCGGTGGGCGCGATGACGCCGGCGTCCGCGTAGAACCGGATGGCGCTGACGCTGAGGCCGGTGCGCCGGGCCACGTCCCCGATCGGGTAGAGCTCGTCCATGCCGTCGACTCTCGCGTCTCAGGCCGCTTGAGAGTCAACGATTTTTTCTCGGCGGACGCCGCAACCGCACCGGCCGGTGCCGCGTGTCCCTCCCGTCGAACGGCTGGCACACGGGGGGTCAGCCGCGGCTCGAGCAGGAGGAACAACCGTGTACCGTCCACTTAGGACTGTCATGCCCGTCATCGCCGCCGCCGGAATCGCCGGCGCGGTCGCGCTGGCCGCCGCGCCCGCGGTCGCGGCGCCCGCCGGCAGCGCCGCCACCACCTGCCGGATCAGCTACCTGCCGGTGCCGGACGGCGGCGACGCCTACCGCACCGGCATCGAGGGCGGGGACGTCACCGGGCGGTACGCGGTCGGCAGCGTCGAGATCGACGGCCGGACCGAGCAGGTGCTCTGGACGAACGGCGTGGCCGGCGTGCCGTCGCTGCCGTTCGGCGAGGGCAAGCTGGTGGACGTGAACTCGTCCGGCGTCGCGGTCGGCTACGGATTCACGATGAACGGCACCGCGATCCCGGTCGCCTGGTCGCGGACGACCGGCCTGCGCGAGCTGACCGTGCCGGAGGAGGGCTGGTCGGGCCAGGCCGCCGCGATCAACTCGCGGGGCGACGTCGCCGGCACGGTCTACGACCCGGCGGACTACGACAACACCCAGGTCGCCGTGGTGTGGCCGGCGGACGCGCCCGGCACGGTCGAGGTCATGCCGGCCGACGGCCCGCACTGGGCGGCCGACCTCGACGAGGACGGCACCGTCGTGGCGCACCTGGGCAGCTACATCTGGAACACCGGCGGCTCCGCGGTCTGGGACCGGGCCCGCGACCGCGTCGAGCAGCTCGGCGACCGCACCTTCGCCTCCGCCATCAGCAACGGCCACGTCCTGCGCTCCAGGGACTCCGCGGACGGCACGGTGCACGTGGTGCGGGCCCCGAACGGCACGCTCCGCGACCTGCGCCACCTCGACATCGCGGTCGCGATCAACCGCCACGGCGACGTCGCCGGCCAGGGCACGGTCATCGAGCGGCGCAACGGCTCCACGATCCGGCTCGAGCTGCCGTCCGGCGGGATCGCCTGGGTCACCGCGCTCAGCGACACCGGCATCGCCTACGGCACGGCCGCCGGCCTGCCCGCGATGTGGAAGAACTGCCGGTAACCCGGTGGGGGGAGGGCCCGGGACCGGCGCGTGCCGGTCCCGGGCCCGTGCGTACCCCTGAATGGTCTGAAAAGCGGCAGCGGGCTGTCGGCGGGGGCGGGCACGCAGTAGAAACGATGGATGCGGAGCGTCGACGACATCGATTTCGCGCGACTGACCGACCGGGCGTTCCACCCGTCGCCGGTGGCCTGGGAGGACGAGGTCCTCTACTTCCTGATGGTGGACCGGTTCTCGGACGGGCGGGAGCGGGACTGGCGCGACAACGACGGCGTGACGGTCGCGTTCGGCGAGACGCCGCCGCTGCGGCCGGAGAACCACGGCAACGCCATGGGTACCGAGGCGGAGCGCGCGGCCTGGCGGGACGCGGGCGAGCGGTGGGCCGGCGGCACGCTGCGCGGGCTGCGCGGCAAGCTCGGCTACCTGCGGCGGCTGGGGATCACCGCGGTGTGGGTGAGCCCGATCCTGAAGCAGGTGCCCGGCGCCGAGAGCTACCACGGGTACGGCACCCAGGACTTCCTCGACGTGGACCCGCACTTCGGCACCGCGGCGGACCTGCGCGACCTGGTGGCGGCCGCGCACGGCATGGGCATCCGGGTGATCCTGGACGTGGTGCTCAACCACACCGGGGACGTCTTCGACTACGCGGTGCCGTCGCCGGTCTGGGACGGTGGCACGGTGTTCCCGGTCGCCGGGTTCCGGGACGCGGAGGGCAAGCCGACGCTGCCGTTCGGGCCGCTGACCGACCGGGACACCGGCGTCTGGCCCGCGGAGCTGCAGGATCTCGGCACGTTCACCCGGGCCGGGCGGATCCGCGACTGGGACCACTGGCCGGAGTACCTGCGCGGAGACTTCCAGGCGCTCAAGGACGTGGCGCTGCTGCGGCCGGACGGCGGGCCCTCCACCGCGCTGGTGGCACTGACCCGGGCGTACCAGTTCTGGCTGGCGTTCGCGGACCTGGACGGGTTCCGGGTCGACACGGTCAAGCACATGGACCCGGCCGCGGCCCGCTACTTCGCCTCCTCGATCCACGAGTTCGCCGTGTCCATCGGGAAGGAGAACTTCTACCTGATCGCGGAGATCACCGGGCCGCGGTCGTTCGCGTACCGGACGCTCGAGGCGGTCGGGATGGACGCGGCGCTCGGCATCGCGGACGTGCAGGACCACCTGGAGTGGCTGGTCAAGGGCAGGCAGCGCCCGGCGGAGTACTTCGGGCTGTTCCGGGACGCGCTGCAGGACGGCAAGGACTCGCACACCTGGTACCGCAACCGGGTGGTGACCGGCTACGACGACCACGACCAGGTGCGCAAGGGCGCGCGCAAGGCCCGGTTCGCCGCGACCGAGCACGGCGACCGGCTGGCCGTGGCCGCGCTCGCGCTGAACGCGGCCACGCTCGGCATCCCGTGCGTCTACTACGGCAGCGAGCAGCTGTTCGACGGCGAGGGCGGCGACGACCGGTACCTGCGGGAGGCGATGTTCGGCGGCGCGTTCGGCCCGTTCCGCAGCCGCGGACGGCACGCGTTCGACGAGGACCACCCGGTCTACCGGCAGCTCGCGCGCATCCTGGCGGTGCGGCGCGCGGTGCCGGCGCTGCGCCGCGGCCGGCAGTACCTGCGGCCGATCTCCGGCGACGGCGAGCACTTCGGCCTGCCCGAGCCCGTCGGCGACGGCCCGATGCGCTCGGTGGTGCCCTGGTCACGGATCTTCGCCGGCCGGGAGGTGGTCTGCGCGATCAACACGGACCCGTTCCTGCCGCGCACCGCGTGGGTGACCGTGGACGCCGCCCTGCACCCGCCCGGCTCCGTGCTGACCTGCCTGTTCAACACCGATCAACACCACGAGGGTACGACCGTGAGCGCCTCGGCCCGGAACGGCAGCGCGATCCTGATCACCGTACCGGCCGGGGGTTTTGTGGTGTTCGGCTCTTGATGAACATGGACCGGGCTGGGATCTTGACAGCCGGTGAGCCGATACTGGCAGCTCATATCCACCACATAGCAAGGGATGGTCGATGCTTGAGTCACGGGACGGCCGGCGCGTCGTGGTCACCGGCGTCGGAGTGGTGGCGCCCTGCGGCATCGGGGCCGCCGACTTCTGGGAGGGGCTGGCCAAGCCCGTCCCCCCGTCGGTCACCCGCGAGGTGACCGGATTCGACCCCACGCTCATCGGCCTGTCCAAGGTGGAGATCCGCCGGCTCGACCGGTTCGCCCAGCTCGCGCTGGTCGCGGCGGACGAGGCGCTCGGCGACGCCGGCCTGTCCGACGCCGCCGACCGGGACGGCGACCGCACCGGCGTGCTGATCGGCTGCGGCATCGGCGGCGCCTGGTCGTGGGAGTCGCAGGTCCGCGTGCTCGACGAGAAGGGCCCGTCCCGGGTCTCGCCGCTGACCGTACCCATGGTCATGCCGAACGCCGCGGCCGGCGCCGTCTCGATGCGCTGGGGCCTGGCCGGCCCGTGCGAGACCGTCTCCACCGCCTGCGCCACCGGCACCCAGTCGATCGGCAACGCCGCGAGGTGGATCGCCGCCGGCCGCGCCGACACCGTGGTCGCCGGCGGCACCGAGTCCTGCCTGACCGGCGTCAACCTGGCCGGCTTCGGCAACATGCGGGCGCTCTCGCCCACCGGTGTGTCCCGCCCGTTCGACGTCGACCGGGACGGCTTCTGCGCCGCCGAGGGCGCCGGCATCCTGGTGCTGGAGGAGTACTCGCGCGCCGTCGCCCGCGGCGCCCGCATCTACGCGGAGATCGCCGGCGCGGGCTCCGGCGCGGACGCCTACCACATCACCGCGCCGTCCCCCGGCGGTCGCGGCGCCGCCGCCTGCATGCGCGAGGCACTGGCCGACGGCGGCGTGGCACCCTCCGAGGTGACCCACATCAACGCGCACGGCACCTCCACCCCGCTCAACGACGCCGGCGAGGCAGAGGCCATCGCCGCCGTCTTCGGCCCGCACCGGCCCGCCGTCACCTCGATCAAGGGCGTCACCGGCCACTCCCTCGGCGGCGCCGGCGCGATCGAGGCGGCCGCGCTGGCCCTCACGTTCGCGCACCGCTCGCTGCCGCCCACGGTCGGCACCACCACGATCGACCCGGCCCTCGACATCGACGTGGTCCTCTCCTCCCGCGACTGGGAGCCGGCACCGGCGCTGACCAACAGCTTCGGCTTCGGCGGCCACAACGCCACCCTCCTGTTCGTCCCCGCCCCCTGACCCGCCGATCGCCGGCCGGGCCTTCGAGCCCGGCCGTCCCGGCGGGGACCATGGCCGGACTCGGGTCGGCCGAGCCCGCGACCGTCCTGTTCGGAGTGGTTGCGACCGGAGTGCCACCTCCTGCTAGGGATCGACGGGGATGGTGGCTGGTGGTCGCCGCCGCCGGTGTGCTGGCTCTGGTGTCGCTCGCCTCGAACGTGACGACGCCGCGCCAGCTCGAAGGCACGGCGAACACGCCGCTCGCCGGGCGGTCGACGCAGCGGATCGGTGCTGTTGACGGCTGGGACAGTCGGCTGCGTCCGGGTCCTCGCCGGAGGGTGGAGGCGGCGGCGAGCTCGCGCGGGGTGTCCGCCGACGGCGTCGACGCGGCGCCGTCGGCGGCCGGTAGCGGGCCGCTCAGCCGGCCGGTCCGCGAGGCCCGCTACGAGACCGTGACCGGTCCCACCCGGAGCACGCCGTCGTCCAGCGGGGTGCAGCGCACGCCGCCGTGGCGGCGCAACGCGCGCCAGGCGCCCGGGCCGATGGTGACGTCCATCCACGCGCACGGGTGGGCCGCCCGGTTCACCCGCAGGCGGATCGGGCCGTCGCCGGAGTCGAGCGTCACCACCGTACCCACCAGGGAGTCCACCGGGATGCCGGAGAGCAGCACGTTCCGGCGGGTCTCGGCCAGGCCGGCGCCGGGCGGCAGCGACTCCGCGGCGATCAGCGTGACGCTCGCGTCGCGGTGGGCCGGGTGGCCGAAGTAGCGGTCGCCGACGACACCGAGGCCGGCCCGGAGCACCAGCTCCACGCGCGACTCGCCCGGCGCGGCGGGAGCCGGCCCGTCCTGCGGCCGGCCGGAGAACCGGTGCACGGGCGAGGCCAGCAGCTGAAGGATCTCGGTGCTCATCTCCGCACAGTGTCGCACCGCCGGGCGGGATCGCCCACCCGCATGAAAGGGTCTTCGTGGGGAGGATCGAGGCAGAGGGGAATGAATGGTCGAGACAATGGCACTGGTGCTCGGCGGGCTGGTGGTCGTGATGGTGGCGAACGCCGTCGCGCACCGCAGCGGCCTGCCGGCCTCGGTCCTGCTGGTCGTCGCGGGCATCGGGTACGGCTATCTGCCGGGGCCGAACCTCACGCTCGACCCCGAGGTCGTGCTCTACGCGGTGCTCCCCCCGTTGCTGTACGCGGCCGCGCTGGAGTCCAGCCTGACCGCGCTGCGGCGGCACTCCCGTACCGTGCTGGGACTCTCCGTGGGTCTGGTGCTGGCGACCGCGCTGCTGGTCGGCTTCGGCCTGGAGCTGGTCGTGACCGGCGTGACGCTGGCGGCCGGCATCGCGGTGGGCGCGGCGGTGGCGCCGCCGGATCCGGTGGCGGCGCTGTCGGTCGGGCGGCGGGCCGGTCTGCCGCCGCGGCTGATCACGCTGGTCGAGGGCGAGGGGCTGCTGAACGACGCGACCGCGCTGACGATCCTGAAGGTGGCGGTGCTGGCCACGGTCAGCGGGCACTTCTCGCTCGGGCACGCGGTGGGCGAGTTCCTGCTGATGGCGGCCGGCGGCCTGGCGATCGGGCTGGCGGCGGCGTGGCTGCTCGGGCAGGTGCGGCGCCGGATCACCGATCCGCTGATCGACACCGCGATGTCGCTGGGTACGCCGTTCGCGGTGTTCCTGGTCGCGGAGCAGGCGCACGTCTCCGGCGTGCTGGCCGTGGTGGTGTGCGGGCTGTGGCTGGGCCACCGGGCGCCGTCGATGACGACGAGCCGCTCGCGGCTGCAGTCCCGGCCGGTGTGGCACTTCGTGGAGTACCTGCTCGAGGGGTACGTGTTCGTGCTGATCGGCCAGCAGCTACCGTCCGTGCTGCGCGCGCTCACCGAGTACGCGTGGACCACGATCGCGTCCGCGGCCGGCGTCACGCTCGCCGCGGTGCTGCTGCTGCGGCCCGTCTGGCTGTACGTGATGGCGCACCTGCCCGGCCACATGCACGCGCGGCTCGGCGGCGACCCGAACCGGAACAACCCGGCCCTGTCGCTGCCCGAGCTGACCGCGCTGACCTGGGCCGGCACCCGCGGCGTGATCACGCTGGCGGCGGTCTTCACGCTGCCGGCCGACACGCCGCACCGGGACCTGCTGCTGTTCTGCGCGTACATCGTGGTGCTGGTGACGCTGATCGGGCAGGGCCTGACGTTCGCGCCGCTGCTGCGCGTGCTGCGCATCCCGGGCACGGACGTGAGCCGCGCCCGCACCCGCAACGAGGCGCGGGCCGCCGCGATGGAGGCGGCGATCGCCCGGCTGGACGAGCTGGAGGAGTCGGACGATCCGGCGATACACGCGTCGCTGCCGGGCGCGCGGCGGCTGGCCGAGGCGCGGTTGCAGCGCTATCGGGCCCGGCTGGCCGTGCTGAACGCGACCGAGGACGAGGCGCTGCCGGTCAACGAGGAGTACCGCGCCGCGCAGCAGGCCCGCCGCGAAATGATCGAGGCACAGCGCGAGGAACTGTTGGCCCGCCGCGACTCCGGCCTGCTGGAGGACGCGGACCTGCGCATCCTCCAGCGCGAGCTGGACCACGAGGAGAGCATCCTGCCCTCCCCCGGCAAGCACTGATCACGGTGGGCCGGGCCGTTCGCGGTCCGGCCCACCGATCGTGCGGCTCGCCGGAATGCGACGGCGCCGGACGGAGTTGGCCCCGGGTATGACCCTCGACGAGCTGCACGACCTGCTGGCGAGCACCAAGCTGGGCATCCTCGCCACCATCAAGAAGGACGGCCGTCCCCAACTCTCCCCGGTCACCCACTTCTACGACCGGGACAACGGCGTCATCCTGGTCTCGGTCACCGACGGCCGCGCGAAGACCGCGAACCTGCGCCGCGACCCGCGCGCCACGCTGGAGGCCACCCGCCAGGACGGCTGGGCCTGGGTGACCGCCGAGGGCACCGCCACGCTCACCGGCCCCGGCACCGACCCGGACGGCCCCGAGGTGGCCGCGCTGATCGACTACTACCGCAGGGCGGCCGGCGAGCACCCCGACTGGGACGACTACAAGCGCGCCATGGTCGCCGACCGCCGCGTCCTGCTCACCATCCACGTCGACCACCTCTACGGCGAACGCATCCGCTGAGGGGCCACTCACATCGCGGGCACCGGGGCCGGGACGAGGCGGCCGTCGCGGAGCGTCAGGACGCGGTCGGCGAGGTCGATGAGTGTCGGGTCGTGCGTGGCCACGAGGACGCACATGCCGCGCGAGGCGACCAGCGCGCGCAGCAGGTCCATGATGGACCGGCCGGTCTCCGAGTCGAGCTGGCCGGTCGGCTCGTCCGCGATCAGCAGCGGCGGGTCGTTGGCCAGTGCCCGCGCCACCGCGACGCGCTGCTGCTGGCCGCCGGAGAGCTCGTACGGGCGCTGGTTGGCGTGGCCGCCGAGTCCGACGAGCTCCAGCAGCAGCGCGATGCGTTCCTCGCGTACCGCGGGAGGTTGCTTGTTGAGGCGCATCGGGACGCTGATGTTCTCCGCGGCGGAGAGGATCGGGATCAGGCCGAACGACTGGAACACGAAGCCGATGGTGGTGCGGCGCAGCTCCAGCAGTTCCTTCTCGGACGCGGCGGTCACGTCGTGGCCGTCGATCTCGATCCGGCCGGCGGTGGGCCGGTCCAGGCCGCCGACCATGTTGAGCAGCGTGGTCTTGCCGGCGCCGGACCGGCCGCGCACGGCGACCAGCTCGCCGCGGTTCGCGGTGAACGACACGTCGCGGACGGCCTCGACGTCGCCGTAACTCCGGCGCACGCCGGACACTGAGATGATCATGATTCCTGTCCCGGGAAGACGGCGACGTGGTCGGGTTCGAGCGTGAGCTTGACGCGCTCGCGCAGCGCCAGCTCGTCGACGAACGTGGCGGGGAGCTGGAGCCGGCCGCTGCGGTCGATCACCGCGTACTCCTCGGTGACCAGTTCCTCGGCGCCGTCGGCGCCGATCCGCGCGGACCGGCGCACCTCCGCGGAGGTCCGGCCGTCACGAATCTGCACGGTGCGGCGCACCTGCGACGACACCGAGTGGTCGTGCGTGACGATCACGACGGTGACGCCCAGCTCCGCGTTGATGGTGCGCAGCGCGCCGAACACCTCCGCGGCCGTGGCCTCGTCCAGCTCGCCGGTGGGCTCGTCCGCGAACAGCACCTCCGGGTCGTTCGCGACCGCGACCGCGACCGCGACGCGCTGCTGCTGGCCGCCGGACATCTCGCCGGGCCGCCGGTCGGCCAGGTCGCCGACGCCGAGCATGTCCAGCAGCTCCAGCGCACGCTTGCCGGCGCCCCGGCTCCGGCGGGCGAGCTGCCGCGGCAGCTCCACGTTCTCCCGCGCGGTCAGGTACGGCAGCAGGTTCCGCGCGGTCTGCTGCCAGATGAACCCGACCGTGTGCCGCCGGTAGGTGAGCCGCTTGCGCGGCGACATGGTGAGCAGGTCGTACCCGGCGACCCGGGCGATGCCGGCGGTCGGCACGTCGAGCCCGGAGAGCACGTTGAGCATGGTGGACTTGCCGGAGCCGGACGCTCCGACGATCGCGACCAGCTCGCCGCGGTCGACGACCAGGTCCAGGCCCTGGAGCGCGAAGACCTCCACGCCCTCGGTCTTGAAGATGCGCACCAGGCCGTCGCAGACGATGTGCCCGCGCAGCCGGTCGGTGCCGCCCGCCCGCGCGGCGGCGCGTTCGGCCGCCCGTCGCTGCAGCGTGGCCAGATCGGGGGCCGCCATCAGTTCTCCTCTCCGAGGCGGAGCACCTCGCCGAGGCGCATCCGGCGGTTCAGCCCGCTCTCCACCAGCAGCGCCAGCACCAGCGCCAGCACCATGAGCAGCGGGACACCCAACACCAAAACGAGATCCACATGGGTACGGACCGGGGCGCCGGCCGTGAACCCGCCGAGCCCGAGCGCGGGCCCGAGCAGTTGCGGCAGCGCCACCCCGACCGCGCCACCGGCCAGCACCGCCACCGCGACCAGCGGCAGCAGCTCGTAGACGAGCAGCCCGCGGCCCTGCCCCGGGGACAGCCCCATGGTCCGCAGCCGGGACAGCGTGCGCCCGCGCCCGCCCGCGTCGGCCAGCACCGTGAACCCGACCGCGAGCAGCGCCAACAGCGTCGCCCCGGCCGCACCGGCCGCGAAGGTGAAGCTGAGCACGCCGTTGACGCCGCCGGACTCCAGGGCGTCCCGGTAGGCGGTCCAGGTGGTCACGGCCGCGCGCTGCTCCAGGCGGGTCTCCGGCACCTCGCGGCCGAGCGCGTTCGCCAGGTAGTCGAGCTGGCCCCGGTCGCCGGTCGCGGTCAGCTCGCCGGTGGAGAAGCCGTCGCCGGCGATCAGGAACCGGTTCGGCGCGATCGCCGCGCCCCGCGGCAGCGGCAGCGCGGCGGCCGGGAGCGCGATGAACGTGCGCGTGTCCATCTCCAGGCCGGGCAGCGACTCGGCCACGGCGGCGACCCGGAACGCGTACCGGCGGCCCTGCACCTCGGTGGCGCCGGTCTCGCCGACCTCGGCCGCCACCTCGGGCGACACCACGGCCGGGACCGGCGCGTCGTCCGCGGGCACCCGGGCCGCGCCGGTCAGCGCGTCCGGCAGCGTCACGCCGCGGCCGCTGTCGCGCAGCACCCGGGCCATCGCCGGGCCGTCCACCACGATCTGCTGCGCCTGCACGATCGGGTGGCTGCCGGTGCCGAGCCGGTCCTGCAGCGTCACGCCGGACTCGACCAGCAGCGGCGCGACCGCGTCCACGCCGTGCAGCGCGTCCAGCGCGGCCGTGGTGGTGGGCGCGAACGCGTACCCGATCAGCTGCGCGTCACCGGCGACCGCGCTGTCCGCGGCGCGGTCCCGGGCGTACCCGATGGTACTGGTGACCACGCTGGTGAAGACGCCGGTGGCGATCGCCACGACCAGCACCGCGAGCGGGCCGAGGCTGACCGGCGCGGCCCGCCCGGCGCGCGCCAGGCCGAGGAACGGCACCACGCCGCGCGACCGGGACGCGAACCGGCCCACCCGGCGCAGCGGCCACGGGACCGCGCGCACCGCGACCAGCGCGGCCGCCAGGGCGAGCAGCACCGGCACGGACGCGAGGAACGGGTCCACGCCGACGGCCTGGCTGAGCCCGCGGCGGCGCAGCACGACCACGCCGAGCACCGCGAGCAGCAGCAGGAACCCCTCGATCGCGAGGCGCCGCGGCGACGGCCGCCGGCTGGTCAGGTCGTCGCGCCGGCCCAGGAACCCGGCGCGGAGCGTCATGGCCAGCACCGGTACGGACAGCGTGGCGACCAGCCCGATGCCGAGCACCGCCCACCACTCCCCCGGCTGCGCGCGCCCGGGCAGCAGCGTGCCGGCCGCCCACCCGGCCAGCACCGCGGGCGGCACGACCAGCGCGGTCTCGGCCAGCGTGCGCCGCCCGATCGCGCCGCCGGTGCCGCCGCGGGCGCGCAGCAGCGACAGTTCGTCCCGCCGCCGGTCCACGGCCAGCCGCGCGGCCAGCACGATCAGGCCGAGCAGCGTGGCGACCATGCCGGAGAGCACCACCGCGAGCAGTGCCGCCACCGCCCGCTGCCGGTCCTGGAAGTCCAGGAACGCCCGGTCCAGCGCGGTGGTCAGCCGCAGGTCCTCGTCCGGCGGCGTGCGCCCGGCCTCGGCGATCGCGGTGACCAGCGGGCCGAGCCCGTCCGCGGTGAGCCGGCTCTCGTCGACGCGGTACCGCCACTCGTAGCGGAGCAGGCCGGTGCCGGCCGCGGCGTACCCGGCGCCGTTCGCGTCGGTGAGCAGCGCGGCCCGCCAGGTCGTGTCCGTCGAGCCGGGCCCGCACGACACGGTCGCCAGCACCACGTCGTCCCACTCCGGCGCGGTCGCGGACAGCGGCGCGTAGACGCCGACCACGGCCGCCCGCAGCGGGACGCCGGTCGTGCCGCTCACCGTGAACTCGCTGCCCACGGCCACGCCCAGGCGCAGCGACGCCTCCTCGGAGAGCATCACCTCGACCGGGCCGCCGGCGGTGGAGGCCGGTGCCCGGCCGCCGGTGATCCGCAGCCGGTCCTCGATCCCGGCCTGGTAGCGCAGCGCCAGCAGCGGCGGGCAGGCCGTGTCGAACCGGCCCTCGACCACGGACAGCCCCGGGTCGCCCGGCGCGCCGCTGCCGCCGCCGACCTGGGCCGCGAACCACCGCGCGCCGATCGTGCCGGGCAGCGGCGCGGGCAGCGCCGCCTGGTAGTCGTCCAGGCGCGCCTCCGGGCCGGACACCCGGACCGGGCCCTCGATGACCGGCGTGTGGCGGAACGTCAGGTCGCGGGCCTGGTGGCGCAGCCCGGTCACGTCCGTGCGCAGCCCGTCGTCGGTGAACCCGTTGGACAGCCGGGGTACGCCGCTGACCAGCAGCGACGCCACCAGGCCGAGCGCGCCCAGCAGCGCGAGGTAGCCCGCGGTCGCGCGGACCCGTCGCAGGAGTCTCATCGGTCCTCCCCGATGCGGAGCTGCGCGACGGCCAGCCGGCGACGCAGGTTGACGCCGGACAGCGCGGACAGGGCGAGCGCCAGGCCGAGCAGTAGCGCGCCGGTCACGCCGACGGCCGGCCAGTCGACCCGCAGCAGCGGCTCCGGCACCGGTCGCTCCGCGGACGGGGTCAGCACCACCAGCGGCGCCATGGTGGCCGCGACCGCGATGCCGACGCCCAGCCCGACCAGCACGCCCAGCCCGGCCAGGAACGCCTGCTCGATCAGCAGCGACCGGGCCAGTTGGCGCGCGCCGACGCCGAGCGTGTGCAGCACCGCCATCTCGGTCAGCCGCCGCCGCCCGGTGGCGCGCACGTCCACCGCCACGCCGACCGCGGCCAGCAGCACCGCGCCGATCGCGGCGGCGAACAGTGCGGCCCGGGCGCCCACGCCGTACGGGTCGGACTCGGTCTCCCCGCCGAGCGCGACCCGGTCCAGCACGGTCAGTCCGCGCAGCGTCGCGGCCGCGTCCGCGACCTCGGCCCGCGCGCCCGGCCGGGCCGCCACCCACCACTCCTGCGGGGTGCGCGTCACGCCCCAGGTGGTGAACACGGCCGAGCTCAGCGACGGCAGGTCGACCAGCAGCGCGGCCGGCTGGGTGGCGCCGGGCAGCGCGTCGGCGCGGCCGGTGACCACCACGTCGACGGTGGCGCCGCCGAGCGCGAGCCGGGTCGTCCCGCCCACGTCGAGCCGCAGCGCGGAGAGCGCCTGCGGCGTGCCGACCACCGGCACGGCCGGCGACTGCGCGACCCGCGGCACCACGGCGAACGAGACCGAGCTGATCCGCCAGCTCTCGCCGCCGATCGCGTACGCCGCGCGCAGCCCGTCCGGCCCCGCCCGGACGTCGGTGCGCCGGCCGGCCCGGTCCGTGCCCTGCCACTCGCCGGGCAGCGCGAGCGGCGCGCCGTCCGCCGCCAGGCCGCCCAGCGACCAGGCCAGGGACGAGCCCGCGCCGGCGACCGAGTCGACCGTGAACCCGGCCAGCCGGTCCACGCCGGCCGGGATCTCCACGTCGAACCGCGCGGTGCCGCCGGGCGGCACCTCGCCGAGCGGCGCCCGGAGCAGCGCCCCGTGCGCGTCCGCGTAGATCGCCGTGGTCCGGATCGGCGACTGCGTGCCGTCGGCCGTGAACGTGCCGGTCAGCCGCGTCGCGTCGGCCGGCAGCGGCACCACCGGCGCGGTGCGGCGCGCGTCGGCCAGCCCGGCGAACAGCCGCTCCGGGTCGCCGCCGGCCAGGTCGTCGCGGATCCGCACCACGCCCGGCGCGGCGGCGGCGTCCAGCGCGATCATGTCGCCGGGCGCGTTCTCCGGGCCGAGCCGCAGGCTGTCCCGCCAGGCCGGCAGCACGGTCGCGGCACCGGGCAGCACGGTCATCGCGGGCAGGCGGCCCGCCGGTGCGACGCCGTCCTGCTCGACCAGCCGCAGGTCCGCGCCGGTCTGGTGATCGGCCCGGTCGGTGCCGGACCGGGTGGACGTGCCGGCCAGGCACCACGCGACCGTGCTCACCGCCACCGCGAGCGTGAGCAGCAGCACCGGGCCGGCGTGCGGGCGGCGGCCGGCCTGCCAGGCGCCGAACGTCGCGGAGATCCACTGCCGGCGGTCGACCAGCCGCTCGGCCAGCCGGGTCACCGGCGGCAACAGCCGCAGCGCGACCACCGCGCCGCCGAGCACGCCGATCGTGGGCGTGGCCGCCAGCAGCGGATCGATGCCGAGCCCGGCCCCGGTCCCGGCCAGCGGCGACGAATACTGCCGCAGTTGCACCCAGCCGAGCACGGCCAGCGCCACCAGCAGCAGGTCCAGGCCCGCCCGCTGGAACACGGTCCGGCGCGCGGGCCGGGCGCGGGCGGCCAGCTCGCCGGCGTAGGTACCGCCGCGGCGCAGCGCGGGCGCCAGCATGGCCAGCGCGCAGCCGAGCGCGGCCAGCCCGGCCACGATCCAGGCCGGCGCGTCCATCGCCGGGTGCAGGTCGATCGCGGCCTCGCGCAGCAGCGGCAGGTCCCCGGCCGCGCCGACCAGCCAGGTGGCCAGCGGCGGCGCCACGATCGCGGCGGGTAGCACCACCAGCAGCGCCTCGCGCGCGGCCAGCCCGGCGAGCTGGTTACGGGCGGCGCCGCGGGCGCGCAGCAGCGCGGTCTCGTCCCGGCGCTGCTCGGTCAGCAGGCCCGCGACCAGCAGCAGCGCGTACCCGCTGAGCACCACGACCAGCAGCATCGGCGTGACCAGCGCGGACCGGCCGACCAGGTCCGCGGTGGCGAGCCGGTCCGCGAGCGCGCCGATGTCCGAGGTGACCAGCCCGGAACTGCTCAGCCCGGTCGCCTCCGGCAGCCCCTCGGAGACCGCGGCCGCGTCCCGCGCGACCCGGTGCAGCGCGTCCAGCGCGACACCGTCCAGGTCCGGCTCGACCAGCCAGGCCGCGGACGCGTTCGCCAGGAACTCGCGGGTGAAGACCTCGCGCGGGACCACGAACGGGCCGTACGTGGACGACTGTTCCGGCGCCAGCCGCCAGTACGCGTCGTCCGGGTCGCGCCGCTCCCACACGCCGGTGACGGTCACGTCGGTGACGCGCGTGGTGACCCGGTCCAGGATCGGCACGGTGTCGCCCACGGTGACGCCGAGCGTGGCCGCGGCGTCCTCGGCCAGCGCGGCCTGCACGCCGTCCGGGCCCGGCCAGGCGCCGGCGACCAGGTCGGCGTGCTCCGCCAGGCCGTCCAGGAACACCACGGAGGCGTAGACCGTGCCGTCGTCGTCGGGCTGCGCCGTGCCGGTCTCGCCGGTGAGCTCCCGGCCGGCCGCGTAGCCGGCGCCGGACACCGTGGTCTCCCGGCCGCCGAGCCCGCCGGCCAGCCGATCCCGTACCGCCCGGTCGCGCTGGTCCAGCCCGGCCGCGGTGCCGCCCGCCGCGCCCCGGATCAGCACCGAGCGCTGGTCACCGTCCGCCGCGGACACCGCGCCACGCGCGCCTGCGTCGACGACCTCCCGGCTGTAGCCGGCCAGACCCGTCAGCAGCGCGGTGGCGATCAGCGTCGCCGCGACGGCCGCGACCAGCAGGCTCCTCGCCGCGCGGGCGCGCCGTACCACCAGCCTCATCGCCGCCGTCAACTCCTCACCTCGGGCGGCGCGGGTTCGCCTCCCTCAGTCCTCAAGGAGAGCCGAGGCCCACCAAAAGGTTCGCGGCCTTGTCCTTTTCGTGATCAAACTATTGGTCGTCATGATCCGGAAACACGAAGCAGCGGCGGCAGCGGGCCTCGTAGGTGTACGTACCGTCGTCCGGCAGCGCGGTCGACGGCGCCAGCTTCCTGATCATCGGTACGCCGTGCTCCAGCACCTGCGTGTACGCCGCGTCCAGGCTCCGGCACACGTCGCACACCGCGCGGCGGTGGATCACCTTCTCCGGCGCGAGTTCGAGCAGCGCCCTGATCGGCGCGAACAGCTCGCCCCGGTGGTCCAGGTCGATGCCGGCCGCCACCACCTTGACGCCCTTGCCCAGCGCCTCGCCGAGCACCGCGACGTCGGCGACGGAGAACATGTGCACCTCGTCCACGCCGATCACCTGCACCGGGCGGTCCAGCGCGGCGCGCAGGTCCGCCACCTTCTCGGTACGCAGGCTGCCGCCGGCCCGGGAGACGATCTCCGTGTCGCGTCCGTGCCGCCTCGACTGGAATATCCGGTGCGGGACACCGGCGTGCTCCAGCGGCGAGAGCAAACTGATCATCTCGAGGCTCTTACCGCCCTTGACCGGGCCCACGATCACCGTCAGATCCACGGCGCCGATCCTGCCGCGACCGGCCCCGATCCGGAACGACGACCCGCCGCCGGGTCGCGTTCGTCACGCTCAGCTCGAGATATACGAACTGGCCGCGCGCCGCTCGCCGCCCTCCGTCACCAGCTCGACCGCGAGCAGCCACTCCTGCCCGGCCGGCAGCGCGGCCGTGCCCACGGCGGTCCCCTCACCGACGCGCGCCACCTGGAACGGGACGGCCGTCCCGCCGGCCCGCGGCGTGGCCGAGGCGGTCCACGACGAGATCACGCCGCCGGTGGTGCAGAGGCGCAGCAGCACGGACCCGGCCGCGCCGTTCGGCTCCAGCGAGGCGCTGACGTCGCCGCCCGCCGCCGCCATGGTCACCTGGCCCGGCGGGCAGGCGGTGGCCGCCGCGTCGGTGGGGCGCAGCACGTTCCACAGCGAGGAGACGATCGGGATCATGATCAGGAGCGCCAGTGTGAGCCACCGGGACAGCCGCGAGCCGCGGGTGGCCAGCGGCATCTCCTCCGGCTCCGGCTCCGGCCACGGGCAGTCACCGACGCACGGCTCCCAGGACAGCTCGTGCCGCGCGCCGAGGTGGGTCAGCCGGGGCCCGCGCCAGCGCCCGCAGCCGCGCGAGTGCACGCGCCGGTCCGCGCCGGCGATCAGCGTGGCGTGCACCCGCCGCAGGTCGGCGGCCGGCCCGGACGGGCGCACGGCGCGACGCCGCACCGGCGCCGCGATGCGGCCCGGCCGGAGCGTGTGCCGCCCGTCCATCTCCACCCCCTGGCTAGATCTTAGGTCGCGCCCGCCCGGCGCGGCGAGAGCACGTCACCCTCACGCCCGGGACAACGGCGATCCGGTCAGCCGGGCGCGCGGGAAGCGCGGCGAGAACGGCTTGATCAGGTAGTCGCCGGCCCCGGCCGCGATGTCGTTCGGCGCGACCGCCGCGGACACCATGACGACGCGGGTACATCGAACCCTCTCGCCGAAACGCGGCCGAGCTGCTGGAGAAGGCCACGACGGATTGACAGACGTCGTTTGACGGGCTAGAAACGGGAGAGCGCTCTCGCAGCGTCTTTCGGAGGTGCCCCATGACGCAGGTACGCAGGGTCGCCGCGGGGCTGGCGGCGGTGGTGCTGGCCGGGACGGTGGCGGTGACGGCGGAGGCGCGGGCGTCGCTGCCGCCGACGCCGAGCGGGTGGACGTTGCAGTGGAGTGACGACTTCGCCGGGGCGGCCAACGCGCTCCCCTCGTCCAGCAACTGGATCTTCACGACCGGGACGCAATATCCGGGCGGGCCGGCCCAGTTCGGCACCGGGGAGATCCAGACGTACACCACGAACAGCGCGAACATCGGCCTGGACGGGAACGGGAACCTGCGGATCACGCCGGTGCGCGACAGCGCGGGACGGTGGACCAGCTCGCGCATCGAGACGCAGCGGACGGACTTCAAGCCGCCGGCCGGCGGGGTGCTCCGGATCGAGGGCCGGCTGCAGATGCCGAACGTGACCGGCGCGGCCGCGGCCGGCTACTGGCCCGCGTTCTGGGCGCTCGGCGCGCCGTACCGGGGCAACTACTGGAACTGGCCGGGCATCGGCGAGCTGGACGTCATGGAGAACGTCAACGGCCTCAACCAGGTGTGGGGCACGCTGCACTGCGGCGTCAACCCGGGCGGGCCGTGCAACGAGACGACCGGGCTGGGCGCCACGCGCGCCTGCCCGAACAGCGCCTGCCAGGGCAACTTCCACACGTACGCGATCGAGTGGGACACCAGCGTCAGCCCGAACCTGCTGCGCTGGTACGTCGACGGCGTCCAGTTCTTCCAGGTCTCGCAGAGCCAGATCGGCTCCTACTGGTCGCAGATGACCGACCACCAGGGCTACTTCATCCTGCTCAACGTGGCGATGGGCGGCGCGTTCCCCAACGGCGTGGCCGGCTACTCCACGCCCACCGCGAGCACCGTCTCCGGCGCGTCCATGCTGGTCGACTACGTGGCGGTCTACACCCGGGGCGGCGGTGGCACGACGCCGCCGCCGGTCGGCGGCACCCGCGGTGCGTACAGCACGATCCAGGCCGAGTCGTTCGACGCGCAGAACGGCGTGGTGGCCGGCGCGGACCAGATCGGCCACCTCGCGAACGGCGACTGGGCCCGCTACGACGACGTGGACTTCGGCGGCACGCCGGCCCGCGACTTCCTGGCGCGGGTGTCCTCCGGCGCGGGCGGCGGCGTGAGCGGCCTGGTGGAGGTACGGGTGGACAGCCCGACCGCGGCGCCGATCGGCAGCTTCGCGATCGGTGACACCGGCGGCTGGAGCAGCTTCCGCGAGGTGCCGGGCAACGTCAGCGCGGTCACCGGCCGGCACCCGGTCTATCTCACGTTCAGCAGCGGCCAGCCCGCCGACTTCGTCAACGTGGACTGGTTCGTCTTCAGACGATGAGCCCGGAGAGCGCGGCGGCCGCGATGTTGCGCCCGGTCAGCAGCAGGACCACCGGGCCGGCCGGCTCCACCTCGCCGGCCAGCAGCGCGGCCAGGCCGACCGCGCCCGCACCCTCGACGATCAGGCCGCAGCGGGTGGCGAGGAGGCGTACCGCCTCGGCGATGTGCTCCTCGCCCACCGCGGCGAACTCGACGCCGTGCGCCGCGGCCAGCCCCGGCGTGACAGACCCGGCCTCCAGGTTGCCGGCCAGGCCGTCCGCCAGCGTGGGGCCGACCTCGACCGTGGTGATCGCGGCGGCCGCGGCGGCGGTGGAGACCGCGCGGGACGCGGCCGACTCGACGCCGATCACCCGGATCCGCGCGGCCGCGGACGACCAGGGCGAGGCGGCGGCGCGGGTCGGGCCGTGCGCGGCCAGCACCGTGCCGGCGAGCAGGCCGCCGCCGCCGACCGGCACCACCACGGTGAACCCGCCGTGCAGTTGCTCGCGGACCTCCTCCAGGCAGGTGGCCTGCCCGGCGATCACGTGCGGGTCGTTGTAGGCGGAGATGAACGGCGGCCCCGAGCGCGCCAGGGTGAGCGCGTGCGCCTCGGCCTCGTCGTAGGACTCGCCGTGCAGCACCGGCCCCACGCCGAGCCGGCGAAGACCCTCGATCTTCGCCGGCGACGCGTTGGCCGGGACCACGATGGTGCAGGGAACGCCGAGCCGGGTGGCCGCGTAGGCGACGCCGAGCCCGTGGTTGCCGGCGGACGCGGTGATCACGCCGGCCTGGTCAGCGCCGGCCGCGGACACGGCCGCGAGCGCGCCGCGGACCTTGAACGAGCCGGTCGGCTGCAGCGTCTCGAGCTTGGCGTAGACGTCCGCACCGGCCAGGTCGTCGAGCGGCAGCCGGATCAGCGGCGTGGGGGCCAGCTCGGCCGCGACGACGTGCCGGGCGTGGTCCAGATCGGCCGCGGTGGGCGGCTCGACCGGCCGCAACGGGCTCTCCACGTCGGTCATGGCGACCACCTTTCACCGGGGTGACGGAGGCCACCGTAACAGGCTCATGATCACCGGCGGTCCCCGGAGGCGCGGCGCCGCGCGCGGTCCAGCAGGTCGTCCAGTTCGGGCAGCAGCGCGACCGGCGGGTTGAGCACGGCGGCCCAGCCCTGCACCGCGTACGCCGGATGCGGCATGATCACGCCGGCGCGGGTGAAGTCGACGCCCGCGCGGTGGCCGGCCGCCTCCGCGGGCGGGTAGCCGAAGCGCCGGGCGAACTCCGCGCGGCCGAGCGCGATGTTGAGCCGGAACACGCCGGGCCGGTCCAGTCGCGAGTCCTCGTCGAAGCCCGGGGTGTCGTGCGCGACGATCGTGGCGAACGGCATGCGGTGCGCGACGCCGGCGAAGTAGAACCGGTCGCCGTTGCTGCCGGGCGGCGCGCCCGCGGCCTCGTCCGCCACGAACTCGGTGACGCCCGGCATGGCGCGAATCCGCTCGGCGATCTCGGACTCGCCGGGGCCGTCGAAGCCCGCGCCGCGCACGTGCCAGATCGCGTCCGCGTCCGCGATCAGCTCGGCGGTGAGGGGGAAGTAGCCGTGCACCGCGTCGGCGCGGCCCGCGCGGTCGCCCGCCGTCACGTCCACGTTCAGCCCGTCGGAGAGCGCGGCCTCGAACGTGCCGTCCGCCGGCGCGCCGAGCCCCAGGGCGGCGCTGGCGCCGAGGCTGCCGGCCAGGAACACGTAGCGGTCGCCGAACAGGTCCGCGGCGATCCGGCCGGCCGGGTTCCACCGCAGCCGCAGGTCGCCGCGCTCCCACCCGGCCGCGTCCCAGGAGGCGCCGTGCCGCTGCAGGTGGGCGTTGTGCGAGTGGACCAGCGTGGCGCCGCGCCGCCGCTCCCGCTCGCGGACGTCGGCCAGGTTGCGCGCCATCCAGGCGTCGCGGAGCCCGATCAGGCGCGTGACCCGCTCGCCCAGCTCCAGCGGCGCGGCGGCCTGCGCGTGGTACCGCAGCAGCCAGAGCGCGGCCTCCGCGTCCGGCACGTCGCCGGTCAGGCCCGCGGCCCAGAGCGCGCCGAGCAGGTCGTCCGCGATGACGCGCAGCGCGACCGCGTCCGCGCCGGTGCCCGGGGACCTCGCCGGGTCCAGCACCGCGTCCGGACGGGACCAGCGCGCGTCGTCGCCGGCCAGCCGCTCGATCTCGGCACGGCTCGCCGCGATCCGGTCGCCGACCAGATCAAAGGCCCTCAGCAGGTACGGCAGGGGGCTGGGCGCGGAGTCCACCTCGGTCGGCGCGTCGAAGCCGTGGAACGCGATGCGCTCCTCCGGCGGCAGCCCGTGATTGTGCTCGCGCAGCCGGACGACCAGCTCGCGGTTGCCGGGGAACGCGCCCCAGCCGTGGGAGAACCCGTCGGCCAGCACGGTCTCCAGGTCCGCGTCCGTGCGGAGCCGGACGTAGGCGTCGACGAGCCGGGCCCGGAGGCGGTCGGTCTCCAGCGCGACCGACCGGAAGCCGCGCGCGGCGAGCCCGGACAGCAGTTCGTTGCGCAGGGTCTGGAACGCCGGTTCGCCGTGCGTGGGCTCGCCGCACGCGAGCACCTCCACCGGGGCCGGGCGGGCGTCGAGCAGCGCGTACAGCGGGGAGAATCCGAAGGTCATAGACCTCTACCGTACCGTTGAAGGGCCCATTGAGGCTTTGAAGCCCTCGACCTCGGGAGCATGGTGTCCAAGTCTCAACGCCCGGTGGATCTGGCCCGGGAGCACGGGCTGTCCGCCCAGGCGATCCGCAACTACGAGGCGGACGGCGTGCTGCCGGCGGCGCCGCGGACCGCCAGCGGATACCGCGTCTACACGGAGCGGCATGCGGCGGCGCTGCGGGCGTTCCTCGCGCTGGTCCCGGCGTTCGGTCACGCGACCGCGCGCACGATCATGCGGGCGATCGTGCGCGGCGAGATCGACGCGGCGCTGCGCACCATCGATGCGGGCCATGCGCTGCTGCTCCGCGACCGGGAGACGCTGGACTCGGTGGAGATCGCCGTCCCCGTGGCGGCGGAGACGCCGCCGCCGGGCCGGGGGAACCTCCAGATCGGGGAGCTGGCGCACCGGATCGGCGTCACGCCCGCCACGCTGCGCACGTGGGAGGTCGCCGGCATCCTCACGCCGTCCCGGGACCGGACCGGCCAGCGCGTGTACGGCGCGGACGACGTCCGGGACGCCCAGCTCGCCCACCTGCTGCGCCGGGGCGGTTACCGGCTGGACCACATCGCCACGGTCGCGGCGCGGGTCCGCGCGTCCGGCGGCACGGAGGCGCTGGCCGACTCGCTGGCGCAGTGGCGGGAACGACTGACCGCGCGCGGCCGGGCCATGCTGACCGCGGCCGCGCGCGTCGACGAGCTGCTCAGTCGGTCACCCGCGGAAGGCTCTCCGCGGCCTTGAGCGCGGCCGCCGCGGACGAGTACGGGTTGTAGGTGTAGCTCCGCGCGAACGTGCCGGGAATCGTCCAGTACTCCGCGGACAGCTTCGCCGGGTCGGTCGCGATCTCGCCGCGGACCGGCACGTCGTCGCCGTCGTCCCAGCCCCACGGCGCGTTCGCCGAGTTGGTGCCGCAGCTGAACGTGCCGGAGCCGCAGCCGCCCGAGGTGTCACCCGCGAACGTGCCCAGGCTCGCGAAGAGGCTGGCGTTGGCGCGCTGCGCCCACAGCCCGCCGCCCGCGAAGATGTCGATCAGCCGGTACTTGACGTCCCGGTCGTCCGGCCCGCTCGGCGTCTCGCCGGTGGTGGACGGGTAGTAGACGATGCCGTCGCCGTTGATCTGGTACTGCGGGTACGCCTTCAGCCCGTGCCCCTGGGTCTCCTGCGCGGTGACCGGGTGCTGGAACGAGTCGTGCGGCGAGGACGCGAGCTGGAGCGTGCCGTCGCTGTTCTCCCGCCCGCCGGTCCAGGAGCTGCCGGCCGGCAGGTACGAGAAGAAGTCGCTGTGCGCCACCGTCACCGCGGAGCGCAGCACGCCGTAGTCGGTGCCGTTCTTCTCGATGGCGAGCATGACGCCCTCGCCGTCGTTCTCGTGCTCGGTCTCGAAGAACGGGTGGTCGACCCAGTCGCGCGGGTGGAAGAAGAGGTAGGTGATGAACCAGTGCGAGCTGGTCTCGGACACCGAGTAGTACGCGGCCGCGGAGAGGTCCGCGTTGCCGGCCCCGGTGTTGTCCCAGTTGTTGCGGCCGTTGAGGTCGCCGTCGAAGTCGACGCGGGTGATGTAGTCGGATTTGCCGCCCAGCGCGTGCCCACCGGTCTGGTCGACGTCCTGGTGGTGGATCGGCGCCCAGCGCAGCGCCAGCTCCGCCCGGCTCGGCGCGGCCGAGGCCGGTGCGACGGCCGCGAACACCGCGACCCCGGTGGTGATCAGTGCGGTGGCGATCGCCTTGGTAGGATTCATGGACGGGAATATAGATGCGCCAAATGATCACCCGAATGTCCCGGAAACGAACGATCGGTACGCCCGTGGTGTGGTTCCGGTGACGCACCCGAAGCCTCAGCCCCACTCCGAACGGCGCAGTCGCCACGGCGGCACGCCGGCGGTGGCCAGTCGCGCCGCGAGTTCCGGCGCCGGATCGTCGAAGAACACCGCCACCTGGTGCACGTCCGCGAGCGCACAGGTGGCCGCGAACGTACCCACGCCTATCGAATCGACGGACGCGACGCCGGCGAGATCGAGGATCAGGCGCAGTGGCCGGGTCCGGCGCACCGCGTGCACCAGCGCCCGCCGGAGGTGCACCGCGTTCTCCACGCCCACGTCGCCGCTGGCGCGGATGACCAGGCTGCCGTCAGCGCGCGTGGAGACGTCGAGCATCATGTCCCTGACTGCCTTCCGAGGAGACCATCGGGCGGACACGGTATGGCCCGCAGGTTAACGAATCCGCCCCCGGACGCCGTTAACCGTGTTGCGAGTCGGACACATTCGCCCCGGCCCCGCGTCTCCCCGATCAGCCGTGGCCGCGTCCGGCCACCTCGTCGACGTTCCACTCCGCGGGCAGGTCACCGTCGCACAGCGCGCAGGTGAAGTCGCCGTCGCGGACGATGTTGCGCTCACCGCAGGCCGGGCAGCGCCGAAAGACGATCTCGTGGGTGTAGCCACCGGGATGCCCGACCCCGAGCCGGTCGAGCGCGGCCCCCACCGCGGGCGACCCCACCGGCCGATTTCCGCCGCCGAGCCGACGTCCGATCACCCCGGAACCGGAACGAAAAGCGCCACTCCGGCCCTGGGCGGTGGCGCCCGGAGCCGGAGTGGCGAGGGTGGGGATGGATCAGGAGAAGGTCACGTCACTGCACCACATGTAGGCCTGGTCGAGGTGCGAGGCCTGCCAGATGACGAACACGATGTGGTGGCCGGTGTAGCCGGAGGTGGACACGTTGAAGCGGATGTCCTGGGCCGGCGCGTACCGTCCGGTCTGCGTGATGAAGTCGAGGTTGCCCCAGCCGAGGCGCTGGGTGGCCGGGTTGAACCCCTGCTTGCTCACGTAGACGCGGAAGTAGTCAGCGCCGTGACTCGCCTGGTCGTACAGGTGGACGGTGAAGTTGTTGCTGATCGGCGTGGTCTTCCACGCGCCCGGGGTGTCCAGGCTGCTGTTGCGGGAGAGGCCGTTGGAGCAGAGCTGGCCGTCCGGCGTGCGGGCCTGGAACTGGCCACCGAGGCCGTCCCGGAGCGCGCTCATCCAGTTCCACATGGTGTCCGGGTTCGCCTGGAACGCCTGGTAACACATGGGGTCCTGCTGCTGCATGGCCGGGTTGGTGTGGTTGCTGCCCCAGGCCTGCCAGCACTGGTACTGCCGGGTGGCCGGGCCGACGATGGTGCCGTGCGCCTGAGCGACACCGCTCCAGGGCAGCACGACCGCGACCAGGGTCAGCAACAGGACGAGCGCCCGGAGTGGGTGGCGGGCGGCTGACCGGGAGGACCCGGTCGTGGGTGAACTCATGGTGCATCCTCCGTTTCGGCGCGCATCATGGTTGGGAGCGCTTCCAGGAGCATTGCATCAAAGTTCATAAATATCAATATTGATCTATTTGACGCGGTTACGGCGCCAAAGAGGGAGGGACCGGGCCGCCGGCCCGATCCCTCCACGGTACGTCGGTCAGCCGAGCAGCGTCCGGATCTCCGCGGCCAGCGCGACGGAGGCCTCGATCTCGACCTTGCGGCTGGACACGCTCTCCACGTTGAAGCCGAACGGCAGGCCCAGGCGGCGGCAGAACGCGATGAGCTCGCGCGCATTGGCCACGCACTGCTCGTACGACTCGGTCAGCGGGTCCTGCGCGTGCCGCAGCGTGTTCTCCAGCCAGCGCGGCACGTCCACGCCGAGCCACTGGAGGAACTCCAGCGTCTTGACCGAGCCGCAGACCGAGAGCGTGAGGATCACCGGCCGGGGCGCCACGCCGCGCTCCCGGCACGCGTAGAAGTAGTCGCTGAGCATGCTCTTGGTGGCGCCGACGTCGTACACCACCTGGGAGATGAAGAACGCGACGCCGCGCTCCTGCTTGTCCAGCATGCGCAGGTGCTCGTCGCCGCGGCGGGTGTACCGCTCGGTGATGGTGACCGCGCCGAGCGACAACTCGTCGCGGATCTCCCGGCGCAGCGCGTGCGCCTGGCCCAGGTGCGTGTGCACCGGCTTGTCGCCGGAGGACGCGCCGACGAAGACGCTGAGCACCCGGTCGGTGTCGACGGCCCGCAGCCACTCCGCGAGGTCGGCCTCGGGGTACTTGCCGACGCACCGGTAGACGATCACGCAGCGCTCCCACGCGCCGAGGTGCGTGTCGTGGAACGCGGCCGGGTCCATGGTCGGCAGGTACGGGAACGGCCGCTGCTCCGGGTTGCGGTCGCTCTCGTCGTCGATGTCGTAGAGGATGAGCCCGTCCACGTCGACGGCGGCGAGCCGCTCCAGCGTGCGCTCGGCGATCTCCGCCACCTGCTCGGGTGCGGCGGAGCGGCGCGGCGGCGTGATGCCCACCAGCAGGGGCTCCCCGCCCGTCTCGATCATCTGGCGGAGGCTCGGCCGGGACGAGGTGTCGGACATAGCCGTCAACCCTACCGAGGGTGATCTGCTTCTGACCAACGTGTCCCACGGATCAGTCGAGCGCGGCCTCGGCCGCCTCCCGGGTGATCACGACGCTGGTCTCCGAGGTGGCGCTGTTGACCAGGATGCCGGCGCAGTCCGGGTCGCCGGCGGCCATCTCCAGCAGCACCGAGCCGGGTACGCCCACGGTGAAGTGCTGCCCGAACGTGCGCGCGTAGACCGGCGGGTCGGCGAACGTCAGGATGCGCGGCAGCCCGTCGCCGTGCGTGGTGCGGCCCACGCCGAACCCGGCGCCGGACCGGCCACCGGAGACCGGGCCGGCGCCGACCGCGCCCACGATCGAGTTACGGAACACGGCGACGAACCGCGCCCAGTTCTCATCCGTCCGATTTCCGGCATACGCGGCCAAGGCGTCGGACAGTGGCGAATCGCTCATGTCCACGGACTATAGGGCCTGCGACAACATCAATATTTGGCTATGGTCGGGGCCATGACTCACGTGCGTCCGTTCCTCGAAGTCGTGGTGCTGGACGCGGTGGCGGCGTCGCTGCGCGCCCGGGGACAGCGCGTGGTCCGGCTCGACGCCTCCGGCTGGACCGAGGACGGCGACTTCCACCGGGAGATAGCGGCGGCACTGGACTTCCCGGACCACTACGGCGGGACCCTCGACGCGCTGACCGACTGCCTGAACGACCTCGTCCGACAGGAGCGCGCCAAGGACGGGCTCGCCGTGGCCTTCGTCGGTTATGACGGGTTCGCCGAGGCCCGGCCGGCCACCGCCCGCGCCGCCCTGGAGATCATCGGAGAGTGGTGCGCGGCGGCCGCGCGGCACGGGCAGCACCTGTCCTGCCTGGTGCAGCCGCCTATCGACGCACCGGCGTGAGCCCTCGGTTCCACCACAGCGACAGCCCGGCCCCCGCGCCCACCAGCGCCGCCCCGGCCAGCAGGAACCAGAACGTGATCTCCACGTCCTCCCGCTGCAGCCCGATCTCCCGGGGCAGGTCGCCCAGCACGTCGGTGAGCTGCTCGGAGTCCTCCGCCTTGAAGTAGCGCCCACCGGTCAGGTCCGCGACCGCGGTCAGCGCCTCCTCGTCGATCTCCTGGATCCGCCGGCCGCCGCTGCCGCTGCCCCAGCCGGGGTCGCGCCCGCCCGGCCCGCGCCGCCCGCTGAACGCGTCCGTGCCGATCTGGTCCGGTGTGCACACCATCTGCGCCGGCTCGGTCGTACCGAAGCCGATCGTGAATATCCGCAGCCGGCGCGCGGCGGCCTGCTCGGCCGCGGTGACCGGGTCGACGCCGGTGCTGTTCGCGCCGTCGGTGAGCACCACGATCGTGTCCGGCTGGTACGCGCCGAGGTCGCCCGCCGGCGGGTCCCCCAGGTCGACGCCGGTGGCCGCCACGTTCGGGTTGATCTCCGCTATCGCGTCGATCGCGGTCAGGATGGCCTGGCCGATGGCGGTGCCGCGGGCGGTCTTGAGCCCGTCGATCGCGGCGAGCAGCGCCTCCTTGTCCTCGGTCGGCGCGACCAGCAGCCCGGAGATGCCGGAGAACGCGACCAGCCCGATCCGGGTGCCGTCGCGTTGCGCGCGGATGAACTCGCGCGCCGCGTCCGCCGCGACCGCCAGCCGGTTCGGCGCGATGTCCGTGGTGCACATCGAGCCGGACACGTCGATCGCCAGCAGGATCGCCGACTGGTTGGTCGGCACCGCGATCGACGCCTGCGGCCGGGTCAGGCCGCCGGCCAGCGCGGCCAGGCCGGCCAGGAACAGGATCACGGGTACCCGGCGGCGCCACGACGGCCGGGCGGGCAGCGCGGCCCGGATCAGCGCCACGCTGGAGACCCGGAGCGCGGCGCGTCTGCGGCGCCGGTTCAGCCACCAGCGGGCGAGCAGCAGCAGCGGCACGATCAGCAGCGCGAGGAAGCCCAGCGGCCAGCCGACGGACATCAGATGATCCTTCCGTGCCAGCGGGTGCTGAGCAGTGCCCCGGCGGCGAGCAGCAGCAGCGCGACCCCGGCGAACGGCGCGGTCAGCTCGACCGGCTCCTTCGTCGTGGTCAGCCGCAGGTCGATGCCGCCGGTGGTGTCCGCGAGCGCCTCCGCGTCCCCCGCGGTGTGGTAGGCGCCGCCGCTGACCTGCGCGATCGCGGTCAGCAGCGTCTCGTCCAGCACGGTGGTCAGCCGGTACCCGTCGACCTCCACGGTGGCGCCCTCGGGCGTGCCGACGCCGACGGTCTGGATGCGCACGCCCGCGGACGCGGCCAGGTTCGCGGCGGCCTCGACGTCCGGGCCACCGGTCTCCTCGCCGTCGGAGAAGACCACGATCGTGGCGGACGGCCAGTAGCCGAGGTCGGGCGCCGGCCCGCCGTCCGGCGGCAGCACGACCGGGCGGCCGGTGATCGCGCCGAGCGACACCATGATGGCCTGGCCGAGCGAGGTGCCGCCGCCGGCCCTGGCCCGGTCGATCGCGGCCACCGCCAGGTCGTGGTCGGCGGTCGGCGCCTGCGTGGTGAGCGCCTGGTCGCCGAAGACCACCACGCCCACGTCGACCGAGTCGGGCTGGCGGCGCACGAACTCGCCGGCCGCGGCCTGGGCGGCGCCGAGCCGGGTCGGGCTGACGTCGTCCGCGGCCATGCTGTTGGAGATGTCGAACGCGAGCACGACGGTGCCGGACACCCGCGGCACGGCCACCTCCGCCTGCGGCCGCGCGAGCCCGACCAGCATGATCGGCAGCGCGGCGAGCAGCAGCGCCCACGGCAGGTGGCGCCGGACGGCCGCGCGCCGGTCGCCCGGGGCGGACAGGCCCACAGAGACCAGCACGCGGGTACGGCGGCGGGCCAGCGTCACGTACGCCCAGATCGCCGCGCCGGTCAGCAGTGCCGCGACCGCGAGCACGGCCGGGTAGAGCACCGTCATCGGCGTACCCTCCCGGAGGTCCTGGTCATCGACAGCAGCGCGTCGAGCAGGTCCTGATCGGTGGTGATCCGGTGGGCGGCCACGCCGGCCCGGCGCATCGCGGTCGCCACGGCCGACTCGCGGCCGTCGACCTCCTCGGCGAGCCGGCGGCGCAGCAGCGGGTCGCTGGTGTCGACCAGCACCTGCTCGCCGGTCTCCGCGTCCTCGACCAGCACCAGACCCACGTCCGGCAGCGACAGCTCGGCCGGGTCGACCACGCGCACGACCACCACTTCGTGCCGGTGGGTGAGCATGGCCAGCGGCTTCTCCCAGCCGAGGTCGCCGATGAAGTCCGACACCACGAAGATCAGGCTGCGGCGCTGCCGCGTGGTGGCCGCGGCCAGCGCGAGCATCCCGGCCAGGTCCGTGGTCCGCCCGGCCGTCCCGGCGCGCGGCCTGATCAGCTCGCCGGCGATGCGGAGGATCTGGTCGCGCCCGCCGCGCGGCGGGATGACCCGCTGGTCGTCGTTGTCGTAGAGGATCGCGCCGACCCGGTTGCCGCCCTGCGACACCAGCCGCGCCAGGCTGACCGACAGCTCCGCCGCGACCGAGTCCTTGCCCTGCTCGGCCGGGCCGAACCGCATGGACGCGGACCGGTCCACGACCAGCCACGCGGTCAGCTCACGGTCCTCCGTGTACTGCCGGACGTACGGCTCGTCCAGGCGCGCGGTCACGTTCCAGTCGATGTGCCGGACGTCGTCCTCCGCGGTGTAGGCGCGCAGGTCGGTGAAGTCCAGCCCGGTGCCGTGCCACACCGTGCGGTAGGCGCCCTGGAGCCGCCCGTCGAGCCGGCGGCCGAGCCGCCACTCCAGGCGCCGCAGCAACCGGTCCGGTGCGGAGGCCATCTATCGTCCCCGGCCCGCCGGCTCGGGCACCGGCAGGTTGGCCAGGATCTTCTGCAGGATCAGGTCCGCGGTGACGTCGTCGGAGAGCGCCTCATAGGACAGGACGAGCCGATGCCGCAGCACGTCCGGAGCCAGATCCAGCAGATCCCCGGGTACGACGTAGTCGCGCCCGCGGACGAACGCCAGCGCCCGCCCGGCCAGCACCAGGCTGATCGAGCTGCGCGGCGAGGCGCCGTAGGTGACGTACCGGGCGAGGTCGTCCAGGCCGATCCGGCCCGGCTCGCGGGTGGCGTGCGCCAGGTTGACCGCGAACTCGATCAGCGACGGGTCCACGTAGACCCGGTCGGCCCGCTCCTGGAGCCCGACCAGCGTCTCCGGGTCGATGATCCGCTGGATGACCGCGGCCGGGGACAGCGCCCGCTCGACGATCACGAACTCCTCGGTCACGCTCGGGTAGCCGACCAGCACCTTCATCATGAACCGGTCGGTCTGCGCCTCGGGCAGCGGATACGTACCCTCGCTCTCGATCGGGTTCTGGGTGGCCATCACCAGGAACGGGTTCGGCACCCGGTGCGTCTCGCGGCCGATGGTGACCTGCCGTTCCTGCATGACCTCCAGCAGCGCGCTCTGCACCTTCGCCGGCGCGCGGTTGATCTCGTCGGCGAGCAGCAGGTTGGTGAACACCGGGCCGAGCGACACCTGGAACTCGCCGGTCGGCTGGTGGTAGACGCGGGTGCCGAGGATGTCCGCCGGCACCAGGTCCGGCGTGAACTGCACCCGGTGGAACGCGCCGCCGATCGCCTCCGCGAGGGACTTCACCGCGAGCGTCTTGGCCAGGCCGGGCACGCCCTCGACCAGGATGTGGCCGCGCGCGAGCAGCGCCACGACCAGCCGTTCGAGCAGCGGGTCCTGGCCCACGATGGTCTTCTTGACCTCGTAGAGCACCTGCTCGATCGGTCCGGCGTCCGGCATGTGGTCTCTCCTCACGCTCACAGGGGCGGTGCCTGGCCGTCGCCCTCGACGGCGCCGAGCGCGGCCCCGATCGGGACCGCGAAGCCGATGCCGATGAAGGTGTCCGCGTCGGTCGGGTTGGCCAGCGCCACCACGATGCCCACCACCTCCGCCCGGTCGTTGATCAGCGGCCCGCCCGAGCTGCCCGGGTTGACCGCCGCGTCGAACTGGATGAGTCCCGCCATGTCCGGATCGTTCCCACGATCGAGCGTCCGCTCGAGACCGGAGACGACGCCGCTGGTGGTGGACGCGGTCAGCCCGAGCGGGTTGCCGATCGCCACCACCGGGTCGCCGACGCCCGCCGCGCCGCCGAGCGTGGCCGGGACCAGCGTCTCCGGCAGCCGCTCCGGCGTCAGCACCGCGATGTCCATGGCCGGGTCCGCCCGCGCCACCGACGCACCGGCCTCGCTGCCGTCCGCGTAGGTGACCGTGATCGTCCCGGCGCCGTCGACCACATGGTGTGCCGTCAGGATGGTGCCGTCCGCGTTCGCCAGCACGCCGGTCCCGGTCGACCGTCCCGCGGTTATCCGGACCACGGACGGCAGCACCGCCCCGTAGATCTCCGGCACACCGAGCGGCCCCTCGGACGCGCTCGGCGACGGCGACGGCGCCACCGGCGCGGCCTCCGGCTCGCCGCGCGTCCCCTGCAGCACCACCAGCCCGGTGATCACCACCGCCCAGGCCGCGAGCGCGAGAATCAGCACCCGGCGCCGGTCGAGCCGCGGCCACCGGGCCCGCCCCGCCGGCGCACCGGCCTCCGCGGGCGGCGCCTCACCGCCCCCGGTCTCACGCAGCACGGTCATCACCACCGGCGCCCGACGGTCGGTCTGCATCCACCGACTGTAGGAGCCTCACCCGGCCCTCCGCCAGGCAAGTTGCATACGCTACGTAGCGGAACCCGGTGAACGGCCCGGGACTCGTACCGAGGTTCACCCGAAATCGGGCGGGCGGGGGGTCAGCAGGCCGCGGTGGAAGGCCTCGGTGACGGCGGCGGCGCGGTCGTTGACGCCGAGCTTCGTGTAGATGTTGAGCGTGTGGGACTTGACCGTGGCCTCGGTCAGGAAGAGCTGGGCGGCGATCTCGCGATTGGTGGCGCCGGCCGCGACCAGCGCCAGCACCTCGATCTCCCGGGCGCTGAGCGGGCTCGGCGGCGGCTTGCGGACCCGGTCCATCAGCCGCGCGGTAACGGACGGGGCGAGGACGGCCTCGCCGCGCGCGGCGGCGCGGACCGCGCGGGTCAGGTCCTCTCGGGAGGCGTCCTTGAGCAGGTAGCCGACGGCGCCCGCCTCGATCGCGGGGAGCACGTGGTGGTCGGTGTCGTACGTGGTCAGCACCAGCACGCGGACCTCGCCGGCCAGCTCGCGGGTGGCGGTCAGACCGTCGGTGCCGGGCATGCGCAGGTCCATCAGGACCACGTCGGGCCGCAGCGCGCGGGCCAGCCGGACCGCCTCGGCGCCGTCCGCGGCCTCGCCGAGCACGGTGAAGCCGGGGTCGCCGTCGAAGAGGCTGACCAGGCCGTCGCGCACGATCGGGTGGTCGTCCACGATCAGCAGCCGGATCGGGGTCACGGCGGGTCTCCCTTCACGGGCACGCGGGCGGAGATGCCGGTGCCCGCGCCCGGCTCGGACTCGATGCGCAGCGTGCCGGACAGATCCTCCATCCGCTGCCGCATCCCGATCAACCCGAAACCGCCGCCGGAATCCGCGCCGGAGTCGCCGCGGGCCGGGAAGCCGCGGCCGTCGTCGCGGATGTCCAGCGCGGCCTCGGTGTCCAGGAAGGACAGCGTCACGCCGACGCGGGTCGCGTGCGCGTGCCGGGCCACGTTGGTCAGCGCCTCCTGGGCCACGCGCAGCAGCGCGTCCTCCGCCTCCGGCGGGATCGGCAGCGGCGTGCCGGTGGTGCTGACCCGGACCGGGACGCCGTGCAGCGCGGACCAGCGCGCGGCGACCGCGTCCAGTGCCTCGACCAGCCGCGCGGCGCGCAGCGGCTCCGGGCGCAGCGCGTGCACGGAGCGCCGTGCCTCGGTCAGGCTCTCGGCGGCCAGCGCGGTCGCGGCGTCGACGTGCCGCCGCCAGCGTGCCGGGTCGCCGGCCACGTGCGAGGCCGCGCGCAGCTGGCTGATGATGCCGGTCAGGCCCTGGGCGAGCGTGTCGTGGATCTCCCGGGCCATGCGCTGCCGCTCGTCGCGGACCGCCGCGTCCCGGGCCTGGGCGAGCAACCGCTCTTGCAGCGCCGCGTTCTCGGCCAGCGACGCGGCCAGGCGGCGGTTCGCCTCCTCCGCCTCGGCCAGCGCGCGCTCGCGGTCCCGCTCGTGCTCGGTGGCGCGCCGGACGAAGAACGCGAACGCGCACATGGGTACGACGTTGCCCGCCACCACCGCGGCGGACAGCAGCGTGCCGTCCACGTTGGACGCCTGCGCGGCGCCGGCGATCACCGCCACCGCGCCCACGCCGACGGGCTGCCACGGCCACGGCAGCAGCCGGAACGTGTACACGTAGGAGACCGGGGTGAACAGGCCGAACCACGGCGTGGCCAGCACCAGCAGCGCGTTCAGCGCGATCAGGCCGACCACGAGCGCGCTGCCGCGCCACCACGGCTGGAGCATCCACGCGGCGGTCAGCGCGCACAGCGCCAGCGCGACCGGCGAGTGCACCTGGACGGCCGCGAGCACGGCGAGCAGCGCGTACGGCCACCACCTCATGGCGGTCAATCTATAGCGGCTCGACGGACAGCCCGTGCCGGAACACGTTCGCCGGGTCGTACCGCGACTTCACCCGCCGCAGCCGTGGGTAGTTCGCGCCGTAGAACGCCGTGCGCGGCAGGTCCGTGTCCGGATAGTTGATGTAGGAGCCGTCCGCGGGCACGTCGCCGAACACGTCCCGGTAGATGTCGCGTACCCAGGCGATCATCGCGTCGTCGTGCGCCTCCTCGCGCCAGACCGACTGGCAGATCGCCTTCATCACGGCCGACCGCTGCGCGATCGCGGTGGCGTCCGGCGCGACCGCGTTGGCCTGCCCGCCGTACCCGATGAGCAGGGTGCCGCCGCCGTAGGCGCCGGTCAGGTGGCGCCAGATCGCGGCCAGCTGCGCCTCGGTGTAGCCGCGCCGCAGGTACGCGGCCTTGATCTTGTAGCGGCGGACCAGCACGTCGCCCGGCTCGCCGCTGCCCGGCCAGGTCATCCGGTGCAGCCACGGGATGCTGGTGCGCAGGTCCAGCACGGGGGTGAGCCCGGTGCCCGCGGTCACCGCGCTCACGAGGCCGTCGACCAGCGCGCCCGCGTCCGGCAGGTCCGCGTCGATCTGCGCGACCAGCATGACCGTGCCGGCGCTGCGGTGCGCGACGTCGAGAATCCCGTAGACGCCGCACTCCGGGGTGCCGGGCGCGCTGTGCCGCTCGTGCCAGGTGCCGAAGTTGCGGACCAGGCCGGTCAGCGCGGCCTCGGTCATCCCCTCCCAGGACCAGACGATCACGTGTTGCAGCATCGTGCGCGGCACCGGCGGCAGGTCGCGGAGCAGATACTTCGTGACCACGCCGAAGCTGCCGCCGCCGGCGCCGGTGTGCGCCCACCACAGGTCGCGGTGCGGATCGCCCGGCTCGCGGGTGGCGACGATCGCGCGGGCGCCTCGCGCGGCGTCCGGCACCACCACCTCCACGCCGTAGAGGTGGTCGACGACCGAGCCGTAGCGGCGGGACAGCGGGCCGTACCCGCCGCCCGCGACGTGGCCGCCGGCGCCGACCTCGGGACAGCTGCCGCCCGGGACGGTCACGCCGGACCGGGTGAACAGCGCGCGGTAGACCTCGCCGAGCGTGGCGCCGGGCTCGACCACGTGCGCGCGCCGGTCCGCGTCCCAGCCGACCGCGTTCATCGGCTTGAGGTCGAGCAGCATGCGTACGGCCGGGTCGGCGGTGAAGTCCTCGAAGCAGTGCCCGCCGCTGCGCGGGGCGATGCGCCGGCCGGTCCGGACCGCGTCCGAGACCGCGCGCACCACGTCCGCGGTGGACGACGCGATCCGGATCTCGTCCGGCGCACCGGTGAAGCGCCAGTTGTTGCCGCGCAGCAGGCCGTCGTAGCGGCGGTCACCGGGACGGATGACCACCGGCGCGGGCGATGCGGGCGGTGCGGCCACGGCCGCGGTCGCGGGGAGCGCGGCGGCGGGCGCACCGGCCGCGGCGGCGAGCAGGGTACGGCGGCTGAGTTCTGTCATGCCGTCAGCGTGCCGAAACCGGCCCCGCGTCCACATCGTCCGCCGGCGGGGAGCGGCGGTGGATTCCGCCGCTCCACCGAACGGTCAGATCAGTCCACCCATGCCCGGGTCGCTGATGCTGGGCCTGCCGTTCTCCACGTGGCCGGCGTAGCGCAGCTCGGTCTCCACGGCCGTGACGGTCAGGTCGTACCAGCCCTTGGTCCGGCCCAGCGACCAGCGCTCGGCGCGGGTCTCGCGCGGCTTCAGCGTCAGCGTGCGGGCCCGGCTCTTGTAGCGGTCGGCCACGCGCACCTCGGCGCGCTGCGCGGACCGGTTGGTGATCTCCAGGATCACCTCCAGCCGGTGCTCGTCGTAGCGGGCGCGCACGTCGATCGGCGTGCGCCCGCCCACCGCGAAGCGCCGGTAGAAGCCGTTCGGCCCGTGCACCTCCGCGGACCGGTGACCGGCCAGCGACTCGGTGATCTCCGAGCCGTTGCCCACCGTGTACGACCGCGGGTCGTGGTCCGGCGAGCGGACGGCGAACACGGCCGCGGCACCGCCGTCGCTGCGCAGCCGCAGGTCGGAGCCGCGCAGGTCCGCGTAGAGCCGGTACGGCAGCGGGCGGGCCGGGCGCACGCCCCGCTCCTGCGCGGGCAGCCGGGGGTCGGCGGGCGGGACCGGCACCTCGTCCGGGTGCCGGGTCAGCTCCTCCGGCTTGTACGAGTCGGTGTCCGGCAGCCGCACGTGCGCGGAGTCGTTCGGCGTGCGGAAGTCGAACGCCTCGGTCAGGTCGCCGGTGATCGCCCGCCGCCACGGCGTGATGTTCGGCTCCCGAATGCCGAAGCGCGCCTCCAGGAAGCGGATCAGCGACGTGTGGTCGGCCAGCCGCGAGTCGACCCAGCCGCCGCGCGTCCACGGCGACACGACCACCATGGGTACCCGCACGCCCAGCCCGTACGGCCCGGGGACCAGGCCGGAGTCGCCCGGGAAGAGTTCGTTGGTGATCGGCACGGTGGAGCCGCCCTGCGCCGGGGTGCGCGGCGGCGTCGGCGGCACGAGGTGGTCGAAGAAGCCGCCCTCCTCGTCGTACGTGATGAACAGCGCCATCCGGCTCCACACCTCGGGGTGCGCGGCCAGGATGTCGATGACCTTGGACATGTACCAGGCGCCGTAGCCGGGCTCCCAGTTCGGGTGCTCGGTGTACGCCTCCGGCGCCACGATCCAGGACACCTGCGGCAGCCGCCCGGCCGCCACGTCCGCCGCGAAGTCGGTGAGCAGCTTCTCCGGGTCGCGCCCCTCGTCCACGATGGACGTGCCGGTGCGGGCCAGGTCGTACAGGTGGTCGCCGGGCGCCGCGTTCCGGTACCGGTTGAAGTACAGCAGCGAGTTGTCGCCGTAGTTGCCGATGTACGGATCCTGCGTCCATCCCCACGAGCCGGCCGCGTCCAGGCCGGTGCCGGTGTCCTGGTAGATCCGCCACGACACGCCGGCCTCGGAGAGCCGCTCCGGGTAGGTCGTCCAGTCGTAGCCGAGCTCCGCGTTGGTCACCACCGGGCCGCCGCCCCGGCCGTCGTTGCCGACCCAGCCGGACCACATGTGGTAGCGGTTCGGGTCGGTCGGGCCCATCAGCGAGCAGTGGTAGTTGTCCAGCACCGTGAACGCGTCCGCCAGCGCGAACTGGTAGGGCAGGTCACCGCGCACGTGGTGGGTCATCGTGGTGATGCCCTTGTTCGGCACCCACGCGTCGTACCGGCCCTCGTTCCACGCGGCGTGCCCGTCGTTCCACCCGTGCGGCGGGTCCGGCAGGAACATCCGGCCCACGTCCGGCACCTCCGGGCGGAACGGCAGCAGCACGTCGTCGCCGTGCGGCTGGCGCCAGACCGGGTCGCCGTTGCGCAGCCGCGCCGGGTGCGGGTCGGCGAAGCCGCGGACGCCGCGCAGCGCGCCGTAGTAGTGGTCGAACGACCGGTTCTCCTGCATCAGGAAAATCACGTGTTCGACGTCGCGGATGCTGCCGTGCCGACTGTCGGGTGCGATGCGTACGGCGCGCTCCAGGCCTCCGGGCAGCGCGGCGCCGACCGCGGGCGCGCCCATCATCGTGAGGAAGCTACGCCGATCGACGGTGCTCATGACGACCCACGCTAGGGACGGAACCTTGCGCCGAGATGACCGGCGGCCGAAACCTCGCCGCCGCGGCGCGGTCCGGCGAGCAGAAAGATCGCGCGCCGTTGAACGCAGCGGGCGCGTACGGACGTACCTAGGACCGGGTAGGTCCGACGGCCCGTCCGGGTCCCGCTGCGAAGGAAACCACCGTTGTCGCTCATCACGCGCTTGCGCCGCGCACCAGACCTGGACGCCCTGGCCCCGGACACCCGGGCCCCGGACACGCCGGCTGCGGAGACGCCCGCGGTCGCCGATGATCAGGTGGTACGACGACGGCTGCGCACCGTCGGCGGATGGGCGCTGACGCTGGCCGCGGCCGCGCTCGTGCTGGGCGCGCTGCTCTCCCCCAACCAGGTGAGCAGCCTCGGCCCGGCCGCGTTCCTGCGGCTGCCGCTGGAGGCGCTGATCGCGGTCGCGGTGCTGCGACTGCTGCCGCGCCGGCCGCGGACCGTGCTCGCGGCCGTGCTCGGCGTGCTGCTCGGCGTGCTGCTGATCGTGAAGCTCGTCGACATGGGCTTCTACCAGACGCTGTCCCGGTCGTTCGACCTCGTGCTGGACTGGCCGTTCTTCGGCGACGCCTACAACTTCGTCAAGGGCAACGCGGGTACGGCCGCGGCCTGGGGCGCCATCGCCGGCGTGCTGCTGCTCGCGGTCGCGGTGCTGGCCGCGATGGCCGCGTCGATGATCCGGCTGACCGGGTTCGTGGTGCGGCACGACAGGGCCTCCGTGCGTACCGTGGCGGTGTTGACCGTGATCTGGGTCCTGATCGCCGGCACCGGACTGCGCGCGGACCCGGGCGGCCCGGTCGCCGCGTGGAGCACCGCGCGGATGGCCGCGGACAAGGTGCGGCAGGTCAACGAGGGACTGGCCGACTCGCGCGAGTTCGCGGAGCTGGCCGCGAACGACGCGTTCCGGGACGTGCCGCCGGAGCAGCTGCTGACCGGGCTGCGCGGCAAGGACGTGTTCGTCACGTTCATCGAGAGCTACGGGCGGACCGCGGTCGAGGGGTACGACTACACCGCCGCGGTGACGGCCGCGCTCGACGCCGGCCAGGAGCGGCTGTCCGCGCAGGGCTTCGACGCGCGCAGCGGCTGGCTCACCTCGCCGACCGCCGGCGGCGGAAGCTGGCTGGCGCACTCCACGTTCCAGTCCGGGCTGTGGATCGAGAACCAGGAGCGGTACCGGAACCTGGTCAGCACCGAGCACACCACGCTGACCGGCGCGTTCCAGCGCGCCGACTGGCGCACCGTCGGCGTCATGCCCGCGCTCACCTACGCCTGGCCCGAGCAGCACTTCTACGGCTTCGACCAGGTCTACGACTCGGAGACCATCGGGTACGAGGGCGAGCACTTCACCTGGGTGGTGGTGCCGGACCAGTTCTCCTACTCGGTGCTCCAGCGCCGTGAGCTCGGCGACGCGCGCCGGGGCGGCCCGGTGATGGCCGAGATCGACACGCTGTCCAGCCACACGCCGTGGACGAAGCTGCCGACGATGGTCGACTGGGACGCGGTCGGCGACGGCACCATCTTCACGCCGCAGGCCCGGGCCGGCGTGCCCACGCGCGAGCTGTGGAGCAACTCCGACCGGGTGCGGGCCGCGTACCGGCAGTCGATCGAGTACTCGATCGAGGCGCTCACGTCCTGGATCTCCACCTACGGCGACGAGAACACGGTTCTGGTCTTCCTCGGCGACCACCAGCCCGCGCCGATCATCACCGGCGAGAACGCGACCCGCGACGTGCCGATCACGGTGGTGGCCAAGGACCCAGCCGTGCTGGACCGGATCTCCTCGTGGGGCTGGACGCCCGGCCTCACGCCGGCGCCGGACGCGCCGGTGTGGCGGATGGACGCGTTCCGGGACCGGTTCCTGACCGCGTTCAGCGACCTTCAGTGAGCCTCGTCATAGATATACGACAATACAAATAACCACTTGGACGAATGTCCAAGTGTCGCGCCGCGCGAACGCTTCTGTTGGTAGTGTCGCTGCGAACTTCACGGAGTTCATTCGTGGCATCCTGCAATGCGCGTCTCGGCCGTGCCATTTCTTTGATGTCCAGGGCTTGCGGATTCAGGGTGCCCATCCTCGCACCGGCCTTTCCCATCAGCTCTTCGGAGGTTATCCGTGAGACGTATCGCTATCGCCATCGCCGCGGCCTGCACGGCGGGCGTGGCCGTCCTCGTGGCACCGGCCGCCGCGCTCGCGGCGCCCGCCCCGGCGGAGGAGTACTGGTATGTCATGAAGAACTGGCGAAGCGGCAAGTGCTTGGAGCAGAGCTGGGTGAACGGCGCCGAGCAGCCGGCCATCAAGATGGCCGTGTGCAACGGCAGCGACCAGCAGCTCTGGTCGTCCACCTGGGTCGACGACTCCTACATCGCCTCGACCGTGAAGAACAAGCGGAGCGGCAAGTGCTTGGAGCAGAGCTGGGTCAACGGCATTGAGCAGCCGGACGTGAAGGCGGCCGTGTGCAATACCGACCTGAGCCAGCAATGGCGCACCTTCGAGGCGGATTTCTTGGTCACCGGCTATTACCAGACGAACATGAAGAGCCAGAAGGACCTGCAGCAGAGCTACGTGAACGGCGTCGAGACCGCGAATGTGAACGTCGCGCCGTGGAACTCCGGCGGTGATGACCGTAACCAGGTCTGGCGCTCGTCCGGCCTGAGCTGATCCGGCCATTTCGCTCGGCCCGGCAGGGTCGCCGGCCCTGCCGGGTACCGGGCGCCGTCAGGTGATCCCGTTCTCCCAGGCCCACGCCGCCACCTCCACGCGGTTGCGCAGGCCGAGCTTGGTCTGCACGTTCGCCAGATGCGCCTTGACGGTGCTGACCGCGACGAACAGTTCGGCCGCGATCTCACGGTTGGTGCGGCCGCGGGCCACCTTCCGGACCAGCTCGATCTCCCGGTCGGTGAGCGGGTGCCGTACCGCCCTGGCCGGGGTGGTGAAATGCCGCAGCAGGCGCATGGTGATCGACGGGGAGACGAGCGCGTCGCCGGCGTGCGCGGCGCGCACCGCCTCGGCCAGCAGCGCCGGCCCGGAATCCTTGAGGATGAACCCGACCGCGCCGGCGCCGAGCGCCTCGTGCACGTATTCGTCCAGGTCGTACGTGGTGATCACGACGATCTTGGTGGTGGCGGCGAGCGCGCGGGTCACGTCGAGCCCGGTGAGGCGCGGCATCTGGATGTCGACCAGGCAGACGTCCGGCCGCAGCCGCCGCGCCGCCTCGATCGCCTCCACCCCGTCCGCGGCCTCGGCGACCACGGTGATGCCGTCGTGGCTCTCCAGCAGCATCCGCAGCCCGCGCCGGACGATCGCCTGATCGTCGGCGACGAGCACGGTGATCGCTGGCGCCGTCATCGGCGGCGCCGGGGCGCGGGGAGGGTGAGGCGCACGGCCCAGCCGCCGTCCGGAGCGGCGGTGAGGGTGCCGCCGAGGGCGGCGGCGCGCTCGCGCATGCCCTCGATGCCGTGACCGCCGGCGGGACGATCCTCCGTTCCTGTTCCCTTTTGTCCGTCGTCGGTGATGGTGAGGCGGATCGAGCGCCGGTCGTGGGCGAGCGTCACCGTGACGTGGCGGGCGTCGTGGGCGTGGCGGGCCACGTTGGTCAGCGCCTCCTGCGTGATCCGGTAGAGCGCGAGCGCCACGCCGGGCGGCCAGTCGCGGGGCTGCGGCCCGTTCGGCAGGTCCAGGCGGGCCTCGATCGCGGGCCGATCCGGTGCGGCCGGGTCACGTGCGGCGAACGCGGCCACCAGGTCGGCCACGGTGCCCGGCGTCTCCGGCTCCGCGTTCGGGTCGCGGAGCAGCCGCGCCACCCGGCGCAGCGAGTCCAGCGCCTCGACGCCGGCCCGCTCGATCTCGGCCAGCGCGGTGCGGGTCTCGCCCGGCGCCACCTGTGCCACCTGCGCCTGAATGATCAGCGCGGTGAGGTGGTGCGCCGCGACGTCGTGCAGATCGCGGGCCAGCGCGGTCCGCTCCGCCCGCCGGATCGAGTCACGCAACCGCCGCCGCCGGGCGTCCGTGGCCCGCAGCCACGCGCCGATCACGACGGCGGCGATCCATCCGGCGGTCATGACGAGCGTGACCGTTCCCGTGTAGGCGGTCCGGAACGCGACGGTCGGCACCAGGGCCGCGGCGGCGGCGAGGATCGCCGCCCAGGCGGAGGTGAGGTGCCGAACGGCCGCGGCGGTCACGATCAGCAGGGCGAGGCACGCAACGGGGGCCGGTGGTGCCCGCCATCCGGCCGTCACGTCGGTTGCCTGCGCGACCAGCATCGAGCCGATCGCCAGGGTGGCCGCGGCACCGAGCCCGATCGCCGCGCGGTGGGGGTCACGCGTGCCAGGCCGGTGCGGGACGGCTGCCGCGGTGCCCGGATCGGGTTCGCCCGATCCGGCCGCACCGGAATGGCGTCCGTCAGATCGGTCCCGAGCCGTCGCCGCGGCCACCACGGCGCCGGATTCCCTCGCGCCCGAGCCGCTCGCACCCGCGGCAGCAGCCGCGGCGGGCCGCCTGCCCGTGGTCGCGGTGTCGAACGCGCGGCGCGGGGACGCGTCATCCCCGTCCGATACCGCGGACCGACCGATCACCACATATGCCGCCGCCGCGCAAACCCCCGCCGTGGCCAGCAGCTTCACCACGCCGACGAGCAACGACGGAGGTGCCCCGGCCGTCACCACGATCTCCAGCAGCAGCCCCAGCACCAGGACCGCCACGACCCCGGCCCGCGCGATCACCGGCCCCGCCCCGCTCCACCGATTCAACGCGCACGCTCCACGCGGCCACCCGGTCCAGGAACCAGCCCGTGCACCGTCTCGCCGGCGCTCGGCCGCGCCGCCCCGCCGCCCGCCGCCCGGTCCACCCGCAGCGGAGGCCGGCGCCACCAGGTCACCCACCGCCATCCCCATTCGAGCGGCCCCTGCCGGAACCACCGCAACCACAGCGTCGACCAGCCCCACTCTAGAACCAGCACGGACCCCGCGATCGCCAGCACGGTTCCGGTCCCCCACCCGTCCGAACCCGGCACCAGCAGCGAGATCGCCAACACCAGCACCGTGGTGGCCAGGTAGTTCGTCAGCGCCATCCGCCCCAGCGGCGCCAGCGCCGCGGTCAGCACACCCCGTACCGGCGTCCCCAACAGCAGCAACAGCCCGCACCCGTACGCCCCCGCGATCAGCAGCCCGGCGATCGGATACGCGTACCCCTCGCCCGCCACCTGCAGCCACGCGAACGGCGCCGCCAAGACCACGAAGCCCGCCAGGAGCAGCGACGGCACCCGCACCGCCCCCTCCAGGCGGTCCACCACGCCGCACCGCGCCAGCACCGAACCCAGCAGCAACAACCCCGGGATCAGCAGATGGAACCCGGTCCCCAGCCCGAGCGCCGCCACGATCAGCACCGCGCAGAGCACCGCCGCCCCCGCCCGCGGCAGCCACGACGCCGGCACCAGCACCACCAGCCCGAACAGCGCGTACGCGGTCAGCACGTCCCCCGGCCAGAGCAGCGTGAGGTGCACCAGCCCGATCACCAGCAGCGCCAGCAGCCTCCGCACCAGCACCCGCCGCGCACCGGCCGCCGACCGCAGCAACAGCTCGAACCCCACGCCGAACAGCACCGCGAAGATCGGGTAGAACCGCTGATCGACCAGCAGATGCAGCCACGGCACACCGTCCCCCGGCGGCCCCAGCACGGTACCGGCCGACTCGAACACCGAACCCCGATGCGCGATCGGCTTCACATTGGCCACCGTGATCCCGCACAGCGCGAACCCGCGAATGACGTCCAGCGCCCTGATCCGTGTCGAAGACATGCGGCACAGCCTGCGCGGCCCCGCCGCCCGCGACCTCCGCCAAAGGGCCGTACCACGCCCCCGCCCCTAGTACTTCCGGCCCGAACCGGAGAAATCGTGCCGGGTTTGGCGTCATCCGCGAGCCACGCGCCTGGCGTCCAGGTTGACGGTCAGGAACGATGTCCTAGACCGACAGTGAGCGGGAGGCGACGCATGACGGCATTGCGGGTCGAGGTCGACGGCGCGAGCTGCATCGGCTCCGGCATGTGCCGCGCGATCGCCCCCGAGGTCTTCGACCTCGACGAGGACGCCGGCCTGGTCCGCCTGCTGGACCCGCGCCCACCCACACACACCGTCCTCGCCGTCCGCGAGGCCGTCCTGCGCTGCCCCGCCGCCGCGATCCTCGCCCACGAGAAACCGGCCCCGCTCCGCCTCTGACCCATCCCCCGCTTCCGGCGCGCCCCGGTTCCGCACGCTTCCGCGGGCACCGTGCTCCCGATTCCGGCATGGCCGGGTTTCGCGTCCCCTGCGGCCACCGCACGGGTCCCGTCGGGCCGCCGAGGCCGCGGGCGGTGGACGTCACATCGGTTTCCGGGGGGATCTGGCACACTGGTTGATGCATCAACCTAAGACGGGAAGCGGTCATGAACTACGGACATCCCCTCGAGTTCGGCACGTTCGTCACGCCGGGTAATGCGTCGCCGCGGGATCCGGTGGCGCTGGCCAGGCGGTCGGAGGAGCTCGGCTACGACCTGGTCACGTTCCAGGACCATCCCTACCTGCCGATATTTCATGACACGTGGACGCTGCTCTCCTGGGTGGCGGGGCAGACCGACCGGATCCGGCTGGCGCCGAACGTGATCAACCTGCCGTTGCGTACCCCCTCGGTGCTGGCCCGTGCGGCGGCCTCGCTCGACCTGCTCTCCCACGGGCGGCTGGAGCTCGGGCTCGGCGCGGGGGCGAACGGCGCGGCGGCCCGCGCGATGGGCGCCACCGTGCTGCCGCCGCGGGAGTCGGTCGAGGCGCTGAGCCAGGCGATCGACGTGATCCGGGAGGTGCAGGACGTCTCCGTCGGGCGCCCGGCGCGCGCCGGTGGCACGCACCACCGGGTGGTCGGCGCGCAGCGCGGTCCGGCCCCGGCGCACGCGATTCCGATCTGGGTCGGCGCGGTCAAGCCTCGCATGCTGCGGCTGGTCGGCGAGAAGGCGGACGGCTGGCTACCCTCGCTGCCCTACGTCGGCCGGGACGGCGTCGCGGCCGGCAACAAGATCATCGACGAGGCGGCGGTGGCCGCCGGGCGCGAGCCGGCCGACGTCCGCCGGCTGCTCAACATCTCCGGCACGTTCCAGGCGGCCTCCGGCGGGTTCCTCCAGGGGCCGCCGTCGCAGTGGGTGGACGACTTGCTGCCGCTGATCCTGGAGGACGGCGTGGGCACGCTGATCCTGATGACCGACTCGGAGTCCGATCTGGAGCGGTTCGCGTCCGAGGTGATGCCGGCCCTGCGCGCCGCCGCCGCACCGCTGGCCAAGACGAATCACAAGCCCTCGTCGGTACGGTCGAAGCGCCGCCCCGGCATCGGCTACGACGGACTGCCGCCCTCGCTGTCGGGCTCCGCGGTCGAGCCCGGCGACGTGGAGTACCCGCTGGTCCGCTCCAACTACATGCGCGGCGGCTCGCCCGGCCTGGTGCTGCGCCCGTCCACGCCGGCCGAGGTGGCGGACGCGCTGGCGTTCGCGGCCCGGCACCGGCACCTGCCGTTCGGCGTGCGCAGCGGCGGGCACGGCGTCAGCGGACGGTCCACCAACGACGGTGGCATCGTGCTGGACCTGGGCCGGCTCAAGACGTTCGAGGTGCTGGACGCCGGGTCCCGGCTGGTCCGGGTCGGCGCCGGCATGCGCTGGATGGAGGTGGCCGCGGCGCTGGCCCCGCACGGCTGGGCGCTGACCTCCGGCGACTACGGTGGCGTGGGCGTCGGCGGGCTCACCACCGCGGGCGGCATCGGCTGGATGTCCCGCAAGCACGGCCTCACGCTCGACCACGTGCGCGCCGCCACCGTGGTGCTGGCGGACGGCTCGATCGTGCGCGCGTCCGCGGACGAGCACCCGGACCTGTTCTGGGGGCTGCGCGGCGCGGGCGCGAACCTGGGCGTGGTCACCGACTTCGACTTCGAGGTGGACGAGGTCGGCGACGTCGGCTTCGGCCAGTTCGTGCTGGACGCCGCCGACCCGGCCGCGATGCTGGTGCGCTACGGGCAGGCGGTCGAGGCGGCGCCGCGCGAGCTGACCGCGATGCTGCTGATGGGCCCGCCGCAGCCCGGTCAGCCGTCGTTCGCGCAGGTGATGGCCATGGTGGCCGCGGACGACGCGGAGAAGATCGTGGCGGACCTGACGCCGGTGGTGTCCGTGGCGCCGCTCTACGACCAGAACGTGGTGATCGCGCCGTACCAGGTGGTGATCTCGAACGCGTCCACGGAACCGCACCGGGGGCAGGGCGAGCCGGTGAGCCGGTCCGGGTTCGTCCGGCACCTGACGCCGGAGGTGGCGGCCGCGAGCGCGCGGCTGCTGGCCAGCGGCGCCACGTACTTCTTCCAGATCCGCGCGGTCGGCGGCGCGGTGTCGGACGTCCCGGCCGGCGCCACCGCCTACGCGCACCGGGACGCGAACTTCCAGATCGTGGCGATCGGCAACAACCGGCAACGCCTGGACCGGGCGTGGGACCGGGAGATGTACGGGCTGATGGAGGGCCTCTACCTCAGCTTCGAGACGGACCCGCGGCCCGAGCGCCTCGCCGACGCGTTCCCGCCCGCCACGCTGGACCGGCTGCGCACGATCAAGACGGCCTACGACCCGACGAACCTGTTCCGCGACAACTTCAACATCACGCCGCTCACCTCGGAGGACCGGGCATGACCGACTACGGACACGAGCTGATCTTCGGTGCGTTCGTGACGCCCTCGGCCCGGCCGCCGCAGCAGGCGGTCGAGCTGGCGGTCGTGGCGGACCGGGCCGGGCTGGACGTGGTCACCTTCCAGGACCACCCGTACCAGCCGTCGTTCCATGACGCGTGGACGCTGATGAGCTACGTCGCGTCCCGTACCTCCCGGATCAAGGTCGCCGGCAACGTGCTCAACGTGCCGCTGCGCAACCCGGCGGTGCTGGCCCGCGCGGTCGCGTCGCTGGACCTGCTCTCCGGCGGCCGGGTCGAGCTGGGCCTGGGCGCGGGCGCGTTCTGGGACGCGATCGAGGCGATGGGCGGGCGGCGGCTGACGCCCGGCCAGGCCGTGGACGCGCTGGCCGAGGCCATCGAGATCATCCGCGCGGTGTGGGACACGTCCACGCCCGGCGGCGTCCGGGTCCGCGGGACGTACCACTCGGCGGACGGCGCGAAGCGCGGGCCCGCGCCCGCGCACGACGTGGCGATCTGGGTGGGCGCGCTCAAGCCCCGCATGCTGCGGCTGACCGGACGGCTCGCGGACGGGTGGCTGCCGTCGCTGTCCTACCTCCCGGGTGGCCCGTCGGATCTGACCGGGCTGAACAAGCACATCGACGACGCGGCGCTCGCGGCCGGCCGGTCCCCGTCGGACGTGCGGCGGCTGCTGAACGTGGGCGGCGCGTTCGCGTCGCGCAGCCGAGGGTTCCTCGACGGGCCGGCGGACCAGTGGGCGGAGGAACTGGCCGGGTTGACGCTGGAGTACGGCACCAGCGGGTTCATCCTCGCCTCGGACGACCCGGCCGCGATCGAGATCTTCGCCAAGGAGGTCGCGCCCGCGGCGCGTGAGCTGGTCGCGGCCGAGCGCTGATCGCCGCGGCCGCCGGGCCGCACCGGATGCCGGTGCGGCCCCGGACGGTCGTCAGTACCCGAAGGACCAGACGGCGTAGTCGCCCGGCCAGTCCATCGTGGCGGACGTGAACGGCGCCTGGCCGTACTCGTAGACCTTCAGCGCCTGGTGGTACTCCTGGCCGATCAGCTCCACGCCGCCGCCGTAGCGGGCCGGTCGCAGCAGGAACGCCTGATTCGGCGCGTAGAACTCGCACGAGCCCAGCCGCAGTTGCGCCCAGCCGAGGTCGCCGGACAGCTCCGCGCACCGCCAGTCCCGCTGCCGGAGGCGGTAGAGCGTGGCGTCGCCCTGGTCCGGGCCGACCCGCTCCAGCAGCCAGCGCTGGCCGGGGCTGCCGTCGCACGGCCCGATCCGGACCGCGTCGTACGGTGCCGCGTCGGCGCAGCCACCGACGGCGACGTTGCGCAGTTGGACCCAGGCGTCGGGCGGCTCGGCCGCGTGCGCGGTGCCGGGCAGCGCCATCGCGGCGAGTCCGGCGGCCGTCAGTACCGTCTTCATTATCCTGTTCATTGACATGTCCCCCATGGCGATGCCCGGGAAAGGCCGCTGGCGCGGCCCTCCCGGGTCGGCGAGTTACGGTGCGACCGGTACGTGCTCCCACTCGGCGTAGGCGCCCGGCCATTCCTTGGTCTGCGAGACGTACGGCGCCTCGTGCTCGTGGAACGCCTTCAGCCAGGAGCCGGAGTCCGGGCTGGAGACCCGCCAGGTCGGTACGGCCCAGTCGGCCCGGGACACCGCGAACTCCTGGTACGGGTTGTCCCAGTCGCATTCACGGAGTGCCAGACGGCCGTTCCACGGCATGTCCTCCCCGATCAGCTCCAGGCACAGGCCCACCTGCTTCGTGACCCGAACCAGCGGTGCGCCGTCCGCGTGCGCCGGCCTCACCGTCCACATCTGTGACCACATGCCCTCGCAGGGCTTGACGCGGACCAGCGATTCGCCGGAGTCGTCGTCCACCGCGGTCAGACAGCCGTCCAGACCGACGTTCCGGATGTAGACGCCCTTGTGAGTATCCGCGAGGGCGGTGCTGGGCACTGCCATCGCCGCGAGAGCCCCGGCGATGGCGGCCACCCTACGTGCCTTGATTCGCATGATTTTCCCCCCATGTCGGCCGGTGGCGTGGTTTGTCCACTCAAAGAGGTCCACCGGCGCGCCGCGGAAATCTTGTCACCGCAGGTCACGGCCGCGGGCGTGATCGCCGGAATTCCACCCTTAAACGGGCCCGTCCACCGCCTAGAGTCGGGTACATGGGCGAGGCGATCAGGCCGTACCGGATCGATGTCCCGCAGGTGAAACTGGACGATCTCCGGGAGCGCCTCGCCCGGACCCGGTGGCCGGACGAACCGGACGGTGCCGGGTGGGACTACGGCGTACCCGTGGAGCAGCTGCGTGACCTCGCCGGGACCTGGGCCCGCGCCTTCGACTGGCGTGCCCACGAGGCCCGGCTGAACGCGCTTCCCCAGTACACCACCGTGATCGACGGCACCACCGTCCACTTCGTCCACATCGCGCGCGGCCGCCCGCCGCTGCTGCTCACCCACGGCTGGCCGAGCTCGGTCCTGGAACTCACACCGCTCGCCGACCGCCTCGACCACGACCTGGTCATCCCGTCGATCCCCGGCTTCGGCTTCTCCGGCCCGCCGCGCGACCGCGGCTGGGACCCGCCCCGCATCGCCCACGCGTTCGCCACGCTGATGGAACGGCTGGGCTATCAGCGGTACGCCGCGCACGGCGGCGACTGGGGTGCGATCATCACGCGCGCGCTGGCGGTGCGGGTGCCGGACCGGCTCACCGGCATCCACCTGACCATGCTGCCGCATGCGGTCGCCCGGCCCGGCATGCCGCTGCCCGACGACCTCACCCCGGACGAACGCCGCACCGCCGAGGCCTCGCGGGCCCGGCACGCCCACATGATGCGCCACGAGGCCGGGTACGGCATGCAGCAGACCACGCGCCCGCAGACGCTCGCCTACGCGCTCACCGACTCACCGGCCGGTCAGCTCGCCTGGATCGCCGAGAAGTTCCGCGCGTGGTCCGATCCGGCCACCCCGATCAGCGCCGACGACCTGCTCGCCACCGTGAGCGTCTACTGGTTCACCCGCACGGCGGGCTCGTCGGCCCGCCTGTACTTCGAGCACGCCCGGACCGCCTCGCCGGACGTCCCGCGCAACACGGTCCCCACGGCCGTCGCGGTCTTCCCGCACGACACGTCCATCCCGGTCCGCCGGCTCGCCGAGTCCACGGATCTCGTCACCCGCTGGACCCTCATGCCGCACGGCGGCCACTTCCCCGGCCTGGAGGTCCCCCACCTGCTCGCCGCCGACCTCACCGAGACGTTCGCGGGCGGGTCCGCACGCCGGGGCTGAGCGGGTCTCGCCGTCGGGTCAGCCGGCGCGGCGGCGGGCGCGGCGGGCGGCGAGCTCGTCGCCGAAGGCCGGGTCGGGCTCGGGCTCGGGCGTGGGCCGGGAGAAGACCGCCGGCTCGCCCGGGAGGTGGGAGAGCGAACCCTGGATCTCCTTGAACGCCCCGCCGATCGCGATGCCGAAGACGCCCTGGCCGCCCTGGAGCAGGTCGACGACCTCCTCCGGGGAGCGGCAGTCGTACACCGTGGTGCCGTCCGAGATGAGCGTGATGCCGGCCAGGTCCTCGACGCCGTGAGAGCGCAGCGTCTCGATGGCCTTGCGGATGTTCTGCAGCGAGACGCCGGCGTCGAGGAGGCTCTTGACGACCTTGAGGACGACCAGGTCACGGAACGAGTAGAGCCGCTGGGTGCCGGAGCCGGAGGCGTCCCGGATGCTGGGGACGACCAGTTGGGTGCGTGCCCAGTAGTCGAGCTGGCGGTAGCTGATGCCGACCGCGTGGCAGGCGGTCACCCCGCGGTATCCCACCGTGCCGTCCTCGCCGATCCCGACGCCGTCGTCGGCCCCGGGGGCCTGAGCTGATCCAGCAGATTCGTCCATGCGACTACCTCCCGCTGTGCGGTGCCGCGTCCCTCGACGAGCCCCACCATATAGCGCACATCGGGCCGGATCGCGGAAGCTTTGCCGCGACACGCCGCGTACGGGGGAACATGCGCAGCGTGACGACTTCGTCACCGTATCGCGAAGCGTACCTACCCGTTAAGGGTTAGCCCGCGAAATCCTCGGGGCGCACGCCCTCCAGGAACTCCCGGAACTTCTCGACCTCGTCCTCCTGCTCGTCCGGGATGACGATGCCGGCCTCGGTGAGCACCTGCTCGGCGCAGCGGATCGGCGCGCCCACGCGCAGCGCCAGCGCGATCGAGTCGCTCGGCCGGGCCGAGACGCGCACCCCGTCGCCGATGAGGAGGTCCGCGTAGAACACGTTCTCCTTCAGCTCGGTGATCTCGACGGCCTGCAGGGGCGCCTTGAGCGCCGCCAGGATGTCCCGGAGCAGGTCGTGGGTCAGCGGCCGGGCCGGCTTGACCCCCTGCTGCTCGTACGCGATGGCCGTGGCCTCGACCGCGCCGATCCAGATCGGCAGGTATCGGTCGCCCTCGACCTCGCGGAGCAGGACGATCGGCTGGTTGTTGGGCAGCTCCACCCGCACCCCGACCACGCTCAGCTCGCGCACCGCTGCCTCCGTGTCGCCTATGTGTGTGCGTCCCGACGCCACCGCGCCGGCGGCGGCCCCGAGACGCTTTTCCTGCCCCTCACCTGCACGGTACACGGATCACCATGCGTAAGTGCCACCCGCGCCGTGCGATGCCGGGCACCGTACCCAAGCGAGACTACGGCACGCGTGTTACGGACAAATCCCCAACTCAGCGCTCGAGAACGTCCCGCAGACCCGCGCGGAGCAGCGCCGCATGCAGCGCCTGGGAGAGTCCGGCCAGCTCATGGGCGGTCTCGGCGGCGCGGGCCCGGGCGGCGGGATCACGCTGACGGGCGAGCGGCGCGATCAACTGCGCGTAGAGACCCACCTCACGATCGGCGGACGCCCGGAACGCGCGCAGGTGACGCGGCTCGATGCCGTGCCGGGCGAGCCCGGCGACCGCCTGCGCGATGGCCAGCGCGTCCTCGTCGTACCAGCCGGGGGAACGGCAGGTGATCAGCCCGAGGCGCTCGATCTCGGCCAGCGCGGAGTCGGCCAGGCCGGTGCGCTCCAGCAGCTCGGTGCGGCTGCACCGGGTGTCCGCCACCTCGATCGCGGGCGCGGGCGCGTCCGGGTCGGGCGCGCCGACCAGCCGCAGGGCCACCGGCGCGGAACCGGCGGCCTCCAGCTCGGCCAGCTGCGCGCGGATGACCCGCAGCGGAAGGTACTGGTCCCGCTGCGCGGTCAGCACGAACCGCAGGCGCGCGACATCGTCCCAGCTGTACTTCCGGTAGCCGGACGCGGTGCGCTCCGGCTCGACCAGGCCCTCGGCCTCGAGGAAGCGCAGCTTGGAGATGGTCGTGTCGGGGAACTCCGGGCGCAGCTCGGACAGCACCTCGCCGATGCTCATCAGCCGGCGCGCATCCTGCTGCGCCGCCCGGTGGTTCCCGGGCGGCGGACCGGGGAAGGCGGACGCCGCCCCGGACACGGTCATGACATCTCCTCGCTAATGAGGATCAAGGTCATCAGCGGCCACCCTCGTCCGGGCGCGGCCCGGCGATGAAGACGAGCCGGAACTTGCCGATCTGGACCTCGTCGCCGTTCGAGAGCGTCGCGGCCTCGACCCGCTCGCGGTTGACGTAGGTGCCGTTGAGGCTGCCCACGTCGCGGACCGTGAACGTGCCGCCGTCACGGTGGAACTCGGCGTGCCGGCGGGAGACCGTGACGTCGTCCAGGAAGATGTCGCTGTCCGGGTGCCGGCCGCTGGTCGTCACGTCGTGGTCGAGCAGGAACCGGGCACCCGCGTTCGGACCCCGGCGGACGACGAGCAGAGCCATGCCGGGCGGCAGCGAGCCGGACATCCGGCTGGGTACCACGTCGGCATCCGGACCCTCGAGGACCTCGTCGAGCGAACCCAGGTTCAGCGTCGACGTGACGTCGAGCGGGGGGAACTCGTCGTCTGGGCGCGTCATCGGACCACCTCGTGTCTCTTTCGGTCGCGCGCCCCCCGGACCGGGACAACCGCCGGCCAGCGCCCGGCGGGGCCTCCCCCGGCTGCCATCCATGGCATGTGAAGGACGTTCGACAATGCGGTTTCAATATCAAGTTCTCGCGTGACTACGGCAGAGTAGCCAGCGGGGTAGGGTGCGGCAACCGGACGCGCGCAACGCGTCTGGTTGTCAGATATCACACTCTGTCGGTGCGACGAAAACTACTTGTTGATCAGTGCACCATAGGCGGGCGCATCCAGCAGCCCGGCGATCGCGGCCGGGTCCTCGGGCGCGATCTCCAGCAGCCAGCCCTCGCCGTACGGATCCGTGTTGATCAGCTCGGGCGTGTCGGCCAGCGCCGCGTTCCGCGCGGTGACGGTGCCGGAGATCGGCGCGTAGATCTCCGAGACGCTCTTCGTCGACTCGACCTCGCCGAGCGACTCGCCGGCCTGCACGGTCGCGCCCTCGTCGGGCAGTTGCACGTAGACGATGTCGCCCAGCGCGTCCTGGGCGAAGTCGGTGATGCCGACCCGCACCGGAGCGGAACCGTCGCCGGCCACCCACTCGTGCTCGGCGGTGTATCGCAGGTGCTCAGGGATCACGGGTCGTTCGTCCTTCGGTGAGAGCCGGGTCAGGAGACCGGTCGGGCGTACCGCAGCGTGGTGGTGTCGTGGATGGCGGACACGTCCACCACACCTTGTTCTTGCACGGTCACGTTACCGCCGTTATCCGTGATCGATTCGATCACCCCGCCCGGAATGCGCAACGCGGTGTCCATCGTCTTCGGATCGCCGATCACGGTGATCGTGTATGTCGACGTCAGGCGCTTGCCGTCGACGACCACGCCGAACCGGTCACCGCCCTGCCCGGCCGCGGAATCCTGGAACGAGGTCGACGCCACCACGCGCACGGCCGTGCCGTCGCCGCCCTCGATCTGCATCGCCTCCGCGCCCGCGCCGCGCAGCTCCTGCACGGCGTTGAGCAGCTCGTCCGACTCGACCTGGTTCTCTCCCCCGTTGATCCGGATGACCAGCCCGGTGCCGCGCGCCGGCAGCTCACCGGCGAGCACGCCCAGATCGTCCGCGCGCTCGGTGGCCTCGCGCAGCGCCGCCTCGCGACCCTCCGCGCCCGAGCTCAGCGACTGCTTGCTGTCCTCCAGCGCCGCGACCTCCTGCGACAGCCGCTGCTCCTGCGACTCCAGGTCCGACAAGATCCGGACCAGGTCCTCCTGCCGCGCGGTCAGCAGCGTCGAGTCGCCGTCGTTCGCCTTGAGCTGCACGACCAGCGTGAACCCGAACAACAGCAGCAGAACCGCGATCATCACGGTGGTCGCGGACGCCCGCCGCGGCGCCGGCGCCGCCTCGGTCTCAGAATCATCGGAGGGTACGCGTGGGGCGCCCCCGGCCCCGGCCGAGCCCTCGGCGTCCGCCTCCCCCGGCTTCGCCGCGGCCGTGGCTGCGCCACCGTCCCCACCCCGCACCGGCGCGACGATCTTCCGCGCCTCCGCGGGCGTCTTCTGCTTCGGCGCCGCCGCCTCCGCCGCCACCTCGGTCTTCGGCCCGCCCGGACTGACCGGCACGACCGGCCCCGGGCTCGGCTTGACCCCACCGCCCGGGCTGACCGGCACGACCGGCCCCGGGCTCGGCTTGGCCCCACCGCCCGGGCTGACCGGCACGACCGGCCCCGGGCTCGGCGTGGTCCCACCGCCCGGGCTCACCGGCTTCGGCCCCGCGGGGCTCGGCTTCGGCCCCGCAGGACTGACCGGACTCGCCGGGCTCACCGGCTTCGGCCCCACGGGGCTGACCGGCCCCGCCGCGCTCGGGTTCGGACTCGGCGTGGGGCTGGGCCGGCGCGGCGCCGGCTTCTCCACCTCCGCGCCCGTCTTGGCCGGCACCACCTCGGACGGCGGCGCCACCGGCGGCAGCACCACCGGCGGCACCGAGGTCGCCGGCGGCTCGGTATGACGCAGATCCTCCCGCGTCAGATTGACCGTCGTCTCATCGTCCACCGGACTACCCGTCGGCTTCGAGTCGGCTCGCATCGGCTCGTCGCTGCTCATGCCGGTTTCCCTGCCATCCCGCTGTCCCGTCGTGGGCGGCGCTGAGCCACTGATTCGCTCGCAAGCTCGCTCATGCCGGAATCCCCCGCCATCCCGCTGTCCCGTCGTGGGCGGCACTGAGCCACTGATTCGCTCGCAAGCTCGCTCATGCCGGAATCCCCCGCCATCCCGCTGTCCCGTCGTGGGCGGCACTGAGCCACTGATTCGCTCGCAAGCTCGCTCATGCCGGAATCCCCCGCCATCCCGCTGTCCCGTCGTGGGCGGCACTGAGCCACTGATTCGCTCGCAAGCTCGCTCATCGGACTCAAGCTACCCGGCTAAGCGCTGAACAGGTGGCGCCGGATGGCCGCCACGTTGCCGAAGATGCGCACGCCGAGGACCACCACGACGCCCGTGGAGAGCTGGCCGCCCACGCCGAGCTGGTCGCCCAGGTAGACGATCACGGCGGCGACCAGCACGTTCGAGATGAACGAGATGACGAACTGCTTGTCGTCGAAGTTGCGGTCGAGCCGTGCCCGGACGCCGCCGAAGACCGCGTCCAGCGCCGCCACCACCGCGATCGGCAGGTAGGGCTGCAGGGCGGGCGGCACGGTCGGGTCCAGGAACACGCCGAGCAGGACGCCCGCTATCAACGCGATCACCGCGTACATCAGTCGCCTTCCGGGGAGGTCGGGGTGGTCGGGGTGGGGGTGCTCGTGCCGTCCGGCGCGGTCGAGCCGGACGCCGGCGGGGTCGGCTCCGGCGAGCGGTACGCGTGCTCCAGGTCGCCGCCGGCCGCCGCCGCGAGGCGCAGGTCGTCCCGCTGCTCCACCTGGAACCGCATGCCGTACTCGCTGACCAGCTTGCGGAACAGCGCCGCGCTGCGCGTCCGCTCGAACTCGTCCTTGAGGTCGTCCGGCCCGATCGCCGCGACCTCGTACGGCCCGGTGACCGGCTGGAAGTCGACCAGGATCGCCTCGCCCGCCGCCCGGATCGTGGACGTGGACGTCAGCCGCTCGCCGTTGATCGTGATCGCCTCCGCGCCGCACGACCAGAGCGCGTTCGCGATGTCCTGCAGGTCGCGGTCGAGCACCTTGGAGACGTCCTTGCGCCCGCCGGTGACCGCGTTGACGTCGCTGTTCCCGTCCGCGACCGTGACCACCACGCCGTCGCCCTCGACCTCGGCCAGCCCGGTGGCCGCCTCCAGTTCGCGCAGCCGCTCCGCGGTGTCGCCCTCCAGGGTGGCCTCGCGCAGCGCGTTGACCTCGGCGCGGAGCGCGGCGGCCCGCTGCTCCAGGTCCTCGGTGGCCTCCTGGCGGGTGCGGATCTGCTCGACCAGCGCGGCCCGTGCCTTGCCGCGGGCCGGCTCCGCGGCCACGGTCTGCCGGTACGCGACCGCGAAGAGGAAGCCGACCAGCACCAGCGTGGTGAGCGCGAACCCGCGCGCGCTCGCGCCGCGCCAGCCGGTGCGCGGCCCCTGCTCGGCCCGGCGCGCGGCCGCGTCGGCGTAGCCGGGGTCGAGCGGGTTGCGGAACAGCTCGGTGAGGAAGTCCGGCGCGTACTGCCGCTTCGGCGGCGTGTCCGGGTGGTCCGCCGTCATGCCGTGCCGTTCGCCGGGCGGGTCGCGCGGACCAGCAGCGACACCTGGTAGATGTAGAAGAACGCGGCGATCCAGTAGAGCACGATGCCCCAGATCGCGCAGGCCCAGCCGAACGCGTGGGCGAACGGCCCGGCCGTCTCCGACGCCGTGGACAGCAGCAGCACCGGGAACGACGCGAGCAGCATGAACGTGGCGGTCTTGCCGACGTAGTGCACCGGCGGCGGGCCGTAGCCGTGCCCGCGCAGGACCAGCAGGCAGACGCCGAGCACCGCCTCGCGGGCCATCAGCGCGGCCGTGAACTGCCACGGCACCACCGCGGTCAGCGTGAACGCGACCAGCGTGGCGACGATGTAGAGCCGGTCCACGAACGGGTCGAGCAACTCACCCAGGCGGCTGACCTGGCCGAGCCGGCGCGCCACCCAGCCGTCCACCCAGTCGGTGGTGCCGCCGATGGCCAGCACGATGAGCGCGGCGACCTGCTGGTCGTCGAAGCCGAGCAGCAGCCACAGGAACAGCGGCACGCCGAGCAGGCGCACGAAGCTGATCACGTTCGGCACGGTGAGGACCCGCTCGGTGAAGATGCCCTCGAGCGGTTGTCCGGGCGCCCAAGGCGCAGGCCGACGCGCCACAGCTTCCCCTCCCGCGCAAGCACGCCGGGCATGCCCCACCGATGCCCGGCCCCGCCGAGGCGGCGGTCCGTGGTGCGGTCGCGCCCGGCACACGGCCGGTCGGTCCCACTGCCGGGCCACTATAACGCCCGGTGGACGCGCTCTCATGAGCCCCACGCTGATCTTGTGATTACACCCCGTTCGTGCGGATTCCTGCGTCCTAGGACTTCGTTATCCCTCTGTGACCCGCCGAGGACGAGTTTGTCCCTACGCTATGCACCCGTGATACGGGGTTGGCATCGGCTGGTCGTCCTCCCGGTGGCGGTGCTGTGCCTGGCCACGGGCTGCGCGACGGACGGCGGCGGTGGAGCGGCGACGGCGACGAGCACCCCCTTCCTGCCGGTGTACGTGGACGAGAGCGAGGCGCCCCGCCGGCCCATCACGCTCGGCTTCGCCGGTGACGTGCACTTCGCCGGCCGCAGCGCGCCGCTGCTGAGGAACCCGCCCGAGGCGTTCGGCGGCCTCCAGGAGGCGCTCGCGGACGCGGACGTGACCGTGGTGAATCTCAAGTCCGCGATCACCACCCGCGGCGAGGGCGTCCGGACCGAGGGCAACTTCCGCGCGCCCGCCACCGCGTTCGCCGCGCTGGAGGAGGCGGGCGTGGACGCGGTCTCGATCGCCAGCGATCACGTGCTGGACTTCGGCCCGCAGGGGCTCACCGACACGGTGGCGGCCGCGACCAAGGCCGGCTTCCCGGTCTTCGGTGCCGGCAAGGACGAGGCCGCCGCGTTCCGCCCCTGGGTGACCGAGACGCCGGGCGGGAGGGTCGCGGTGGTCGCGCTGAACACCACGCCGCTGTTCGCCGAGAGCTTCGCGGCCTCGGGCGGCAACCCGGGCGTGGCGTCCCCGGCGGACGCCAAGCGCGCGATCGCGGCCGTGATCGACGCCAAGCGCTCCGCCGACGTGGTGGTGGTCTACAACCAGTGGGGCGAGACCGACGCGCAGTGCCCCTCGCCGAAGCAGCAGGCGTTCGCGTCCGCGCTGGCCGAGGCGGGCGCCAGCGTGATCGTCGGCACCGGAGCGGCGCACACGCTCCAGGGCGCGGGCTGGCTCGGCTCGGCCTACGTGGCGTACGGCCTGGGTGATCTGATCTGGTTCAAGGATTCGCCGGTCTCGCCGGACAGCGGCGTGCTGCAGCTCACGGTGAACGACGGCGCGGTGACGGCGGCGTCGTTCACGCCGGCCCGCGTCTCCCCCGCCACCGGGCAGGCGGAGCCACTGGCGGGCCGGGCGGCCGATGAGGCCCGCGCCCGGTTCGACGCGCTGCGCGCCTGCGCGGGACTGTCGGCGGAGCCGGCCACGGCGTCGTCACCGGACGCGGCGCCGTCCCGCTGAGCGAACGGGTCAGCGGCGGCGCGAGCGGCGCGGCCCGGCCGTGACCGCCTCGGCGGCCGGCGTGTGTGACTCGTCGACCGCCTCGCACGGGTTGGTCAGCGGGTCCGCCGCGTCGGCCGTGGTCGCCAGCCGCTGGAGCAGCACCCGGAACACCGCGCGGTCACCGGGGGCCAGCGGCGCGAGCGCGTGCTCCTCCGCCGCCTCGAAGCGCTGGGTGAGCACCTCGAGGCGCTCCTGCCCGTGCGGCGTGGCGACGATCCGCCGGGTGCGCCGGTCGGTCGGGTCCGGGCGGCGCTCGACCAGCCCGGCGCCCTCCAGATCGTCCAGCAGGTACGTCATGACCGTGCGGTCGATGCCGAGGTGCTGCGCGAGCTGCGCCTGACTGAGCGCCTTGTCACCGGCCGCGATCCGGAGGATCTGGTAGCCCCGGGGCCCGCCCGGCAGGTCCTCGACCACGTGCTCGGACGCGCGCACATAGGCGCGGAACACCACGCCGAGCCCCCAGCCGAGATCCGTGTCGATCGGCTTGTGGCCCTGCTCCTCGCACTGCCGCGCGCGCTCGGCGAGTGCGGCTTCGGCTTCCGCGACTGTGGTCACCTGCCCATAGTACGGACCCGCGCCAGGGGACTCCGATTCTGAGATCGACCGATAATCTGTGACTTAGACTACGGTTGACGAGATAGTATTTCCGACAGACGATCTGTGGGTCAGACCGACTGACGCAGACACTCCGGGAGCGACGATGACCCTGTACCGCCTCGACGCCAGCATCCGCACCGAGGGCTCGGTGACCCGCGCGGTCGCCGACACCGTGCAGAAGGCCTGGTCGGCCGAGCACCCCGGCGCCTCGATCCTGCGGCGCGACCTGGGGCTCTACCCGCTGCCCGCGGACGCCTGGCGCAACTCGGTGCTCGGCGGCTTCGTGCCGGCCGAGGACCGCACGGCCGCCCAGCGCGACGCCGCCGCACTGGCCACCGTGATCGCCGACGAACTGCTCGCCGCGGACGCGTACCTGCTGGCCATCCCGCTGTACAACTACGCGGTGCCGCACCACGTGAAGGCGTGGTTCGACCTGCTGCTCACGGACCCGCGCTTCCCGTCCGGCAACGCCCGGCTCCTCGAGGGCCGGCCGGCCGTGATCGTCACGGCACGCGGCGGCGGCTACGGCACCGGCACGCCGCGCGAGGGCTGGGACCACAACACCCCGTACCTGCGGCGGATGTTCGCCGACATCCTGCACCTCGACGTGCACTTCGCGGAGGCGGAGCTGACGCTGGCCGGCGTCAACCCGGCGATGGAGGCGCTGCGCGGGCTCGCCGCGCAGTCGCTGGCCGACGCGCACGCGACCGCGGAGTCGCACGGGCGCACCATCGCGTCGCGCGTCCCGTCCCTCGCGGCCTGACCGGTCCCGTCAAGGCCCGCCCGGCGATCGCGCCGGGTGGGCCTGACCGTCAGGCGGCCAGCACCCGCACCCAGGACGGATGCTTCGCGGCCCGGCCGTCGCCGGAGGAACGGCCCTGGAGACGCCGCTGCACGAACGGCACCACGTGCTCGCGGTAGTACCGCGCCTCGGCGAGCAGCCGGCGCGCCGGTGCGGGCGCCGGGTCCAGCCGGTGCTCGCCGGCCGCGTGCCCGAGCGCGGCCAGCACGATCCCGGCGACGCGGCGGTGACCGGCGGCGTTGAGGTGCAGGCGGTCCGCGGCCCAGTACTGCGGGCGCCGGATCTCCACGTCGTCGAACGAGTTGGCGAACGGCAGCCCGTGCCGCGCGGCCAGCTCCGCCACCGCCACGGTCAGCTCCGCACCGCGCCGGTGGATGGTCCGGCCGAACGGCAGCCGGCCGGACGGGTCCGGGCCGCTGATCAGCAGCAGGCCCACGCCCGCGTCCGCGCAGCGCCGCACCGCCCGCTCGGTGAGCCGGACCAGGTGGTCGACCTTCATGCCGCGGCGCAGCATGTCGTTGCCGCCGCCGTTCAGCGAGATGAGCGTGGGCGGCGGGGACATGTCCAGCGCGGCCGGCAGTTGCTCGCCGATGATCGATTCCAGCAGCCGCCCGCGCACGGCCAGGTTCGCGTACTGGACGGGCTCGCCGGACGCGGCGGCCAGCCCGGCCGCGACCAGGTCGGCCCAGCCGCGGACCGTACCGTCGGGAAGCTCGTCGCCCACGCCCTCGGTGAAGCTGTCGCCGATCGCCACGAAACGCACCCGCCAGACGATAATCCACTCGCGATCACATCGCGCGCAGCGCCCGGGTGCCGAGGCCCGCGATCGCGGCCGTGGCCAGCACCGCCGCACACCCCAGCAGCAGCGCCGGTACGCCGAGCGGCGCGGCCAGCGCACCGAGCGCGTTGTTCGTGGCCAGCAGCGGCAGCGTCTGCGCCAGCACCACCACCGCCTGCGTCCGGGCCAGGTGCGTGCCCGGCGCCCGGGCCAGGAACAGCGGCCCGAGGTGCGTGGCGAACAGCCCGGACCCGGCCCCGATCAGCAGCGCCGCGAGCGCGGCCGGCAGCGGCGGGCGGACCACCGCCAGCGCCACCACGCCCGCGGCCGCGAGCAGCAGCCCGGCCGGGATCACCAGGCCGGCCCGGCGCCAGGCACCACGGGTGAGCACCGCGATCGCCACCGCGCCGGTGCCGGTGGCCAGCGCGCCGGCGAGCAGCCCGGTCTGCGCGGCGGTCCACGACCGGTCCCGGGCCAGCAGCGGCAGCAGCAGCCCGGAGACCGGCAGCAGGAACCCGGCCGCGGCCGTGGTCAGCAGCAGCGCCGGGCGCAGCACCGGGTCCGCGGCCAGCACACGTACCCCGTCCAGCATCGACCGGGCCGCCGGGCCGGCAGCCGCCGGGGACGCCGGGACCAGGAACCGGCGCAACCGGGCCAGCAGCAGCGCCATGGCGGCGAACGTGACCGCGTTCGCGGCCATCACCGGCGCGGGGCCGGCCACCGTCACCGCCGCGCCGCCGAGTGCGGGCCCGGCCAGCGCGGCGGCCTGCGCCGCGATCTGCCGGCCGGCCATCACCCGGGCCAGCCCGTTCGCGGCCAGCAGTCGCGGCACCGTGGCCGAGGCCGGCAGGTAGACCGCGTCCACCAGGCCGGTGGCGAGCGCGGCCGGCGGGATCAGCCACAGCGCGCCCGGGAACGCGGCCAGCAGCAGCGCGAAGACCAGCGTGGCGGTGGCGGCGGCGGCGTCCGCGCCGACCAGGACGCGCCACGGCCCGAGCCGGTCGGCGAGCGCGCCGGCCGGGAGCAGCAGCAGCGCCCGGGGCAGGGTGACCGCGGTCAGGGTCAGCGCGGCGAGCGGTGCGCCGCCCTCGGCCGACGCCCAGAGCAGTGCGAACGCCATCGCCTGGGTGCCGAGCAGGCTCACGGCGGTGCCGGCGAGCCACGCGCCGGCCGGGGTGATCGTCATCCGGGTGACGGTGCGGGGTGAAGCGGCTCGAGGGTCAAGCCCGTTAATCGGTACGGCGCCGCCCCGGCCCGTCACTATCGTGCGCGCCATGGACAACGACTGGCACGATCCCGCCTGGAAGGCCGCGGCGCACGCCTGGGTGATCGGCCGCCTGGACGCGCTCGGCACGCCCGCCACCGGACCGGTCGAGGAGGTCCGGGCGCGCCCGTGGTCGGTCACCCACCGGGTCCCGACCACGGCCGGGCCGCGCTGGTTCAAGGCCAACACCACGGGCTGCCGGTACGAGGCCGCGCTCGCCGCGGCGCTGGGCCGCCGTATCCCGGACCGCGTCCTGGTCCCGCTCGCCGTGGACACCGCGCGCGGCTGGCTGCTCACCGCGGACGCCGGGCCCACGCTGCGCGACGTGCTGGACGGCGACGCGCCCGCGACGGTGGCGCGCTGGTGCGACATGCTGCGCGCGTACGCGGCGCTGCAACGCGAGGTGGCGCCGCTCGCGGACGAGTTGCTGGCGCTCGGCGTGCCGGACCACCGGCCGCGGGCGCTGCCCGGCCAGCTCGCCGAGCTGCTGGACGATCCGGCGGTACGGACCGGGCTGGGCCCGGAACGGCTGGCCGCGGTCGAGGCGGTGCGGCCGGAGTTCGCCGCCTGGTGCGCGGAGCTGGACGCGTCCGGGATTCCCGCGACCGTGCAGCACGACGACCTCACCGACGCGAACGTGTTCCCCGGGCCGCCGTACCGCTTCTTCGACTGGGGTGACGCGGGCGTGGCGCATCCGTTCGGGTCGCTGCTGGTGGTGCTGTCGTTCGGCGGCCACGTGCTGGGCGTGGAGGCGGGCGCGCCGGAGCTGGCCCGGCTGCGCGACGCGTACCTGTCGCAGTGGCCCGGGGACCCGGCCGCGCTCCGGCGGGCGGCGACGCTGGCCGGCCGCGTGACCCGGGTGTCCCGCGCGATGTCCTGGCGGCGGGGGCTGCGCGACGCCGCGCTGCCGGTGGCGGACGACGTCGCCACCGCCGTCCCGGACTGGCTGGCGGAACTGGCCGGGCCGGACGTGGTGTGATCACGAGCGGGCCGCCGCGCTGCTGCGCGGCCGGCTCGCCGCCGACCAGGTCCGGATCGCCGCCGAACACCGCGCCCTCTTCGAGGCGGTCTTCGCCGGCCCGGCACCCGGCTTCCGCGACCCCGCCCGGAGGAGGCGGCGGCCGCGAGCACCGATGAAGGCGCCCCCGGCGGGAATCCCGCCGGGGGCGTCCCGGAATCGAGGGCGGAGACGTCAGCGGCCCGCGAGCGCGGCGAGCACCGTGGTGACCGCGGCGTCGATCGCGGCGCGGGATTCGTCGGTGTCGTCGACGATGTCGAAGCTGTGCCGGCCGTTCGGCACGTCGATGATCCGCAGGTCGGCGCCGGACGCCTGCGCCGCGGTGACGAACGTGGCCACCGTACCCGCGATGAAGGGGTGTTCCTGGCCCGCGCGGACCAGCACGATCGGCAGTTCGCCGGCGGACGCGACCGCCTCGGCCGGGCGGAACGCCGGGTCGACCTCCATGCCGGGGAACGGCTCCAGCAGCGGGTAGCTGAGCGCGGCGCAGCGCAGCCAGGACGGGGGCTCGCGCAGCAGGTCGGCGGCGAGCAGGCCGCCGCCGGAGAAGTACCAGACCGCGATCCGTTCGCCGTCGACGCGCGGGTCGGCGCGGACGGTCTCGATCGCGTCGGCGAGCGCGGCCGCGGCGACCGGGTAGTCGGCCGGCGTGGTCAGCGGGTGGTCGACCACGGCGCCGACCGCGCCGCGGGACGCCACCAGTGCGCCGTACCCCTGGAACACCGGCCAGTGGCGCGGGGACGGCCGCATCTCCGGCGGGATCGGGCCGCCGTGCACGAGGACGACCGCGGGGTGCGGGCCGTCGCCGGCCGGCAGGTAGAGGTCGATCGGGTCGCGCCGCTCCGGCGCCACCGGCGTGACCGGCAGAACGAACGGACTCAGGTACGTGGGTTCCGTCATGCGATCACCCTAAGTGGATGACGCATCAGACCCCGCTGCACGCCCGCCCGTTGATCGTGCAGGCGGTCGGCTCACGGTCGCTGAACAGCGCGCCCTTGAGGTCGGCCTCGAACGTGAACGAGGCGGTCCCGCCGGCCGCGCCCACCGGCAACACGCCGGGCGCGGGGGTGAACGTGACGTTTTCACCCGACTGGGTGAAGGTGGCGCCGTCCGCCTTGGTCACCGCGATCGGGCTCTTCAGCGTGATCACGACCGTCCAGGCGCCGTTCTGCACCGTACCCGGGTTGCTCAGGGAGATCTTGCCGCGGTAGCCGAACGCCCAGTCCGCGTCCGTGGCGTACGCGGCCGAGAGCACGTCCTCCGGGGGCGGCGACGCGGACGCGGTCGGCGTGGCCCGCGGCGGCAGCGTCGGCAGCAGCACGTCCGCGGCGGGCGGCGGCGTGCCGGTGGGCCCGGGCGCGGGCAGCGCGGTGCTGGTCGACGACGTCATCGGCGGCGCGCCGCTCGCGGACGGCAGCGGCGCGGGCGAGGAGGTGATGTTCGGGACGCCGGGCTCGGCCGCCACGTCGCCGTCGTCCCCGCCGCGTCCCCACAGGATGCCGGCGGTGACCGCGGCCAGGCCGACGACCACGGCCAGGGCGGCCAGCGCAAGCGGCACCCGGGCGCTGCGCAGCCGCGCCACGCTGAGCCGCGGCAGGATGACGGTCTCCGGGCCGCGCCGGCCGCGCATGCCCTCCAGGTCGACGTCGCCGAACGCGAGCCAGTCGAGCACGGCCGCGAGCGGCTGGGCGAGCGCGGTCTCGTACGCGATGCGTTTGTCGGCCAGCTCCGCCTCGGACCCGGCGCCCTCGCGCCAGGACTGGTGCAGCATGATCCGGGTCCGCTGGTCCTCGACCGTCGTGATCTCCCAGCGGAGCCGGGACACCAGACCGGGCCCGTGCAGGAACAGCACCAGCCGCTCCCCCGGCTCGACGCCGACGACCTCGCCCTCGACCGTCGAGCCCTCGTCCGGCCGCTCGGCCGTCGGGTCCGGCTGCAGGCCGGGCAGGTCGGTGCCGGACAGCTGGAAGAACGCGCCGACGCGCGGCTTCAGGTCGGTCTCGGCGAACCACTGGCGGAGCAGGCGCGGCTCGGTGAGCGCACGCCAGACCCGCTCGGCGGGGTGCTCGACCTCCACCTCGATCTCGATCTCGACGCTCGCGGGGCTCTCCGTGGTCACGACAAGCACTGTAGAAGCCTGCTCACGTCCCCGTACACCGGGCACGCGCTGTCATTCAATCACTGTCCGTAGTCGTGGACGATGACAGCCCGATCAGCTCCCACCGGCCGCGGCCGATCCGCGCCTCGCCGCCCGGCGCCTGAAGGCAGCGCGTGACCGCGTCGTACCGGATCGGCGGACCGGCGCCGCCGATCCGCAGGCCGTGCTCCGGTCGCGTCGCCCTCGATCACGCGGAGCGCCCGGCGGGTACGACGGAAACGCTCAGAAGAACAGTGGGCCGAGGAGCACGGCGACGGCGGCGCCACCGGCGGTGCCGGCCGCGACCTGGAGCCAGGTGTGGTCGGCCAGCCGGACGCGGGACCAGGCGACGGCCGCGACCACCGGGACCAGCACCAGCAGCAGCGCGGGGCCGAACAGCCAGATCAGGCCGGTGGAGGAGGAGGCGGCGACGGCGGCGTGCGCGCTCAGCTTCCAGACCAGGTTGCTGAGCATGACGAGGGTGAGCACGCCGAGCATGAGCACGATGACGCCGATCAGGTGGCTCGGCGCCTTGAGCAGCCAGAGCAGGATCAGGCCGGCGAGGACGGAGGCGATGGCCAGCAGCAGCGGGGTGCGACGCTGTTCGCGGCGTCCGATGTGGTGGTCGGTGAGCGTGCCGCGCACCACGCCGTACCGGACGATGCCGTAGGGGATCAGCGCGCACGGTATGCAGGCCAGCAGCGCCCACCAGACACCCGACAGCGACCGGGTCTGCTCGATCGCGAAGACGAACGGCATGGTCACGGCCCAGATCGTCGGCGCCAGCACCTCGGTGATCACGCGGGCCAATCTGTCCACAGTGGTCGTCTCCGGGGCGGTCACGGTCATCGCCCGATCATGTCAGGCCCGCCCGGCCCGCCGGACGATGGGTCGCGGGACTTTCTGCATCGATCCAGAAAACCTCTTGAAGGGGTACGCCGACGCGCGTACTGTATCGATTTAGAGCGCCACTGGATCGATACAGAGGAGGCGCGGCGTGAAGCCGACGCTGCAGACCGTCGCGGACGAGGTGGGCGTCTCCCGGAGCACCGTCTCCAACGCCTACGGCCGCCCCGACCAGCTCTCCCCGGAGCTGCGCGAGCGCATCCTCGACGCGGCCCGCCGGCTCGGCTACGCCGGTCCGAACCCGACCGCGCGCTCGCTGCGCCGCGGCCGGGCCGGCGCGATCGGCGTGCTCTTCACGGACGTGCTGTCCTACGCGTTCAAGGACCCGTTCGCGGTGCGCTTCCTGCAGGGGCTGTCGCTCGCCGCCGAGCGGCACTCCACCGGCCTGCTGCTCATCCCGATCCCGGACGACGCGGACGCGGCGCGCGCCGCCGTGCGCAACGCGGCGGTCGACGGCTTCTGCGTGTTCTGCGTGGCCGAGGGGCACCCGGCGCGGCAGGCGATCCTGGAGCGCGGGCTGCCCGTGGTCGGCACGGAACTGCACGCCACCGACCCGGAGATGCTGGCGGCCGGCGTCGACGAGGTGGCCGCCACCCGCACGGCCGGCGCGCACCTGACCGCGCTGGGCCACCACCGCGTCGCGATCATCGCGGACCTGCTGCACCCGGCCCTGGGCCCGCTGACCACGCCGGTCCGCGGCCCGGAGGACGTGTCCTATCAGGGCGATCGCGAGCGCATGCGCGGCTACCAGCAGGCCTGGGAGAAGGCGGGCCTGGACTGGGACGAGGTCACCATCATCAACGTGGCGGGCAACAGCCGGGAGGCCGGGCTGGACGGCGCCGCACGGGCGCTCGACCGCCGGGACCGCCCGACCGCGCTGATCGCGTTCAGCGACGTGATCGCGCTCGGCGCGCTGGACGCGCTGCGCGCCCGCGGCCTGCGCGCCGGCCGGGACGTGTCGGTGATCGGGTTCGACGACATCCCGCAGGCGGCCGAGGCCGGGCTGACCACGGTCCGCCAGCCGGCCAAGGAGAAGGGCCGCATCGCGGGTGAGCTGCTGCTCGACCCGCCGGCCACCGCGGAGGGGCGCCGCGTGGCGCTCCCCACCGAGCTCATCGTCCGGGCCAGCACCGGCCCGGCCCTCGACGGGAGGAACTGACATGGACACCACCGACGCCCTCGGCATGAACATGGCGCTGAACGCGATGATGCGCGACGTGACCTCCGCCCAGCCCGGCGCGCCGATCCGCCCCGACCGGCCGTCCCGCACCCCGCGCGCGGCCGGCGCCCGCCGCGCGATCGCCCGGGCGCTGCACACCGTGGCCGACCGGGTCGAGCCGCGGACAAATCCCGGGACGTGCGCCACCGCCTGACGCTAGGGTCGCCGGGTGCGGACGTTCACCGAGGCCCCCCGCCTCACCGCCTTCACCCGGCGACATCTCGGCGCCGAGCCCGTCGAGGTCACCCGGCTGCGCGGCGGCACCAAGAAGGGCGCGTACCGCCTGACGCTGCCGGACGGCCGGACCGTCGTCCTCTACCTCTGGTCGCCCGCGGAGAACCACTGGCCGGCACCGGCCGGCGGTGCGCCCGTGCTGTTCGGTGAGGCCAGCGGGCCCGAGCTGTTCCGGTCCGCGCACGCGGCGCTGAGCGGCGCGGGCGTGCGTACCGTCGAGATCCTGGCCTTCGACGCCTCGCGCACGCTGCTGGACGGCGAGGCCGCGCTGGTCGAGGACGTGGCCGGCGGCACGCTGGAGGCGCTGATCGCGCGTGATCCGGCCGCGGCGGAACCGGTCCTCGACCGGCTGGCCGACTCGCTGCGCCGCATGCACGCCACCCGCTCCCCCGCGTTCGGCCGGGTGTCCGCGCCGTTCACGGCCGCCCCGACGGCCGTCGGGGCGATCACCGCCGCCGCGCACCGCGATCTCGCGGAGGCGGCCGCGCGGCGTCCCGAACTCCGGCCGGTCCGCGACGCGCTCGCCGCACGCCTGGACGAACTGGCCCGCGCGGTGCCGCCGCGCGGCGGATACACGCTGGTCCACGGCGAGTTGGGCCCGGACCACGTGCTGATCGCGGACGGCGGCGAGCCGGTGATCATCGACATCGAGGGCCTGATGTTCCTGGACGCGGAGTGGGAGCACGCGTTCCTGGAGATCCGGTTCGGTGACCGCGCCGACCGGCTGCGCGTGCCGGGCCTCGACCCGGCACGGCTCGCCCTCTATCGCACGGCACACGAGCTGTCGCTGGTGGCGGGCCCGTTGCGGCTGCTGGACGGCGACTTTCCGGACCGGGAGTTCATGCTCGGCATCGTTCGTCATCATGTGGGGAAGCTGGTGGGTGGGATTCCATGACAGACCTTTCCGGACGGTACGAGGTGCGGCCGCCCACGGAGGCGGACGCGGAGGCGATCCACGGGCTGATCGCGGCGGTGCAGCGCAGCCGGATCGGGCGGGTGGACTACACGCTCGAGGAGGTCCAGGATGATCTGCGCTCGCCGGACGGGGACCTGAGCCGTGACACGTGGCTGGTCCTGGGGGCGGACGGCGCGGCGGTGGGCTGGGCGTGGGCGTGGCCGACCGGGGACGGCGGCATCGTGGACGTGGACGTGTTCACGCTGGACGGCGAGGTCGCGGACTGGCTGTGGGCGGCCGTGCGGGCGCGCGCGGCCGAGATCGGGCGGGAGCGCGGGTGGCCGTCGGTGACCGTGGCCGCGGGCGTGTACCGGGAGGACGCGGCGACCGGGCGGCGGCTGGCCGGGTACGGGTTCGAGGTCGGCACCGTCTACCACCGGCTGCGCATCGCGCACACCGGCCGGCGGGCGCTGCCGGACGTACCGCCGGGATATGTCTTGAAGAACGGTGCGGAGTCGGAGCGGGTCCGGCGGGATGCGCACGCGACGCGCGAGGCGGCGTTCCACGATCACTACGGGCACGTGCGCCGCGAGTTCGACGGCTGGGTGGCGAACCTGGAGGCCGGCAGCACGCACGACTGGTCGTTCCTGAACGTGCTCTACACCGAGTCGGGTGAGCCGGCCGGGCTGACGCTGCGGTCCACCCAGTTCGTTCCGGACGAGAAGTGCGGCTACCTGCGGCTGCTCGGCGTGCATCCCGCGTTTCAGGGCCGCGGGCTGGGACGATGGTTGCTGCGGCACGCGTTCGCGGAGGACGCCCGGGACGGCTGGTCCGGCACGATCCTGCACGTGGACACCGATCCGCGGCGGCCCGCGCTCGGCCTGTACCTGTCCGAGGGCATGCGCGTCGTCCAGATCATCGACGCCTGGCGGCGTGTCATGTAAGGGGTTCTCGGTTGATGCGTCACGCCCGAGTCTGCGCGCCGAGCGTGGTGCCCGCGGTGCTGCTGTTCGTCACCGCGTTCGCCGGGATCACCGGTCCCGGCTTCAGCTGGGACGAGGTCGCCACCGCGGACATCGCCGCGCGCACGCCGGCCCAGATCTGGGCGCTGATGCGCCACGTGGACGCCGTGATCGGGCCGTACTACCTGCTCATGCACGTCTGGACCGGGCTGGCCGGCACGTCCGAGGCCGCGCTGCGGCTGCCGCAGGTGGTGGCGATGTCGCTGGCCGCGGGCCTCACCGGCGAGCTCGGCCGCCGGCTGTTCACGCCGCTCACCGGGCTGACCGCCGGTCTCCTGCTGGTGATCATGCCCAACTCCTTCCGGTACGCCGCGGAGGCCCGCCCGTACGCGTTCGGCGTGCTCTTCTCCGCGCTGTCGCTGCTGCTGCTCCTCGGCGCGCTGCGGCGGCCCGCGTGGTGGCGGTGGCTCGGGTACGGCACCGCCGTACTGCTGCTCGGCCTCAGCCACCTGGTCGGCGTGTCCGTGCTGGCCGCGCACGCGCTGATCGTGGTGCTGCGCGACCGCGGTCACCTGCGGGCGTTCGCGCTGACCACCGCCGCCGTGCTGGTGCTGCTGGCACCGCTGGTGCTGGCCGGCGCGGGCCAGCAGGCCGGGCAGGTCGCCTGGATCAAGCCGCTGTCCGTGGCGGCGCTGCACCGCTCCCCCGCCGGCGTCGTCGGCTCCGCGGCCGTGGCGTGGTTGCTGATCGGCCTGGTCCTGGCCGCCGGGTGGCGGTCCCGGCGGTGGGAGCTGATCGCGCTGTGCGCGGCGCCGCCGGTCGCGCTGGCCGCGTACTCGCTGCTGGCCGGGCCGCTGTGGGTGCCGCGCTACCTGCTGGTCGTGCTGCCGCCGCTGGCGCTGCTCGGCGCGGCCGCGGTCGTCTCGCTCGCCGGCCGGCCGCTGCCGCGCGCCGCGGTCCGGGCGCACGCCGCGGTGGTGCTCGCGGTGCTGGTCGCCGTCGCCTGGCCCGCGCACCGCCACCAGCGCACCGACCTGGCCAAGAACGGCGCCGACTACCGCGCGCTGACCCGCCTGATCGCGGACCGGGACCGGCCCGGCGACGCCATCCTCTACCAGGACGACAACCGCGCGCTGCGGGCCGGCGTCGACTACTACTACCGGGGCGATCCGGGCCGGCCGGCCGACGTGCTGCTGGCCCGGACCGCCGGGCAGGCCGGGCGGCTGACCGCGGTGGAGCACCCGGACGTGGCCGCGCGGCTGGCCGGCGTCCCCCGCGTCTGGTTCGTGGTCGCGTCCACCCGTCGCGAGGACCCGCTGGTCCACAAGCCGCGCGCGGCGGCCGTGCTCCGCGCGGAGTTCCACCGGACCGGGCTGTACCGGGTGCACGGCGCCACCGTCGCGGTCTACCGGCGTCTATAGTCGCGGCGGTGGACACGGACCAGGTGCGGCGGTCGTACGCCGCCGTCGCGGATCTCTACATCGACCTGTTCGGCAGCCGGGAGCGGGTGCACCCCGACGATCTCGCCTTCATCGCGCGGCACCTGGGCGGCACCCGCGGCACCGTGCTCGACCTGGGCTGCGGGCCGGGGCACCTCACCGACCACCTGCGTACGCTGGGCGCGGACGCGACCGGGATCGACCTGGTGCCCGAGTTCATCGAGCACGCCCGCGCGGCGTACCCGGACGGCCGGTACCGGCTCGGCACGCTCGACCGGCTGGACGCGGCGGACCATTCGGTCGCCGGCATCCTGGCCTGGTTCTCGCTGATCCACGTGCCGCCGCCGGAGCTCGACGACGTGCTCGCCGAGCTGCGGCGGGTGACGGCCCCGGGCGGGTCGCTGGTGGTCGGGTTCTTCGACGGTGACGAGGTCGCCGCGTTCGACCACAAGGTCACGACCGCCTATCGCGGGCCGGTCGCGGCGATGTCCGCGCGGCTGGCCCGGGCCGGCTTCACCGAGGTCGCGCACCAGCGGCGGCCCGCGGACGACCCGCACCGGCCGATCGCCGCGATCGCGGCCGTGGCCGCGGGCTGACCGCGGTCAGCGGCCGATCGTGTCCAGCTCGGCCAGGTCCTCGGCGGAGAGCGTGAGCGCCGCGCCCGCGACGTTCTCCCGCAGGTGGGCGACGGACGAGGTGCCGGGGATGAGCAGGATGTTCGGCGAGCGCCGCAGCAGCCAGGCCAGCGCCACCGACATCGGCGTGGACCCCAGCCGGGCCGCCACCGCGGACAGCGCCGCGGACTGCACCGGGCTGAAGCCGCCGAGCGGGAAGAACGGCACGTACGCGATGCCCTCCGCGGCGAGCGAGTCGATCAGCGCGTCGTCCGTCCGGTGTGCCAGGTTGTACATGTTCTGCACGCACGCGATCGGCGCGATCCGGCGCGCCTCCGCGACCTGCTCCGGCGTCGCGTTGCTCACGCCCAGGTGCCGGATCAGCCCGTCCCGCTGGAGCGCGACCAGCGTCTCGAACGCCTCGGCGATCGGCTCGGGCCGCGGGCCCTCCGCGTTGCCGAGCCGCAGGTTGACCAGGTCGAGCACGTCCAGGCCGAGGCTGTCCAGGTTTTCGTGGACGGCCCGGCGCAGGCTCTCCGGGTCCCGCGCCGGCGGCCAGCCGCCCCGGGCGTCGCGCGTCGCGCCGACCTTGGTGACGATGTGCAGCGACTCCGGGTACGGGTGCAGCGCCTCCCGGATCAGCTCGTTGGTGACGCGCGGCCCGTACGCGTCCGCGGTGTCGATGTGGGTGATGCCGAGCGCCACGGCCTCGCGGAGCACGGCGAGCGCGCCGTCCCGGTCGGCGGGCGGCCCCATGACCCACGGTCCGGCGAGCTGCATGGCGCCGTAGCCGAACCGGGTCACGGTCAGATCCCCGAGGGTCCAGGTGCCGCCGGGCAGGGAGTGGGACATCGTGCGTACCTCATTGATCTCGAACGGATGATTCCACTCCACTATCGGGTGGTAACTTTCCATCGGGAAGTAGGCACCTCCAGGTGCGTAACCCACCCACCGGTAGGAGGAGCGAGCCGATGGCGACGATGACGGCCGCGGCGCAGCGCGCCCAGGCGAAGATCGATTACGACGCGTTCCTGGCCGTCTGCCCCAGCCACAAACTGCTCGAGCGGATCTCCGGCAAGTGGGTCGCGCTGATCCTCTCCGCGCTCGGCAGCGGCCCGGACTGCCAGGGCGACCCGGCCCCGATGCGCTACTCCGAGCTGTCCCGCCTGCTGGCCGGCGTCAGCCAGAAGATGCTCACCCAGACCCTGCGCTCGCTGGAACGCGACGGCCTGATCACCCGCACGGTCACCCCGACCGTCCCGGTCACGGTCTCCTACGAGCTGACCGACCTGGGGCTCTCCCTGCACCGGCTGATGCGCGGCCTCAAACTGTGGGCCCAGACCCACATGGACGAGGTCGCCACCAACCGCACCGCGTACGACGCCAGGGCCTGAGAACCACGTTCACGATCTTCCCGCTTCCGGCGTGGCCCGGTTCCGCATGCTCCCGCGGGCAAACCTCGCCGCGGGCTCCGACTCCGCTGGCGCTCCGCTGCGCCCGCGGCGACGGAGCCGGTCCCGGCGTGGCGGCGAAGACCACGCGGCTCCCGCCGTCGGCCGGCCCACGTGACGCGTGTCGCGTGGCATCCGGCAGCGACCGAGGTGGATGGCGCGCCGCGACCGCAAGATCACGATCGACCGGCTGATCGTGGGATGGCTACCGATTCGCCCGGCGGACCGACGCCCGGATCGCTACGCCGGCCGTTCCGGGCGGGAGGCGCGGACCGGGGTGGTGAGGGCGGTCGCGGCCAGGGCGAGGGTGCCGGCGCCGGCGACGGTGAAGGCGGTGGCGGTGCCGAAGCGGGCGGCGAGCGCGGTGAGGGCCGCAGCGCCGAGCGGTCCGAGCGAGAAGTGGATGGTCCAGAACGCGGAGGTGACGCGGCCGAGCAGGTGTTCCGGCGTCACCTGCTGGCGCAGTGACATCGAGCAGATGCCGCCGATGCTCAGGCTCGCGAAGTACAGCGTGACCAGCGCGCACACCACCGGCACGGACGACGCGACGGCCAGGCCGAGCACGGCCCCGGCGCACATGGCGGTGCTGCCGATCCAGCATGCGCCGAAGCCGAGCCGCCGCCGCAGCGGGGCGACGGCGAGCGCGCCGAGCGCGGTACCGACCGCGCCGGCGCCGAGCACCAGGCCGACGACGGCGTCCGGCGCGTCCAGGCCGGACTTCAACCGGTAGATGACCACGTCGGTCAGGCCGAACGTGAACAGCAGGAACACGGTGAGCAGCGCGGTCAGCGGGCGCAGCACCGGGTGGCGGAGCAGGAAGCGGGCGCCGGCGGAGAACTCGTCCCGCCATCGGCCGCGCACGGATGCCGGGACCGGCGCCAGCCGTACCGCCAGCAGGCAGGCGGCGGAGGCCGCGAACGTGGCGGCGTCGGCCGCGATCGCGGCGGCGGGACCGAGCTGGGCGGACACGGTGCCGGCCAGCGCGGGGCCCAGCACGGACGCCAGCGCGGTGGACGCGTAGATCCGGCCGTTCGCCCGGGTGACGCCGTCCGGGCCGACCAGGCCGCGGACCGCCGTGACGGCCGCGACCTGGAAGAACATGCCGATCGCGGCGCACGCCGGCAGTACCGCGAAGAGCAGGTGGATCGGTGGTTCCGGCAGGAGCCAGGCCAGCGGTACGGTCGCCAGCAGCACGCACCGGGCCAGGTCGCAGCCGATCAGCAGCCGGCGGCGGTCGACCCGGTCCACGACGACGCCGGCGACCGCGCCGGCCACCACGGTGGCGACGCCGGCCGCGGCGGTGAGCAGGCCCATCATGGCGACCGAGCCGGTCGCGCCGAGGACCAGCAGCGGCACGGCGATCAGGGAGAACGAGTCGCCGGCGACCGACAGCGTCTGCGCGAGCCAGAACGCCCGGAAGCCCACGCCGGTCAGGAGACGAGCGGGAACAGCGTGCCGGCGCCGCGGCCGGTGGCGGCCTCGATGAACGCGATCGGCGACGGGATCGCGGCCAGGATCTCCGTGGTCTGGGTCAGGCCCGACTCGGGTACGGACGGCTCGCGCCCGAGCGCGCGCTGCAGGTCGAGCAGGTGCACCGTGGACTCGACCACGCCGATGCCCGCGGCCTCCGCCAGCGTGAGGCGGGCGATGCCGAAGTAGTCGACCACGACCGGCCCGAGCCTGCGCGCGCCCTCGATCGCGGCCGGCCCGATCTCCGCGAACGCGGAGGTGAGCTGCTCCGTCGTGTACTGCTGGGAGGCGTCCCGGGCGCCCTGCGCGACGCGCGGCGCCTGGAGCGCGGCCAGGCCGCCGGGCCGGTTGAGGTCGCGCAGCAGCGCGGTGGCGGTGGGGTGGGTGGGCTCGTCCGGCCGGACCAGGTTGAGCATGTGCGCGAACCCGTGCGGCCACGCGGCCAGGTGGGCGAAGAGCGCCTTGACGTCCCAGCCTTCCAGCCGGGTCGGGCGGGTCCAGCGGGCGGCGTCCAGGTCGCGTCCGTGGGCCGCCCACACCGCCCACAGCTCACCGAGCGCCGCCAAACGAGCCTCGAGCAACGACATGCCGATGAGGATAGTGCGTGATCAGTACGTTCGGTGAGGGGTCATGTACGCCTAAGAGGTCAACTCCGTAGCGGCTCCAGGTGAATAATGCGGTACGCCGGGGCCGGGCCGGCGTGGCAGGATGCCCGGTATGTCGGTGCGGGCGTTGAGCTTCGGGTCGGTGGCGGAGGCGTACGAGCAATTCCGCCCGGGTTACCCGGAGGAGCTGTTCACGCTGGTCACGACGTATGCGGGCGGCCCGATCCGGACCGCCCTGGAGATCGGCGCCGGCACCGGCAAGGCGACCCGCCTGTTCGCCCGCCCCGGCCTGGCCGTGACCGCGACCGAGCCGGACGAGGCGATGCTCGCCGAGTTGCGCCGCCACGTGCCCGCCGGCGTCCGCACCGTGCGCGCCGCGTTCGAGGACCTGCCGCTCGGCGAGACGTTCGGGCTGGTCTACGTGGCGGCGGCGCTGCACTGGACGCGTCCGGAGGGCCGCTGGGAGCGGATGGCCGCGCTGCTGGCGCCGGGCGGCGTGCTCGCCTCGATCGGCGGCCCGGTCCGGCTGGCCGACCCGGCCGTGGAGCGGGCGGTGAGCGCGGCTCGCGCGCCCTACCTGGACACCGACGAGGTCCCGTCGCCGGACGGCACGCCGCCGGAGCGGGCGATGCAGTGGCCCGGCACCGAGTTGGAGCGCTCCGGCCTGTTCACCGACGTCCGCCAGGAGACGATCCCGCGCCGCCTGACCGTGACCGCCGCGCACTACCTCGGCCACCTGTCCACGATCTCGGCCTACCTGCAACTACCGGACCGGCGCCGGGAGCAGGTCTTCGACCGCATCGCCGGTGTGCTGCCGCCGACCGTCGACCTCGACGCCGACCTCATCGCCCACCTGGCCCGCCGCCGCTAGGCCGCCCGGCCCGGCCGCCGTCGCGGGGGAAATCCCCATCATCAGAGAGCGCTCTCCCGCATTCGCGGACGCGGCGGTACGGTGCCGTCATGTCTGTGCGGAGGGTGTTGGCCGTTGTGGTGCCCGGCGTGGTCGTGGCCGGGCTGGGAGTGCTCGGGATCACGAACGCGCTGGCCGCGCAGGGCGGGCCGATCACCGGGCCGGGCGGACGGTGCGTCGACGTCGCGGGGGCCAACCCGGCGGACGGCACGGCCGTGCGGCTCTGGGACTGCAACGGCACGGCGGCGCAGCAGTGGAGCTTCGAGGGGCGGACGGTCCGGGCGCTGGGCAAGTGCCTCGACGTGGCCGGGGCGTCCCAGGCGGACGGGGCACCGGTGCAGCTCTACACCTGCAACGGCACGGGCGCGCAGGCGTGGGCCGTGCGCGGCACCGAGGTGGTCAACGCCGGCTCCGGCAAGTGCCTGGACGCGGGCGGCACCCGGCTGCGGATCTGGGCGTGCACCGGCGACCCGGCCCAGGTGTGGCGGACGACGGCGCAGCCGGGCACGGTGGCGAAAAAGGGCGTGAGCACCTGGGAGTTCCCCGGGCTCGCCGGCGCGATCGACGACGTCGGCGTCTCCTGGTACTACAACTGGGGTACGAACAACGACCAGATGCCGGCCGACGCCGAGTACGTACCGATGATCTGGGACGAGAACGTGGCCACCGCGCCGAACCTGGCCAAGGCGAGGTCCGAGGGGACCACGCTGCTCGGCTTCAACGAGCCGGACCTGGCCGAGCAGGCGAACATGAGCGTCGAGCAGGCGCTCGACCTGTGGCCCGCGCTCCAGCAGACCGGCATGCGGCTGGGCAGCCCGGCGGTCGCCTACGGCGCGGACACCCCGAACGGGTGGCTGGACCGCTTCATGACCGGCGCCCGGCAGCGCAACCTGCGGGTCGACTTCATCACGCTGCACTGGTACGGCGCGGACTTCAGCGACGCGGCGGCCGGCCAGTTCATGGGGTACGTCGAGGCCGTCCACCGCCGCTACGGACTGCCGATCTGGATCACCGAGTACGGCCTGATGAACTTCACCGGCACGCCCCGGTTCCCGAGCACCGCGCAGATCACGGCGTTCATCACGAACTCGACGCGCGCGCTCGAGGCCGCGCCGTATGTGGAGCGGTACGCCTGGTTCTCGCTGCCCGCGGTCGGCGACTCCGTCGACTACGGCCTCTACCGGGACGCCACCACGCCGACCGAGGCGGGCAAGGCGTACCGGGCCGCCGGAGGCTGACCGGGAAAACGGTCTGGCCCAGCCGCGGGCGGTCCGCCATCATGGGCGGATGTTCGAGACCGGGGCTCGGCGGTGGATCGTCGCGGTCACGCTGCTCATCGGCGTGCTGGTCGGGGTCGTGGTGACGGTGGCGCTGCCGCCCGGCGAGCGCACGCTGGCCGCCGTGGCGTACCCGACGCATCTGATCATGTCGGTGGTGCTGCCGTTCCTGGGCGTGCTGCTCGGCCGGGACGTGCGCACGGCCGTGGTCGCCGGGGTGTCGGCCGGGCTGTTCGGCGACCTGGTGGCCGTGGTCGCGGCGGCCGTGGCCGGTTCGGCGGCGCCGGATCCGTGGGCGGGCGCCGGCGTGATCCTGCTCGGCGGCGTGCTGGTGCAGTGCGTGGCGAACCTGACCGGCACCGGACTCGGCGTGCTGATCAGGCCGGCCTGGCTCGCCTGCCTCGCCACCATCGTCGTACCGCTGGGGCTGTCGGTTCTGCTCTCGCTGGCCGGTCCGGCGGCGCCGCTGGCGGCGTGGGTCACCCCGTTCCCAGTCGCGGAATCGCTGCTCTCCGGCGAGATGGACGCGACCGGCTGGGCACGGTGGACGGTGGTCGCGCTGATCTGGGGCGTGGGACTGAACGCGCTGGCGGCCCGGAGACCGCGCCCGGCCACCCGGGTCTGACCGCGAGCTTATCTCGGGCTTATCGGGCCGTCCGTATGTTCGGCGGCCATGAGCGCAGCAGCCGTCGAGGCGCCGGCCCGCGTACCGGCCGCGGCGCCCGCGCCGGACGTGGCGGCGGTCGGGGGCCGCTACCTGGCTGATCCGAACGGCCCGCTCACGCCGCGGGTGCCGGCGGACCACACCTGGTCCCGGTGGCTGCTCAGCCACGGCGCGCACGCGGTGCGGCACCCGGAGAACCCGCCGTTCTCGGACCGCTGGTGCTCGGCGGGCCGGTGACCTGGCAGCGGCTGTTCGGACCCGGGGAGCGCATGGACGACGTGTGGGTCCGGGACCTCTGACATGCTTGTCATTGATCGAACACGGAACGGGAAGTGACGACGGTGCGGGTACTGGTGGCCGACGACGAACGGCTGCTCGCCGACACGGTGGCGCTCGGACTGCGCCGCGAGGCGATGGCGGTGGACGTCTGCTACGACGGCGACGGCGCGCACGAGCGCCTCTCGGTGAACCGCTACGACGTCGCGGTGCTGGACCGGGACATGCCGGGCCGGTCCGGGGACGACGTGTGCCGGTGGGCGGTCCGGGAGCGGCCGGAGACCCGGTTGCTGCTGCTCACCGCGGCCGTCGGCGTCTACGACCGGGTGGAGGGGCTCGGGCTCGGCGCGGACGACTACCTGACGAAGCCGTTCGCGTTCGCGGAGCTGGTGGCGCGGGTGCGGGCGCTGGGCAGGCGTACCGCGCCGGCGCTGCCGCCGGTGCTGGAGCAGGACGGGATCGTGGTCGACGTGGCCACCCGCACCGCGAGCCGGGACGGCCGGCCGCTGGGGCTGACCACGAAGGAGTTCGCGCTGCTGCACGCGCTGATGCGGGCGCGCGGGCAGACCGTCACCACGGAGGACCTGCTGGAACAGGTGTGGGACGAGCACACCGACCCGTTCACGAACGTGATCCGGGTGGCGGTGATGACGCTGCGCCGCAAGCTGGGTGAGCCGGCGATCCTGCACACGGTGCCGCGCACCGGATACCGGATCGGGCGATGACCGTACGGTGGCGGCTGATGCTGCTCTGCACCGGGCTGATCCTGCTGACCGCGATCATCCACACGAACTGGTGGCGGCTACCGACGCCGTTCCAGGCGCTGGACGCGAACTGCCTGAACACCTTCTACGGCAACAACGAGTACGACGACGTCACCAACCTGTGCGCGCAGGCGCAGCGGTTCCTGCCGATCAGGGCGTTCGCGCCGCTGCTCGCCACCCTGGCCGTCTACGCGCTGGGCTTCCCGCTCCTGGCGTACTGGGTGTTGCTGCCGCTGCGCCGGATCGTCCCGGCGATCGCGCAGGTGGGCCCGCAGAACCTGGGCCACCGCATCCGCCCGCCGCGCCGCACCCGGGACGAGCTGGCCCGGCTCGGCCGCGCGCTGGACACCATGATGGACCGGATCGCGGCCGGCTACGAGGGACAGCGCCGGTTCGCCGCGAACGCCTCGCACGAGCTGCGCACGCCGCTGGCGTTGCAGCGCACGCTGATCGAGGTGGGCATGGCCGTGCCGCTCACCCCGGAGCAGTCCGCGCTGCTGGCCAGCCAGTTGCTGGCCGCGAACACGCGCAACGAGCGGCTGATCGAGGGCCTGCTGGTGCTCAGCCAGGCCGATCAGGGGCTGGCCGGGCGGCGGCCGGAGCGGCTGGACAAGATCGCGGACGCGGTTCTCGCCGCGCACGAGGCGTCGGCCGCGGAACGGTCGGTGACGCTCGTGCCGGCGCTGCGGCTGCGGACCGTGAACGGGGACGGCGTGCTGCTGGAGCGGCTGGTCCGCAACCTGGTGCACAACGCGATCACGTACAACGCGCCGGGCGGCACCGTCCACGTCGAGGTGGGCGACCGGCCCGCGCTCACGGTCACCAACACCGGCGTGCCGATCCCGGCCGCGGAGGTGGCCCGCCTGTTCGAGCCGTTCACCCGGCTGGCCACGGAGCGGATCGACCACAGCGGCGGCAGCGGGCTCGGGCTGGCCATCGCCCGCGCCATCGTGGCCGCCCACGACGGCACGATCTCGGCCGAGCCCGGACCATCCGGCGGACTGCGCGTTACGGTCGTGTTTCCACCCGCCTGACCGTATGAACGCTTGAACCTTCCCGAGAGCCACTCCGTATCTCGCATCGGGTGGGGCGCAGAGCCTGCCCGCACGAGGACACCGGACGGCACCGTGCCGTACGGGGAGGAGGCGTTTCGCGTGACGAGCAGAACACGCGCGGCCGCGAGGCCAAGCTGGTCGCTGCTGCGGGTCGGCGCCGCGCTCGCCGGCCTGGCCGGCGGCGTCGTCCTGGCGGCCCCGCCCGCCCACGCCGAACCCGGTCAGGTCGACCTGCGCATCTCCGACGACCTGGCGACCGACAACGTGCCCCGCGAGGCGACGCTGCGGGTGACCCGCACCGACGACGACTGCGTACGCGTCCAGACGCTGATGACCGTGCAGCTCAGCGGCCTGGAACGCGACGAGATCGAGATCGCGGTCAACGAGAACGACGTCTGGGTCCCGCTGAACACGGTGCAGCTCACCGACGACGCGGTGGCCAGCGTGCCGGTCGTACCGGCGAACGCGCAGCTCTGCGAGAACCAGCGGATCCAGGTCCGCTACCGGGTCACGTTCTTCCGGACCGCGCCGGACGGGCGGGTCGCGTTCATCGGCGAGGCGTTCAGCGCGGCCGGTAACCGGCTGGACCGCGCGTCCGAGATCCGCCAGGTGCTCCAGGGCACCGGCAACGCGCGCGAGAACGACGACGAGCAGGACGAGCAGGACGACAACGCCGGCACCGTAGACGAGGAAGACACCGTTGCACCCGAGCCCAGCCCTGACGATGAGGAGACCGCCGAGACCGGCACCCCGGCGGAGGACGACACCGACGCACCGGCCACCGGGACGGCGGACCAAGCGGCCGGGGTCGACCTCACCACCGCGGAGGGGCAGACCACGTTCTTCAACGGGCTCGGCCCGCTGATCATCGTGGTCGGCGTAGGGATGACCGCGATCGGCGGCGCGCTGCTGGTCACCGTGATGCGCCGGACCCGCTCGGACGACGGTACGGACGCGGAGGACGACGACGGATTCGGCCCGCCGTCCCGCGGGCGCGGCCGGCGCGGCGGACCCGGCGGGCTGCTCGCGCCGACGCTGCGGCGTTAGGGCGTGTCTGGCGGATCTCGCCGAGCCGAGGCGAGGTCCGGGTGTCGTCCGGGTGTGCGGCGCGGACGTCCGCACACCGGTGTTCGACGTGCGGCCAGGCGGCGCCCGGACCTCGCCGCAGGCCGGCGAGGATCCGCCGGACACACGCCCTGACGGTCCCGGCCGCGCCGTGGCCGATGGAAGATGCTGGCCGGGAGCCGGAATGGGTACGACGTTCGGCCGTCATTCGCGCAGGTCATTGTTCCGGCGTCCGGCGCGATGCCACACTCGGGTGCCTGACTCGCGGACGCGGAGGCACCCGAATGGTGGCGAGATCCCCAGCACAGCAGGCCGCGGCCGGGCCGGTCCGGCCGGCCTGCGGACGACCACTGCTCTACCCGGTGCCCGCCGCCGAGCTGCCCGCCCCGCTGCGCGCCCGCGTCACGCCCGGCGCCCGGTTCGCCGGCGCGATCTTCCCGCTCGACCTGCCCCCGGTCCGGCGCGGCGAACGGTACGCGGCGGCCCGGCTCGCCGTCGACCTGCGCCACCCCGACCCGGTGCGCGCGCTCGCCGTGCACGCGGACACCGGCGAGTTCGGCCTGCCGCCGGACGGCGACGCGACCACGCCGATCGGCTGGCGCGCGCGCCGCGCCGTGGCCGGGCGGCTCCGGTCCGCGGAGTGGGGCGCGGCCGTGGACGGCGCCGGCACATCCCGGTTCGGCTGGCACTTCGCCGACCGCCGCGCCGCGCCGGACCTGCCGCGCGAACTGGCCGGTCACGCGCTGCTGGAGATCCCGGCCGGCGTGTCCACACTGCTCGGCTTCCTGAGCGCGGAGGCGGACCTGACCGGCACCGGCCGGCGTCACCTCGGCCCGCCGCGCCCGCAGGGCTTCTCCGTGCCGGTGCCCGGCGCCGCCGCGCCCGCGCCCGGCACCGCGCTGTGGCTGGCCGCCGCGCCGGCCGGCCCGGACGTCGACGGCGGCGTGGCCGCGGAGGTGCTGGCGGGCCTGGGCGCGCACCGCACGCTGCCCGCGCCCGGCGGTGCCCGGTACGCCGCGCTGCCGCCGGACACGGACCTGCCCGAGTTGCTGACCACGCTGGCCGCGGCCGGCACGCACCCGCGGCTGCGCTTCGCGCTGCACCGCACGCTGGAGGGCGGCGCACCGGCCGCGGACGGGCTCGGCGCGCTGCTGGAGGCCGCGGCGGTACGGGCGGCGCTGGCCGAGCACCGGGACGCCGCGTTCGCGCTCGTGGTGCCGGACGCGCTGTTCCGGGACGCGCTCGTGGACGGCGACGGACCGCCGGACCCGGCCGCGTTCCGGCGCATCACCGCGGACGGCGGCGCCCACGCGTGGCTGTACCTGCGACGGCCGGGCCTTCCGGGATGAACGACGCGAAAAATGATCGGCGCTCCGGCTGCGTACCGGCCACCGAAGGGCTTGGATGGAGGGAGGACGAGCCCTAAGGAGCTTCGATGGTCGATCACCGGAACAACCGCGAAGAGGCGCTCCGCATCCTGGAGGAGGCGTCCGCCAATCCCGCCGGCGACCGTCTGATCGCGGAGGCGCACGTCCGCGCGCTGCTGGCGATCGCGGACGAGGTGCGCGGCCTTCGCGAGGCCCTCACCGCGCCGGGCGGCGCGGCGGCCACCCCTCCGCCCGCGGCCTGAGCCGTCCCGTCCCGGGGTACGGCCGTGGCCGTACCCCCATCAATCGTTCGAGCCGCGGTTGGCCAGGCGCAACTCCTCGATGTCGAGGCGCAGCTGGAGCCGGCGGAGCACGATGTCGTCGATGCGGCGCTCGTCGCGCAGGCCGACCACGACCGCACGCTTGAACTGGACCAGCTCCAGCCGGAGTGCGTCCATCGCCTCGGACTCGCCGTTGTCGCGGGACTCCAGGCGGCTCAGGTGCTGCTCGTACTCCAGGCGCAGCCGCTCCGCGGCCAGCGCGGGCACGCCGAGCCGCTCGGCGATCTCCGGTAGCGCCTCGATCGCGGCGCGGGTGGCCTCCACCTCGGCCAGCTGCGTCTCCTGCTCGACCTCGGTGTCCGTGGGCAGCCGCGCCCAGCGCACCAGCGCGGGCAGCGCCAGGCCGCCGACGACGATGGTCACCGCGATCACGCCGGACACCACGAAGATGATCAACTCGCGGTCCGGGAACGGCGCGCCGGAGCTCAGCGCCACCGGGATCGCGAGCGCGGCGGCCATCGACACGGCGCCGCGGTAGCCGGCCGCGGACGTGACCACGCGGGCCCGGGCGCCGATCCGCCGCGCGCGCTGGCCGGGCCGACGATCAAGGGCCCTGATCAGGTACGGCGTGGTGAAGCCCCAGAGGAACCGGACGCCGATCACCCCGGCGCTGATCACCCCGACCGCGATCAGCCCCTCCGCGAGCCCGCCGGCCGGCAGGTCCCGTACCGACGCGGTGATCTGCAGGCCGACCAGCACGAACAGCGCGCCGTTGAGTGCGAACGTGGCCAGCTGCCAGAACGAGAACGCCTGCTGGCGGGTGTCCGCCCGCATCATGCGCGGCCCGACCTGGCTCATCACCAGGCCGGCCACCACGACCGCGAGCACGCCGGAGGCCTCGAACGCCTCCGCGCCCAGGAACGCGGCGAACGGCGTCAGCAGCGACACCATGTTCTCGTGCATGGGCGCGTCCAGCCGCCGCCGGATGAACACGCCGACGCCGGCCACGACCAGGCCGACCAGCACGCCACCGGCGTACGAGATGGCGAACAGCAGGCCCACGTGCGGCAGGGAGAGCGTCTCCTCGCCGATCGTGACCGCGACCGCCACGCCGTACAGCACCAGCGCCGTACCGTCGTTGACCAGGCTCTCCGCGCGCAGCACGGTCACCATGCGGCGCGGCAGCGCACGCGCGAGCACGCCGACCGCGGTCGCGTCCGTGGGCGCCAGCGCGGCGCCGAGCACCCAGGCGGGACCCCAGTCCAGGCCGAGCTGGTGCGCGATCCAGGCCACGCCGCCGGCCGTGACCACGACCAGCACCGTGCTCATCAGCACCACGACGCGCAGGTTGTTGCGGATCTCGCGCAGCGACGTGGTGAGGCTCTCCACGTACAGCAGCGCGGGCAGGAACAGCAGCAGCATCACCTCCGGCGGCAGCCGCACCTCGCCGAACGCCGGCACCATGCCCAGCAGCACGCCGGTGAACAACAGCAGCACCGGCGGCGCCACGCGCAGCCGATTCGCGGCGGCGTTGCAGAACAACACCGCCGCACCGAGCACCACAACGATCTCGAGCGCCATCATGATGCTGTCTGTACTACTACAGCGGGCCGCTCAGTGCGCGGCGGGCATGCCCACGTCCCGCGCGCGCAGCACCGCCTGGGTCCGGTCGGTGACGCCGATCTTCGCGAAGACCGCGGTGAGCTGGTTGCGGATCGTCTTCTCGCTGACGGTCAGATGGCGGGCGATCTCCGCGTTCGGCTCCCCGGTCAGCAGGTGGCCCACGATCTCCCGCTCCCGCGGCGTCAGCCGGTCGAACGGCGCCGGCAACTCACGCGCGGCCCCGCCCCGGCCCATCCCGACGAGCACGCTCGCGGTCACGGACGGCCCCAGGACCACACCCCCGTTCCCGGCGGTACGCAACGCGTCGATCACCACGTCCGGATCGTCGTCCTTCACCACGAAGCCGGCCGCGCCCGCGTTGAGCGCCTTCACCACCACGTCATGGTCGTCCGTCATCGTCAGCATCACCACGCGCGCCGCCGGCCGGGCCGCGAGAATCCGCCGGGTAGCCTCGATCCCGTCACCGTCCGGCAGCGCGAAGTCCATCGCCACCACGTCGGCCTGACCGGCCACCGCCTCCCGCACCGCGTCCGCGACGGACGCCGCCTCGAGCACCTCGGAGACCCAGCTCTCGCCCTCCAACATGGCGCGCAGCCCTCGCCTCACCACCGGGTGGTCGTCCACCACGAGCACCCGTTTCGTCTGGGCCATGCGCGCCGCCTTCGGTTTTCCTGCCTCCGTCCGGCGGTTTCCCCACATCCCCACGTCCCCGCCTCCGACAAGCAGAAGACGATAGTGCGCCCCCCGCCAACATCGGAACCGCCCCCTCCTCCCAAGGCGTCATTCCACCCGGAACATCGTTTTCCCGGGTGTTCCGGTGAGCGGCGGGGTTGCCTTCCCGGTCGCGGCCGGGGCCGCCACCAGCCGGTTCCACATTTACTGTCGTCTTCGGGACATTCGGGGCCAGCGCGGCTTCGGGGACGGGATTCGGCGGCTTCTCCGGCCGGGTCGCTCGGAGACCCCGCGGCGGCCGATCTACCCGCGGATGAGGCCCCCAACCGGCAGGCACTCCGGACGAAGGCCACCGGCGGCCGATTCACGCGAACACCGGTCCACCATGCTCCATCCGGCCGGGATTCCGGCCGCGGATAGTGCCCGCGCTCCGAACCGGCGGCAGTCCAGCGACAGCCCGGCCGGCACGCACAAGGCCAGCCCTGAACGGCAGGAGATCCGGCCGCCGCCCAGCCACCACAGACAAGAGCCGTCCACCAACCGGCAGGAAAGCCAGTGCGCCTCGGGAGGCTGGATAGGAACCGGTCGGGCGAACGTCGCCCTATCGGGTGATGCCGGTTGTCGGTTGCGTTCCGGAGCGCGTTATTCGCACCGAATCACGTGCCCGGGGGCTCACATCGTCACAGTGGACGATCCACTCCGCCGGTAATATGGCGACATTTCGGGCGCGGAGCGCCCGGCGAGGCCCGGGCGGGGTGCGGGAGGACGGCGGAAGCGGAAGGGAGGAGCGCTGGCGACGACCGGTGCCCGCGGGAGTTGCTCTGTGTCAACGTCTCTGGTCGAGTATGAGTTGGAGTTGGCCGTGTTTGTCCTGTTCGTAGGGGGTGTTCGTGGTCCAGCATTTCCAGATCACTGTCAGCCAGGCGCGGGCGAGGATCCGGACGGCGTGCTGGTGTGTGTGGCCGCGTTCGCGGGCGCGGTGGTAGAGGTTCGCCGCCCATGGGTTGGCGTGGCGGCTATCGGCGGCGAAGTCGCAGACCGCGTCACGAAGGTGTTTGTCCGCGCTCCAGCGGAACGTGACCACCTTCGATCGGCCGGACTGGCGGGTCGAGGGAGCGGCGCCGGCCAGGCAGGCCATCGCGTTCGGGGTGGGGAACCGGCCGCGGGCGTCACCGATCTCGGCCAGAAGCCGGGCCGCGCGGATCGTGCCGGCTTTCGGCAGGCCGGCGAAGATCGGCGCGTCGGGGTGGGCGTCGAATGCCTCACCGATCTGCGTGCTGAGGGCTTTGATCTGCGCGACGAGGCTCTGCAGGATCGCCACGAGCGCGACGGTGATCCCTGCCAGCCCGGCCCCGGCCGGGCCCTGCGGCCCGCGGGGCGCGGACCGGATCCGCGCCAGCAACACCGCCGCTGACGTCCGCCCGGAATACCGCTGCCGGGCCAGCCACCGGGCCAGCCGGGCCTCGGTCAACCGGTCCAGGGCGTCCTGGCTGGTGAACACGGCCAGGAACGCCAGACTGATCGGCGAGTCCAGGTCCGCGAACAACCCGACCGTCCCGGGCATGGCGGTGTCCAGATGCGCCCGTAGCTGGTTCGCCGCCGCGACCCTATGCCCGATCACGTCCTTACGCGCCCTCGACAACCGCCGCAACACCACCGTGTCATCCCGATCGGTGCACAGGGGCGTGAGCCGAGCCCGGTCCGTGCGCACCACATCGGCCAGCACGAACGCATCGAACCGGTCATCCTTGTTCCCCGCCGACCCATACCGGCCCCGCAACGCCTTCACCTGCCCCGGAGCAATCACGAACACCGGAAGACCCGCATCGAGCAGCGCATCGACGACCGGCCCGTCACCCCGCTCGATCCCGACCGCGTCCACCTCATGCCGGTCCAGCACCCCGACCATCCGGGCCAGCCCCGCCGCCTTGTGCGTCACCGTGACCCGCTCCACCACCCGCCCGGCCTCGTCGACCACACACACCACATGATCATCTTTCGCCCAGTCGACTCCCGCCCACCGCACTCGACCCGACACCACCGTCTTTGCCACACTCACCACAGGATTCCTCGCTGTTGCAGCAGCAGGGGAAACACCAGGCGGCTCCCGGGGACCACCACCACCGAAAGCTCATTGACCGGCACTCGACAAGGTGCATAGCTCTGTCGTCGGTCAAGGTGGCACCCCGGGCGCCCGTCAGGCCTCGCAGAACTCCCGCAGGACCTCAAAAATCTCGCAAGCAGAGGCAATGACCCAACGAACACCCGGTGCTACCCGACCCATACAGACCCGGGCACCACCCATGTTGACCAATGAGCATGCGGGCCGCGACCACGCCGGAAGCGGGCAGATGGCATGGATGTCGAGGGCTAGGCCGAGACGGCGATGGGGAGGTGGACGCGGACGGCGGCGCCGTGCGGGACGGTGGAGGCGATGATGCATTCGCCGCCGAGTTCTTCGGCGCGTTCGCGCATGGATTGGAGGCCTACGCCGGCGCGGCCGTTGGCGGAGGAGGCCAGGCCGACGCCGTCGTCGATGACCTCGATGTCCAGTGTGGAGCTTCGAGTGACGGAGACCCGGCAGTGGGCGGCGCGGGCGTGCCGGGCGACGTTGTTGAGGGATTCGGAGACGATGCGGTAGGCGGCGACCTCGACGGCGGCGGGGAGGCCGGTCAGGTCGCCGTCGGCCTCGAAGGACACTTCCAGGCCCTCGGTGTCGAAGCGGTGGCATTCGGCACGCAGGGCCTCGCCCAGGCCACGGTCGAGCGAGGGTGGGCGCAGCGCGGTGACCAGGGAGCGGACCTCGGCGGTGCAGATCTGGAGGTCGCCGGTGAGGCCGTCGAGGAGCTCGCCGACCCTGGACGGGCCGGAGAGCTTGCGGGCGGCGCGGATCTGCATGGCGATGCCGGTCAGTGCGGGGCCGACGCCGTCGTGCAGGTCGCGGCGCAGGCGGCGGCGTTCCTCCTCGCGCGCCATGACCAGGCGTTCCCGTGACTGGCGGAGGTCCTGGATGAGGCGGGTGGCCTCGGCGGCCATCGCGGCGTTGAGCGCGACGTCGGCGAGCAGGCGGCGTTCGCGGGGGGTGAACTGGGCGCCGGGGCTGCGGCGGCCGACCAGCAGCCGGCCGACCTCGGTGCCGTGCGTCTGCATCGCGAACGTCTCCAGGTGGTCGCTGCGGTCGCCGTGCTCGGCGACGATGCGGGTGCCCTGGGCGTCGTTGAGCGCGACCGCGACGTACGGCAGGCGCAGCGACTCCGCGACCGCGCTGGTCAGTCGCGGCAGCACGTCGCCGTACTCGGCGGTGTGCCGGAGCAGGTCGAGCAGCACCCCGATCACCTTGTACGGGTTGGCCCGGTCGCCGTAGAGCAGGTGGTCGACGCTCTGCTGGACGCGGCGGCGGACCGGCTCGAAGCCGACCGCGATCAGACCGGTGGCGACCAGCGACGCGTTGGTGGAGTCCTCGTCGCCGACCAGCAGCAGGCGCAGCGCGGTGACCACGGCCACGAACGTGACCAGCACCAGCAGCGACATGACCAGCCAGACCGTGGTGCGGTTGACCGCGCGGTCGAGCCCGTAGAGCCGGTAGCGGAGGATCGCCACCGCCATCGCGATCGGCACCGCGACCGCGATCAGCGGGAATGCCAGCGGGAACGCGAACGCCGAGTCCAGCCCGATGCCGATCGCCATGAGCACCGCGGCCGGGATGAGGCAGGCGAGCTGGCGGCGCGTGTCCCCCTCGGCCACGCGCCACCGAGCCCACAGCGATCCGACGATCGCGATGCCGAGCGCCATCGTGACGGCGACGCCGGCCAGCGCGGCGGCCAGGAACGCGCGGCCGACCGTCGTGAGCTCGGGGCTCACCTCGATCAGGAACGCGTACGGCTGGTCCGCGGCGACGCCCGCCAGCCCGACCGTGGCGATCAGGACCGACCCGGCGAGCGCCCACGCGACCGCCCGCCACCGGCGGCTCGGCAGCCGGCCATCCGGGAAGAGCAGGAGCGCGAGCAGGATCAGGCCGAACGGCGGCCACCACAGCCACTTGCTGATCCACACCGTGGCCACGCTGCCGCTCCACGAGCCGGCCAGCACGGAGATCGCGGCGCTGAGGCCGCCGGCCGTCATCAGCAGGCCCACCGGGTGCCGGGGGGCGCCGGTGAGCACCAGCATGCCGGCCGCGGTGAACGCGACCGCGATCGCCGCGTTCAGGCCGATGAAGTTCAGCGCGTACGGATTGTCGCTGACGAGCTGGCCGATGACGGACAACACCGCGATGACGAAGGTCGCCGCGGCTATGGCGCCGCTCGGAGTCCCGAGCCAACCACGGGTCCTGGGCAACGTGACTCCTATGCAGATGGTGTGGGGGGTGATCGGGTGTCTCTCTTACCAGCTGTGGCAGAGCAGCATGTGCAGCGCGCTGCCCTGGGTCATCATGACCAGGGACCGGACCGCGGGCGGGTCGGTGAGGGCGCCGAAGTTCGGCTCGAGGTCGTCCGCGATGTCGGACAGCGAGCGGCCGGCGGTGGCGGGCAGCTGGGCGATGGTGGACTCCGGGTCGAAGCCCGCCTTGCGGAAGTCGTCCGCGTGCTCGCGGATCATCCGCTTGGTGTTCTCGATGACCGCGGTGATGCGCGCGTGGACCGCGGCCGGGTCGGCCGGGTCGCCGCTCTCGGACAGGTCGGTCAGCGTCCAGTCGCGGCCGAAGACCGGCAGCAGGCGCTTGCCGGAGGCGTTGAAGAACTCGATCGTGTTGGTGACGGTGGGCTCGTGGCCCGCGCCCATGTCGGTCTCCGCGAGCAGCGTCTTGACGTCGCGGTAGACGTGCACCCAGCCGTTGTTCGCGGCGACCGCGAAGATCGCGTGCGTGGCCTCAGTGGACATCGGATCTCCTGTAGCTGAATGGTTTGCGGATCAGTCACGGGGCTTCGGCTCATCCTGCACGCCGCCGTCGACCCGGAGCCATGGGACGGATGTCCCGAGACGGTGGGCGGTTCCGGTGGCCGCGGGCGCCGCTCGGCGTGCGGGCGTGCCGGAAGCTCCCGGACGTCGGGACACCAGCCCGCATCGGGCGGGACATCCCAGCGGCCAATGTCTTCTTCAGGACAGCGGCGCGGGGGAACGCGCCGGCCGGTACGACAGATCGGATGCCGACGATGTACGCGACGAGCCTGCACCACGGACAGCTCTCGTACACCCACAGCGGCGGATATGCGACATCCCGCCGCTACCTCGGGCCCGGCTAGCCACAGACGTTCTTACTGGGGGGTGCGCGAAGGCCCCCACCCTCGGGGGGAGGGTGGGGGCCTTCGTCTGTGCGTGTTACCGGGGTGTCACTCCTCGGTGGACGCCGCCGTGCCGAGGTCCGCGGGGATCGCGTCCGGCACCTCTGCCGGGCGTTCCGAGGCGCGGAACACGAGCTTGGACTGCTCGATGTTGTCCGGGTCGCCCTCGCAGTCGACGACCACGATGTGGCCGGGGCGCAACTCGTTGAAGAGGATGCGCTCGGACAGGTTGTCCTCGACGTCACGCTGAATGGTCCGGCGCAGCGGCCGGGCACCCAGCACCGGGTCGAAGCCCTTCTTCGCCAGGTACTTCTTCGCGTTGTCCGTCAGCTCCAGGCCCATGTCCTTGTTCTTGAGCTGGCTCTCGATCCGGGACACGAAGATGTCCACGATCGACAGGATCTCCTCCTGCTGGAGCTGGTGGAAGACGATCGTGTCGTCGATGCGGTTCAGGAACTCCGGGCGGAAGTGCTGCTTCAGCTCGTCGTTGACCTTCTGCTTCATCCGCTCGTAATTCGACTCCTGATCCTCCGACGCCTGGAAACCCAGCGACACGGCCTTGGCCACGTCCCGGGTGCCCAGGTTGGTCGTCAGGATGATGACCGTGTTCTTGAAGTCCACGATCCGGCCCTGACCATCGGTCAGCCGGCCGTCCTCCAGGATCTGCAACAGCGTGTTGAAGACATCCGGGTGCGCCTTCTCAATCTCATCGAACAGCACCACACTGAACGGCTTACGACGCACCTTCTCCGTCAGCTGCCCACCCTCGTCGTAACCGACGTAACCGGGAGGCGCACCGACCAGGCGCGACACCGTATACCGATCGTGGAACTCCGACATGTCCAGCTGAATCAGCGCATCCTCGGAGCCGAACAGGAACTCCGCCAGCGCCTTGGTCAGCTCGGTCTTACCGACGCCGGACGGGCCGGCGAAGATGAACGAACCGCTGGGGCGCTTCGGGTCCTTGAGACCCGCACGCGTACGCCGGATCGCCTTCGACACGGCCTTGACCGCGTCGAGCTGGCCGACGACCCGCTTGTGCAGCTCGTCCTCCATGCGCAGCAGCCGGGAGGTCTCCTCCTCGGTGAGCTTGTAGACCGGGATGCCGGTCCAGTTGCCCAGCACCTCCGCGATCTGCTCGTCGTCCACCTCGGACACGACGTCCAGGTCGCCGGCCTTCCACTCCTTCTCCCGCTGCGCCTTCTGCGCCAGGAGCTGCTTCTCCTGGTCGCGAAGCGTGGCCGCGCGCTCGAAGTCCTGCGCGTCGATCGCGGACTCCTTGGCGCGGCGGACCTCCGCGGTCTTCTCGTCGAAGTCGCGCAGGTCCGGCGGCGCGGTCATCCGGCGGATGCGCATCCGCGCGCCGGCCTCGTCGATCAGGTCGATCGCCTTGTCCGGCAGGTAGCGGTCGGAGATGTACCGATCGGCCAGCGTGGCCGCGGCCACCAGCGCGCCGTCGGTGAAGCTCACCCGGTGGTGCGCCTCGTACCGGTCGCGAAGGCCCTTCAGGATCTCGATGGTGTGCGCCAGCGACGGCTCGCCCACCTGCACCGGCTGGAAGCGGCGCTCCAGCGCGGCGTCCTTCTCGATGTACTTCCGGTACTCGTCGTTGGTGGTCGCGCCGATCGTCTGCAGCTCACCCCGGGCCAGCATCGGCTTCAGGATGTTCGCCGCGTCGATCGCGCCCTCGGCCGCGCCCGCACCGACGAGGGTGTGGATCTCGTCGATGAACAGGATGATGTCGCCCCGGGTGCGGATCTCCTTGAGCACCTTCTTCAGGCGCTCCTCGAAATCACCCCGGTAGCGGGAACCCGCCACCAGCGCGCCCAGGTCCAGCGTGTAGAGCTGCTTGTCCTTCAGCGTCTCGGGCACCTCGCCCTTGACGATCTTCTGCGACAGGCCCTCCACCACCGCGGTCTTACCGACACCCGGCTCGCCGATCAGCACCGGGTTGTTCTTGGTCCGGCGGGACAGCACCTGCATGACCCGCTCGATCTCCTTCTCGCGCCCGATCACCGGGTCGAGCTTGCCCTCCTGGGCGGCCTGGGTGAGGTTCCGGCCGAACTGGTCCAGCACCAGGCTGGTCGACGGCGCGGACTCGCCCGGCGCGGTGCCGGCCGTGGCCGCCCCGCCCTTGCCCTCGGAGTAGCCGGAGAGGAGCTGGATCACCTGCTGGCGGACCCGGTTGAGGTCGGCGCCCAGCTTGACCAGCACCTGCGCTGCCACGCCCTCACCCTCACGGATCAGGCCGAGCAGGATGTGCTCCGTACCGATGTAGTTGTGCCCCAGCTGAAGGGCCTCGCGGAGCGACAGCTCCAGCACCTTCTTCGCCCTGGGGGTGAACGGGATGTGCCCGCTCGGGGCCTGCTGCCCCTGACCGATGATCTCCTCAACCTGCTGGCGGACGCCCTCCAGTGAGACCCCGAGGCTCTCCAGGGCCTTGGCGGCGACGCCCTCACCCTCGTGGATGAGACCGAGCAGGATGTGCTCGGTGCCGATGTAGTTGTGGTTGAGCATCCGGGCTTCTTCCTGAGCCAGGACGACAACCCGACGCGCTCGGTCGGTGAACCGCTCAAACATGCCCATCACGTCCTCACTGCGGGCTCCCATGCACTCCCGCTGAAACGTACGGCACAAGCAGCACTTCAACCACAGCGCCACCAGTGCAGCACTGTTGAAACACCAGCACCACAGCGGCAGATGCGCCCGTTTTGTCCCCAGGGTTGCGCTGAGGTAAGCCTCTTGGCCGCGATCGCATGGGCTCTCGCTGTGCCCTCAGCTCTTTCTGAGGGCCGCCATGCAGTGGCTCGGGCAGGCGCTCTGCCGCATAGCTCACCCTACCGCAGTGAAGATCTTTCACAGTGCGGGAACGGCTCAAAACGGACCACTTCCGCTGACAGGTGAATGCCTTCCGCCCTCAGCGGAATTCTCCGGGTGAGTGTGGATGGTGGCGGCCACCAGCCGCGGCAGCGCGTGGATGAGCGCGTGCTCGGCGTCGTGCGCGATCCGGTGCGCCTCATCGACGCGCAGCGTGCCCGGGACCGCGATCTCCGCCTCCGCGTGCAGGCTGTGGCCGAGCCAGCGCAGGCGCACCCGCTCCACGCCGGTGACCCGCGGGGTCGCGCGCAGCGCCGCGTGCGCGCGGTCGACCAGCGCGGGGTCCACCGCGTCCAGCATCCGGCCGAAGACCTCCTTGACCGCGACCGCCAGCACCGCGGCGATACCGGCCGCGATGCCCAGCCCGGCGACCGGATCGGCCCAGCGCCAGCCGAGCGCGGCACCGCCGGCCGCGAGCAACACCGCGAGCGAGGTGAACCCGTCGGCGCGCGCGTGCAGGCCGTCCGCGACCAGCGCGGCGGAGCCGATCCGCCGGCCGGCCGCGATCCGCCAGCGCGCGACCGCCTCGTTCCCGGCGAACCCGATCAGCGCCGCGACCCCGACCGCGCCGGCGTGCCGCATGTCCCGCGGATCGATCAGCCGGTCGACCGCCTCGGCCGCCGCGAACGCCGCCGACGCGGCGATGACCAGCAGGATCGCCAACCCGGCCAGGTCCTCGGCGCGGCCGAGCCCCCAGGTGAAGCGCCGGCTCGCGGCCCGGCGGCCGAGCACGAAAGCGATGCCCAGCGGTACGGCCGTGAGCGCGTCGCCGAGGTTGTGCACGGTGTCGCCGAGCAGCGCGACCGAGCCGGACCAGGCGACGACCGCGCCCTGGATCGCGGCGGTCACGGCCAGGACGGCGAAGGACCACCAGAGCACGCGCATGCCGGTACGGCTGGCGGCCAGGCTCGCGTCCACCCGGTCCCCCGCGTCGTGCGAGTGCGGCGTGAGCACGTGCCGCACGCGATGCCACCCGCCGCCGTGGTGGTGGTGCCGGTGACCGTGATCGTGGATCATGACTACCCCTCGTGGTCGTACGCGTCGGCGGGTGGCATCATATGTGCTCATGTACGCACGCGACTACCCGGCAACTGCCGCCCCTGTGCAGGAGACGGCGGCTCACAACGGCCACGGCGCGGCGACGGAGGACGTCTTCGACGCCGCGGTCGCCGCGCTCCGCCTGCTCGGCGACGAGACCCGGCTGCGCCTGCTCTGGCACCTGCGCGACGAGGAGTGGGACGTGACCGCGCTGACCGCCGCGCTCGGCACCGCCGCCCGGCCCGCCGTCTCCCAGCACCTCGCCAAGCTGCGCCTGGCCGGCCTGGTCGCCACCCGCCGCGACGGCCGCCGCGTGCTCTACCGGCTCAACGGCGCCCACGTCCGCCGCCTGGTGCTGGAGTCGCTGGCCCAGGCCGAGCACCTGATCGCCTCCGGCCAGGCCGCCCGCGCCCGGCGCTGACCCGTGTGGCCGCCGCTACCGGTGCTGCCGTGCCCGCCCGCCTCCGCGACGAATGAGGCGCCGACGGCCGCGCTGGTAGCGTCGAGCCGTGACGAGTGAGCTGGTCCGGGTGGATCTCGGTGAGGTGGCGTACGGCGAGGCGGTCACCGCGATGGCCGGGTGGGCGGACGAGCGCCGCGCCGGCACCGCGCCGGACCGGTTGTTCCTGCTCACCCACCCGCCCGTGATCACCTACGGACGGTTGACGCCGCCGGACGAGCTGCCCGGCGCGCTCAGCGAGATCCCCACGGTGCCGGTCGACCGCGGCGGGCACGCCACCTACCACGGGCCGGGCCAGTTGGTCGGCTACCTGGTGGTCAACGTGCGGGAGCGGCAGCGCGGCCCGGTGGACATCGTCCGGTTCGTGGAGAACGCGCTGATCGACGCGGTCGGCACGCTCGGCTTCGAGGCGGTGCGGCGGGACACGCCGAAGGGCGCGGCCAGCCTGGTCGGCGTGTGGACGCCCGACCACCGCAAGCTCGCCTCGATCGGCATGCGCATCCGCGGCGGCGTCACCACGCACGGCTTCGCGCTGAACGTGGACCCCGACCTGTCCGTCTTCGACACGTTCGTGGCGTGCAGCCTGGCCGACGTGTCCATGACCTCGCTGCGCCGGCTGGCGGACGAGCGCGGCCTGCACGCGCCGGACCTGGCGGGGGTGCGCGACGCGGTGGCCAAGGCGTTCGACGCGGCCTGATCGTTGGCACGCGTGTTCTAACGCGCCTAGGATCGGCGGCATGACCACCGCTCACCAGCCCTCGCTGCTGGACATGGCGTCCGGCGCCGCGCCGGCCCTCGGCGACCTGCGCGCCGCCGTCCGGCACCCGCTGACCCGCGGCGCCTGGGTCGACCACCTGCCCGGCTGGGTGTCCGGCTCCGACGCCGTGCTCGACACGCTGCTCGGCGACATCGGCTGGCGCGCCGAGCGCGTGCGGATGTACGAGCGGCAGGTCGACGTCCCCCGCCTGCTCCGGTGGTACGGGCAGGACGAGCCGCTCCCCCACGCCCTGCTCACCGACGCGCGTGAGCAGCTGACCAGGCACTACGCGCCGGAGCTGGGCGAGCCGTTCACCACCGCCGGCATGTGCCTCTACCGCGACGGCCGGGACAGCGTGGCCTGGCACGGCGACACCAAGGGCCGGTCCGCCGCCTCCGACACCATGGTCGCGATCGTCTCGTTCGGCTCGCCTCGCATCCTCATGCTGCGCCCGCGCGGCGGCGGCGAGAGCCTGCGCTTCCCGCTCGGCCACGGCGACCTGATCGTGATGGGCGGCTCCTGCCAGCGCACCTGGGAGCACGCGGTCCCGAAGACGGCCCGCCCGGTCGGCCCCCGGGTGAGCGTCCAGTTCCGCCCGCACGACGTGGCTTGACCTGGAGCGCGCTCCAGGTCATAACGTCGATTCCCAGCGATCACCTCAACGGGAGGAAGACCATGCGTACCAGGGACTTCGGACGGCTCGGGCAGGTCAGCGCGCTCACGCTGGGCGGCGGCGGGATCGGCGCGGTCTGGGGCGAGACCACGCGCGCGGAGGCGGTCGCGACCGTGCACGCGGCGCTGGACGCCGGGATAACGCTGGTCGACGTGGCCCCGAGTTACGGCCCGGACTTCGAGTCGGAGCGGGTGGCCGGCGAGGCGCTCAAGGGGCGGGACGCGCTGCTGGCGACGAAGGCGCAACTGCACGACGACGCGCCCGGCGACCCGGTGGCCCGGATGATCGAGAGCTTGGAGGGCAGCCTGCGGCGGCTGGGCCGGGACGCGGTGGACATGTTCCTGCTGCACACGCAGCTGCGTCCGGCCGGCACCACCGGCCCGGCCGGCACGCTCGACTACGACCGCTACGCGACCGAGGTCGCCCCCGCGTTCGACCGGCTCCGCGCCGAGGGCAAGATCCGCTCCTGGGGCCTGACCGCCGTAGCGCACCCGGACTGCGTCATCGCCGCGATCGGCGCCGAGGAGCACCGCCCCGACTACGCGCAGGTCATCGTGAACGCGATGGACATGAACGGCGACATGTGGATCTACCCCGACGTCCCGCCCCGCAATCCGGACATCGTCGCGGCCGCCAACACCGCCGGCGTCCCGGTCATCGCCATCCGCGCCGTGGCCGCCGGCTCGCTCGCCTCCGCCCTGGACCGCACCGTGACCCCGGACCACCCCGCCGCCGTCGACTTCGCCCGCGCCGCGCCCTTCCGCGAACTCGCCGCCGAACTCGACGAGACCCCGGCCGCGCTCGCCCACCGGTGGGCACTGACCGCCCCCGGCGTGGCCACCGTCGTCCTCGGCGTCAAGAACCGCGAGGAACTCGACGAATGCATCGCCGCCGAGGCCCGCGGCCCACTGACCGACGACGAGATGCGCGCCATCGCGGCACTGAACCACTGAGGGCCGATGGTCCCGCTTCCGGCGTGGCCACTGCCCGCGGGAGCATGCGCAGGGTGACCACGCCGGGAGTGGGACCGTCGGATCGCCGGGAAGCGGGAGAATGTCCTTCATGGATCTCGTCACCTACACGCCCGCGGAGGCGGCGGAGAAGACCGGCCTGTCGCTGGACACGTTGCGGTACTACGAGCGGTCGGGGCTGCTGAACGACGTGGAGCGGACCGCCGGGGGCCGGCGGGTCTACACCGATGCGCACCTGGGGTGGCTGGACGTGCTGGTCTGCCTGCGCCGCACCGGGATGCCGATCCGGCAGATCCAGCGGTTCGTGGACTCGGCCGGGCGTGGCTCGGCGGGTGTGCGGCTGCGGATTCTGGAGGAGCACCGGATGGACGTGCTGCGTGAGATCGAGGAGCAGCGGCGGGCGCTGGGCGTGATCGACGGCAAGATAGACGCGTACCGGCGGCTGGAGAAGGAGGAGCACCCGAACGAGTAACCCAGCGTGGAATATTCCGGGCGAAGTTGAACTGTGCGGCGACGCGGACCCGTATGTGTCGGCAACCAGGTCGGCCGCTGCAGATTCACAGGACCCGGAGGATGAGAGAGCATGACGGAGCTGGCACAGATCGGTGTCACCGGTCTGGCGGTCATGGGCCGCAACCTCGCCCGTAATCTCGCCCGGCACGGTCACGTCGTCGCGGTGCACAACCGGACGGAGAACCGGACCAAGGAGCTGATCGAGGGGTACGGACACGAGGGTGCTTTCCTGCCCGCGCAGACCGCGGCCGAGTTCGTCGGCTCGATCGCCCGGCCCCGGAAGATCATCGTCATGGTGACGGCCGGTGACCCGACCGACCGGGTGATCGACGAGCTGACGCCGCTGCTCTCCCCCGGCGACATGATCATCGACGGTGGCAACGCGAACTTCGCGGAGACGATCCGGCGTGAGGACTCGCTGCGCGAGAAGGGCCTGCACTTCGTGGGCGCGGGCATCTCCGGCGGCGAGGAGGGCGCGCTGCACGGGCCGAGCATCATGCCGGGCGGCTCGGCGGAGGCGTACGCGGAGATCGGCCCGATCCTGGAGGGCATCGCCGCGCGGGTGGACGGCCGGCCCTGCTGCACGCACGTGGGCCCGGACGGCGCCGGCCATTTCGTGAAGACGGTGCACAACGGCATCGAGTACGCGGACATGCAGCTCATCGCGGAGGCGTACGACCTGCTCCGCAAGGCCACGAACCTGGTGCCGGACGACATCGCCGAGGTGTTCGCGGGCTGGAACGAGGGCCGGCTCGGCTCCTACCTGGTGGAGATCACCGCGGAGGTGCTGGGCCAGGTCGACGCGGAGACCGGGCGCCCGTTCGTGGACGTGGTGCTGGACCGCGCGGAGCAGAAGGGCACCGGCCGCTGGACCGTGCAGGCCGCGCTCGACCTGGGCACGCCCGTCCCGGGCATCGCGGAGGCGGTCTTCGCGCGCACGCTGTCCGGTGAGTCCGAGCTGCGCGCGGCCGCCCGGGAACTGCCCGGGCCGCCGCCCGGCGCGCGGGAGGCCTCCCGCGCGCTGGTCGACGACATCGAAAAGGCGCTCTACGCCTCCAAGATCGTGGTTTACGCGCAGGGCTTCCACCAGATCGCGACCGCGTCCGCCGAGTTCGGCTGGAAGGTCGACCTGGGTGCGATGGCGCGGATCTGGCGCGGTGGCTGCATCATCCGCGCGCGGTTCCTGGACCGGATCTGGTCCGCCTACAACGCCGACCCGAACCTGCCGACGCTGCTCACGGACGAGTACTTCCGGGAGGCGCTGGCGGACGCGCAGAAGGCGTGGCGGCGCGTGGTGTCCACCGCCACGTGGCTGGGCATCCCGGTGCCGGGCCTGAGTTCCGCGCTCGCGTACTACGACGGCCTGCGGTCGCCGCGGCTACCGGCCGCGCTCATCCAGGGGCAGCGTGACTACTTCGGCGCGCACGGCTACCGCCGCGTGGACCGGGCCGGGACGTACCACACCGCCTGGTCCGCCGACCGCACCGAGTCGCCCAGCTAGACGTTCCGCCGCGCCCCGGTGATCCAGGCGTCCCCGCACCCGCCGTGCAGCAGGCGGCCGGGACGCCTGGATCACCCCATCGGCTCCGCGCCGGCCGCCCCGGGCCGCTCGGTCCCAGGTCCACATCGGACGCTGCCATAGTGGTGCATGACAAAGTTCCCGGACCACCTCGCGCTCTCGGGGCTGCGGCCGCTGTTCTGGTCCACCGCCGTGTCGATGGTCGGCCAGGGGGCGTTCGCCACGGCCGCGCCGCTGCTGGTCGCCTCGATCACGTCGGATCCGCTGCTGGTCTCGCTGGCCACGGTGGCGATCTACGTGCCGTGGCTGCTCATCGGGCTGCCCGCCGGGACGCTGGTGGACCGTTCGCCGCGCCGCGCCGTGATGATCATCGCGGATCTGGTGCGCGTGCTCGTCATCGCGGCGATCGCCGGCGCCATCGCGGCCGACCAGGTGTCGATCTGGCCGGTGCTCGCCGTGATCTTCCTGGCCACGTCCGCGCAGAGCTTCTTCGACTCCGCGTCGCAGGCGACCATCCCGGCGCTGCTCGGGACGGACGAGGAGCGGCTGAACGAGGCCAACGGGAGGTTCTGGACGCTCGACAACGTCGGCCGGGCATTCCTCGGCCCGCTGATCGGAGCGATGATCTTCGCGTGGTCGCGGGTGGGCCCGTTCCTCTTCACGGCGCTGTCGTTCCTGGTGTCCGCGCTGTTCGTCGCGCGCCTTCCCGCGATGGGCAGGCCCGCGCAGCCCACGGATCGGTTCGTCGCGGCGCTGCGGGGCGGCATCGCCCACTTCCGGGCCAACCGCGATCTCCGGTTGGTCAGCGTCGTCGGAGCGTTCTACAACTTCTGCTTCAACGTCGCGGCGGCCACCCTGGTCCTCTACGCCGACCGGGAGTTCGGGCTCGGGCCCGCCGGCTACGGCTTCGTCGTCGCGGCCATGGCGGTCGGGGCGATGGCCGGCGGGCTGGGCCTGTCGCGGCGGCTCGGCGGCGTACCGACGATGGCCGTCATCGCGGGGACGCTGTCCCTGCAGGGAATCGCCTGGCTCGTCATCGGCGCCGTCCCGGTCCTCGCGGTGGCGCTCGCCGCGGCGGTCCTGATCGGGCTCGCCTCCGTCCTGATCACGGTCACCAGCTCCGGACTGATCCAGCGGAGCGTGCCGGACGCGATGATGGGCCGGGCCACCTCGGTCTTCCGCATCTTCGTCATCGGGTTCGCCGGTCTGGGCGCCCTGGCCGGCGGGCTCATCGCGGACGCGGAGGGGCTCCGGGCCGGTTACTTCGTGGCGGGCGGGCTCCTCGTCCCCGCCGGGCTCGCCCTCGCCGTCGTACCCGTCCTGAAGAAGCGTCACTGAACCCGCGCCGGCGCTCGGCCGGCGCGGGCGTGACGCCGGCCGTCAGGACAGCGCGGGCAGGTGACGGGACGGTCGGGACCGGCGCCAGGCGACGGCCAGGAACACCACCAGAGACGTGATCGGCACGGCGCAGATCGCCCAGCTCAGCGCCAGCGGCGGTCCGGGCTGATCGAGGACGGTGAGCGGCCGGGTGGTGCCGACGCCCTCGCCCAGCGGGCCGTTGATCCGGAACGTGTACGTGTGCTCGCCCGGCGCCTCCATCGAGAAGACGTCCAGGCCCCACACGTCGCGCCGGCGGGGGTGCCGGGACAGCGGCTGCTCCTCGGTCAGGTCGGACGGGGCCGCCGCGCCACCGGCCAGCACCGTGCCGGTCTTGTCCGCGATGCCGCCGTCCGGGATGAACGAGAAGTCCAGCGACTGCATCGAGCGCAGCGGCCAGCGGGAGAAGCCGATCGTGACGGTGTACGGGCCGGCCTGCACCTGCTCGGTGTGCACGATGTTCACCGGCTCGTAGGCGGCGGCCGGGGACGCCGGCAGCAGCACCAGCGCGACCGCGGCGACGGCGGCGGCGATTCTCGGCCTCATGCGGCACCTCCGTGGGTGAGTGGGAGCTGGGTGATCCGGGCGGCGGGCGGGACGGTCCCGGCCGGGTGCGCGGGGCCGCGCAGCATGCCGGCGAAGCGCCAGCCGAGGAAGCCGGCGAGCGCGCCGGCCGCCAGTCCGGCGAGCGCGTTCGCGACGAGCTGGCCGGGCGCGGCGAGCGGGCCGTTGCCGATCAGCGCGATCTGCGCGTCCATCGAGACGGCCACCAGCAGGCCACCGGCCGCGCCGGCCAGCTGCGGGATCCAGCGCGGCGACGCGGACGCCCGGCGGCCGTAGGCGAGCACCGCGGCGATGGCCAGCGCCGTGACCAGCAGGAAGATCGGGGCCTCACCGGCCAGTTCGGGCGGCGACGCCTCCAGGTTGTCGCGCAGCGGCAGGCCGGTCGAGTCCGCGTAGACCCGCGACGCCCAGGGCGCGAAGAACCAGAGCACGAGCTGCATCGCGCCGAGCGTGGCCGCGACCGTCACCGCGTACGCCGGGCGGCTCGACACGCCCGCGGCCAGCACCAGGCAGAGCGTGGTGAAGAACGCGGACGCCACCAGCACCGCGTTGAAGCCGGTCGGCAGGTCCTCGACCGCCTCCAGCATCAGCGGGCTGAACAGCATCAGGATCGGCAGCGACAGCGCCAGCCCGGCGCGGCCCCAGCGACGGCCGGGTGCGAAGCCGAACACGATGACCGCGCCGACCATGGTGACGGTGATCGAGCTGAACAGCGCGACGTGCGGCGGCGAGCCGAGCACGGCGTCGAAGCCGTACACGGTGTGCCACCACAGGTCGACCATGCCGTACAGCAGGAACATGGCGGCACCGGCTCCGGAGACCAGGTAGCCGAGCGGGGCGTCGAAGGCGAGCACCCGCACGGTGCGGCCGCCCTCCTCAGGGTCGGTCCGGCGGCCGGCGCGCTGCGCGGCCGTGGCGCGCAGCACCATGGCCAGCGAGGAGAGCCCGGCGATCGCGCTGCCCGCGTAGAGCATCAGGTGCGACAGCGTGAAGAACGTGTCCGGGCCGACGTCGACGTGCCACTGCACGTCCCAGGCGATCCCGGCCAGCGACATGGACGTGCCGAACAGCAGCACGGCCGCGCCGATCAGGCCGGCGGATGGACGGGACATGGGAGTACCACCTTCCAGTGAACTGACTTATCAGTCAGTAACGGAGAACGGGACGGTCATCGGGGTGCCGCCGGGCGGAGTGATGCGCAACTGCCAGCCGCCGGCGGACATCAGGGGTACGTTCTCGACCCGGAACCGGCCGCCGCCCTGCGCGACGCCGGTGAGCACGGGGCTCGCGTACCCCATGGTCGGCAGCAGCGCCTGGACGTCGACGCGCGGCGCGGTCTCCGCAGTGCCGTCCCGGCGGGTGACGGTGACGGTCAGGTCCGCGGCGCCGGTCCGGGCCCGCTCCGGCGCCACGGCGGCCACCCGCTCGCGCCCGTCCACATCGGACGGTGGCGCGGGCCGCACGTCCACGGCGATCGGGACGGTGACGATCCGGTAGTCCTTCTCGGCCTGGAGCCACATCCGGTAGCGGCCCGGCTCGGGGAACGACATGGTGAAGCCCACGCCCGGGCCGAACGCGGCGACCGTCTCGTCCGGCAGCGACTCCCCCAGCGCGTCCGCCATCGGCACCATGCCCATGCCCGCCATGCCGGCCATGTCGTGCGCGGGCATGGCGGTCGCCGAGTCCATCGCGTGCGCGTGCATCCACAGTGGTGCGTCGCCCGCGCCGCCGGTCAGCGGGCCGACCACGATCAGGTGCCCGAGCATGCCGAGCCACGGTTGCAGGTCGGCCTCGTCGCCGATCCGGGCGCGCAGCGTGACCGGCGCGCCCGCGACCGGGTCGGCCATCGCCACCTGCACCTCGACGCCGTCGACCGCGCGGCTCTCCCGGATCGACAGCGGCGCGACCGCGACTCCGGACTCCCCGCCCGCGGTCGGGCCGGACGGCGCACGCAGCAGTTGCACGCCGCCGCCGCGCCGGGCCACCTCGGCGGTGACCGCGTACTCGCCCGCCGCGTCCGGCGTGAACATCACCTGGAACCGGCCGGGCGCGACCCGGATCGGGTGCAGGTGCCACAGCCGGCCGGACGGCGAGACCACCATCAGGTGCATCAGGCCGCCGTCGTGCACGATCAGGTCGTCCGCGGGCAGGCCGTTCGCCGCGTCGGTCACGTCCAGGTCCACGGTGGCGGGCACGCCGGCGGTCAGCGGGCGCTGCCGCACCGTCAGCGTGACCGGCGGACGAGACAGCGTGACCGCGCGCGGCGGGTTCGCGTACGGGTCGGCCGCGTTAGCCACGGTCGGATCCAGGTCCGCGCCGGCCGACGGCGGTGCCGGCTGCGACGCGGACAGCAGCGCCATCGCCACGGCCACCGCCACACCCGCGGCCACGCCGGCACCGGGCACGGCCGTCCACTCCGGACGGCGGGCGGCCAGCGCCACGCCGAGCGCGATCGCGAGGCACAGGCCGGCGGCGACGAAACCGCCGTAGACGTACCGTTCGGCCGGACTCAGGGTCGGCGCGTGCACCACGAACGGGATCCGCGCGGTCCGCTCGCCGTCGCCGATGGTCAGCTCCCACGGCCCGGGCCGGTCCACGCCCAGGGTGGCCGCGTGCGGCCCCGGATCAGGCCGGAGCGTCAGGTCCGCCCCGCTCGGCACGCCCTCACCCGCGGGTACGGCGGTGAGCCGCAGCGTCCCGGCCGGCGACCCGGCGTGGGTGATCACGTCCACGTGCAGCGGCCCCGGCACGCCGGCCACCCGGCGCAGGACCACGGTCAGCTCGCGCGCGCCCAGGCTCTGCGCCACGGTCACGTCCGCGCCGCTCATCGCGCCGTCGGCGCGCGCCGGCACCGCCGGGCCCAGCAGCGAGGCCGCGAGGACGGCCACGGCGACGATCATCCGCATCGGTACGCTCATGGCGCAGAACGTAGGGCCACGTCGATCCGCCGGTCGTCCGTTCCGCGGGGTATGCCGGGTAGCTCCGCGGCGGGACACCCGATGCGGGCGTGGGCGGCCGGCCCGGCGGCACCCGCACCCGGGAGCTGCCGGGCCGGCGGCCGCGGGGCCCGGCGGCGCCGCTCGACGACCTCGCCGCCGGCGCCTACCGCAACGCCCGGCCGGTTCCGGTCACGGCCGCCAGAACAGCACCTCCGGGTAGTCCGGGTGCGGCCCGCGCAGCAGCGGCGCCGGCTCGCCCCGGAGGTGCCGGCCGGCGAACTGCGCCACGTACTCCGTCGTGATCTCCGTGATCCGCGCACCGGGCATCGTCTGCAGCGGCAACCCGGCCTGCTCGCCGAGCAGCCCGTAGTCGGTGAACGAGCTGTGCGTGGTGCCGGTGACGGTGATCCAGCGCCGCCAGCCGGTCAGGTTCGCCCAGCTGGTGTCCCAGCTCTCCAGCGTCCCGGGCCGCCGCTCCTCCGCGCCGACCATCAGGAACGGCCGGTCGAGCCGGGTCACCGCCGGGTAGAAGCCACCGTCCAGGTTGACGCCCGCGTCCACGCGCCGGTCCCGCACCATGGTCTGCGCCGCCGCGTTGCCGCCCATGGAGTGGCCGGCCATCGCCACCCGGGACCAGTCGGCCGGCACGTCACGCCGCGCCGCCAGGTCGTCGAGGACGAACGACACGTCCGCGGCCCGGCTCTCGCCGACCTGGCCGCCGTTCACGGTCCCGCCCTCCACCAGATCGCAGACCAGGCAGGTGGTGACCCGCCCGTCCGGGAACGTGACGGCGGCCGCCTCGTACGTGTGGTCCACGCCCACCACCAGGTAGCCGCGGCTGGCCAGGTCCTCCGCGAGCCCGGTCAGCGAGGAGCGCGGGAACGAGAACCCGGGCGAGAGCACCACGACGGGGTGCCGCCCGCGCCTCGGCGGCGTGTCCGTGCGGGCGTGCGTGCCGACGCCGGCCAGCAGCTCCGGCGGCAGGCCCGGGGCGCCGATCCGGGCCAGGATCAGACGTGACTCCTCCGCCGTCACGTACGGCTCCGGCACGCCCCGATCGTGCACCGCCGGGTACCACAGTGTGATCATCAGTTCCCGGCGCCGCTCCGGCACCCACGGGTCGGCCCGATCCTCGTCGACCAGGCGCAGATCACGAGCACCCACCGGGTACGGACCGGAGGGCTCCCGCAGCGCGAGGCCGGTGCCCGGGTCCGCCTGTGCGGACGTCGCCGTCGCCGTGAGCAGCAGCACGGTCGCGGCGAGCGCGGTCAATATCCTCATGCCAGCCACCCTTCCGCCCGCCTCCACGCCGGGCATCCGGGCCCGGCCCTGACGTTCCTCGGGGACATCCCTGGCACGCCCTGCGGAACCGTGGCCGGATCGGTCCGCCGCCGGACGCGATCGTGCCTGTCCGCGCAGCTCAGGCGCTGCCACGATCGGACAATGAACAGAGCGCTGATCGTCGTCGACGTGCAGGAGTCGTTCCGCCGTGGCCCACGCTGGGCCGCCGTCTCGGTCCCGGACATCGCCGCGCGGGCCGGCCGGCTCGTCCGGGACGCCCGCGACCGCGGCGAGACCGTCGTCTGGGTGCTGCACGCGGAGCCCGGCACGGACGGGCCGTTCGACCCGGCGTCCGGGCACGTCCGCCCGATGGACGGGCTCGACCCGCTGCCCGGCGAGGCGGTGCTGACCAAGACCACCCGGAACGCGTTCACCAGCACCGACCTCCAGCGGCGGCTCACCCTGGCCGGGAGCCGCGCACTGACCGTCTGCGGCATCCAGACCGAGCAGTGCTGCGAGACCACCACCCGGGTCGCCGCCGACCTCGGATACGACGTCGACTTCGTGACCGAGGCGACCGCCACGTTCCCGATCCCGCACCGGGACGCGCCCGCCGGCCGCTCCTGGGACGAGATCCTGGCCGACCCGCGCACGCTCGGCACCGACGCGATCGTCGAGCGCACCGAGTACGCGCTGGCCGGGCGGTTCGCCACCATCCGTACCCTCGATGAGATCCTGACCCGATGACCACGGTCGTCTTCCTGCTCGTGCCCGGCGTGCACCTGCTCGACCTGGCCGGCCCCGCCCAGGTCTTCGACACCGCCGGTTACGACCTGCGGTACGTGGCCGAGCAGGAGGACGTCCGATCCGCCCAGGGCGTCACGATCCGCGCCGCACGGGACTGGCCGGACGCCGACCTGGTCGTGGTCCCGGGCTGGCGCGCCTCGCCCACGCTGGCCGGCACCGGCCCGCTGTCCGGCGCCACGCTGGCCCGGCTGCGCGCCCACCACGACGCGGGCGGCACCGTGGCCAGCGTCTGCGCCGGCGCGGACGCGCTCGGCCGGGCCGGCCTGCTCGACGGCCGGCGCTGCACCACCCACCACGAGCTCCAGGACGAATTGGCCCGCCGCCATCCGCGCGCCACCGTGGTCCGCGACGTGCTGTTCACGGTCGACGGCCGGGTGGTCACGTCCGCCGGCATCGCCAGCGGCATCGACCTGTCCCTGCACCTGGTCGCCGCCGCGCACGGCCCCGCGACCGCCGCGCGGGTCGCCCGCGCCATGGTCGTCTACGCCCGCCGCAACGGCGACGACGCCCAGCACAGCGCCATGCTCCGGCACCGTGCCCACCTCAGCGACGCGGTGCACCGCGCCCAGGACGTCATCGACGCGCGGTTCACCGAACGGCTGCCGCTCGACGACCTGGCCGCCGGCGCCGGCGTCGCGCCGCGCACCCTCACCCGCCTGTTCCGCGCCGCGACCGGCCTGACGCCCCTGCGCTACCAGCAGGAACTGCGCCTGGAACGCGCCCAGCACCTGATCGCCCACGGCGCCACCGTGGAAGCCGCCGCGCACGCCACCGGCTTCGCCGACGCACGCATGCTCCGCCGGCTCAGGTCACGGGCTCCCGTACCGCCGAAGAGGTGATCATCGACGGCACGAATCCGCTGCTAGCCGGAGGCTCGACCAGTTCGCCGTGGTGAACGCGGTGCACCCCCGGACCTCGTCCGCTGGGATCAGCATTTGAAAATCCAATGTCCCTGCGGTGAGTTCGCCCAGGGTTTCGAGAATGCCGTCGTGCCGGTCGACGAACATGGCGACGGCCGTTCCTTTGCCAGCCCGGCCGACCCGCTGCTGCGGCGCCGCCCTGCCAGCGTCGCAGCACCCGCCGGTGTGCTGCGATACGCGCATGACGATCAGCCGGTCCATCCTGCTGTTCGCCGTCGCGGCGCTCGCCGAGATCGGCGGTGCCTGGCTGATCTGGCAGGGCGTCCGCGAGCACAAGGGCCTGCTGTGGATCGGCGCCGGCGTCGGCCGCGCTCGGCGCCTACGGCTTCGTCGCCACCTTTCAACCCGACCCCAACTTCGGCCGAATCCTGGCCGCCGACGGCGGCATCATCGTCGCCGGCTCGCTGGCCTGGGGCATGGTCATCGACGAGTTCCGCCCCCGACCAGTGGGACGTCATCGGCGCCGTCATCTGCACCTGTCCAACCATCTCACCTGCCTGCGAGGCTGCGGCCTGGTCGTCGCCGCCCCGGAGGGTCGGCGCACCCGCTCCGAGCTGGCCGACCCGCGCCTCGCGCATGCCCTGGGCGATCTGCTTGGCCTGGTGCTGGCGGTCGACCCGGCCGCGTGTCCGGACTCCGACGCGAAGGGCTGCTGCTGATGAGCGTGCCGCAGCGCGAACGAGTGCCGCAGGTCGCCGTCCTGGTGCTCCTCCGCCGTCGTCCCCGGCGGTCGGCGGGCTTGACGCTGATCCCGCCGGGCCCGACACGGCGGAATTCAGCCGGGCTCGGAGACCCCAGGGGCGCCCGGAGCGACACAGGGCCACACCAAACCCCGTCAGGCCGGCCAGAACAGTCAAGCCTAAAGAGTTTTACTAGGCTTCCGGCCGACCGATGCCTCGGAGTTCCTCAATTAGATCCATCGGGAGTTGGGCCAGGGCCCATGATGCCGCACGAGTAGCACCACCGTGATCAGCGAGCATTTCCTCTACGGTATCTGAGACTTGATTGATGAATTGCCGCACTCCCACCATCCCTGCCCAGATTAGGCGCCCTCCGCTCCACCGTCGATCGGGTGAATGCATGTCCGCGAAACGAACGATTTGCAAGTACGCCTCTTCCTTCGCACCGCCGAAAAATATACAGGTACCCCCAGGCTCAACAGGAAGAAACGCGATCGCCGAGCTAGAGCCCTTACTCAGATCCACTGCGCACTGCACCAGCGATCCGAGCCCATCTCCGATATACGTGGTATGCACATCGACGGTAGCTCCTGGAAGACTTAGAGAGAGGACGGCGTGACCGACTCCGCTAAATTTCCAGCTCATTTTGAACTCAGTAATTGATCTTCACCCCATATCGGAAAGGCAGTACGGAGAGACCCACCAGGGTTCAGAATGACCTCCACCGAATTTTCACCCTGCGAGCCCACTGGATACCCGAAGTTTCCTGATGTATTGTACCGTCGCGAACCTTCCCCGTGGCGGGGTTGATTCCATGATTGGGAATTCCACGCTGCTGCGCAGCACTCTCGACCAAGTCAGCAATATCGTCAGGATCCAAATAATCCGCAAAGGTAGTGTTCCCCGCAACTACACCCGGGCTTCCATTCACATGTTCGTGGAGAACATGCTGCCAACCGTCCTGCTTTCCACCCCACAGATTACCGCAGTTGGCATTATGAACTAGTACCGGCGTAGTTCGGACAACCACGAAATACGTATGAAGCGAATCGACCGTCAAGTTGTAGGCGGTGGCTGTATGTCGCGTTTCGCTGCTGATGCCGACGACAGAGGCAGCATTGCCTCCCACGACCTGCAGACGATCCCCCTGGGTAAGCTCCGCCGCCGGCTGCCAGTTCCGGTCTGTCACACTCCAGAAGGGTGGTCCTCGGTCGTGGTTAGAGTTCCTTCGGATAGGTGGAGGTCAACGAGGCTGTCCTCATGTGCCCAGAGGCCGGTGACTCGATAAGCTCCGGATGTCCCGGCAACCGGGTCCTCCGCGTACACGAGGTCCCCGACGCTAACCTCAGAAATGGCTTTTGTGGAACCATCGGCCATGAGCACGGGAGTGTCGGCGGCGAAGCTGCATGTGGCAGCTGCTACGTCGAGGGCCGGCGAACGGCCTGGTGGTGTCGCTCAAACGCGGGGCAAACGCGACACCGATCACCAACCTGCTGCAGGCTCGGGGCATCAACGCACGCATCGAGTACGCCGATGCGGTCGACGAGGCGTGCACCAGCCGGAACGTTTGTGACTCGCCGCGGCGGGGAGGCGTTGGTATCACCATGCCGACCGGCAGTGCTTGCAGCGTCGGATGGATCGTCACGCGAAATGGTGCCCGTGGCGCCGTGACCGCAGGACACTGCGCCTGGGACCGAAAATCCGGCTCAGTCAATTCTGGCGCGTTCTACGGATCGATCAACAGCATCAACGCCCTGTCCGCAGGCACGCACGCGGACATGCGTTTCATTGACATTCCCGGCGGAGCACAGCCCTGGCTCTACCAACACAGCACGACTAAAGCTCGAACAGTGACAGGTTCGTCACTCGGCGCCGTTGGCGCGACCGCCTGTCTTTTCGGCCGCAATTCGGAATTCCCTCGATGCGGCACCATCAGCTCGACCAACGCCAGTCACTTCAGTAACACCTGCAGCTGCGCGGTCTACGGCTAGGTTGCGGCCAACTACGCCAGCGCAGCTGGGGACAGCGGGGGAGCGGTCGCTTCCTCCTCTACCGGCGACGTCGCCCGCGGCGTGCACTCCGCCGTCGTTGGCACAAGCAAGCACTTCAGCTGGATCGGCTATACCTCCACCTACAACATGGGAACCTTGGCCAAGGGCTGACCGTCGCATTGTCGCCGGCCAGTTACCCACTGGCCGGCTACCGACCGAGGAGAGTACGGATGCGTAACGCAAGGGTTCTGGTCACCTTGGTGGCTCTATTGGTAACAGCTGGATGCGGGACATCAGAAGGTGGTCCGCTTTCAGGAGATGGCGTGCCCGTGAGTGCCGTACCGTCCACGCCTCCCGCACCCGAGACCCCGGCCGACGCACTTGAAGCAGCACAGTTTGTCATCACCGCCGATATCGGGAGGAAAGTCGGTACTGCCGACTTCCACGGTGTTGCGGGAAATGTGTACTCAGTGTCGAACGTTGGGTTGCGCGGATGGAAGGGCGACGATGAGGGGTTCGCCGACCTGCGAGTGTTGTCAACGCCGGCCATCAACCCTTCCGAGCCCTATCCGACCGGCGATCCGCTCACTCGGGCTGACCGGCTCATCCTCTTCCTGACCCGAGACAAAGCTGATGAAATGTGGCGCACTCTCTCGGTTGAGCACGGAACACTCCCCGCCATTGACGGCGAGGTGCTGCCGAGCAACTGGCCCGCGCCGTGATGTCTGTCCGGAGCAGTCAGTCGCGTTCGAGACGGGTGCCGTTGGCGTATAACACGGTCAGCAGGCTCACTACCTGCAGCGGCTGTGGCCTTCACCCGCCACACCGACCCGGCCCGATCGAGGACCTGCTCGTGGTGGTCTGCGAACAGGTGTATGCCGACCGGCTGACGGATCCGTTCTTCGCCATGGCCCGGTTCGTCGACCTGCTCCGCCAGCACGCCGCCCCGGGCTGGGAGGCCGTAGTCGGCTACGACGGCGCGGCACCGGTCGGCTAGGCCTACGGGGCGACCCGGCCGGACGGTACCGGCTACTGGTTCACCGTCACACCCGTCCCCGACCCCGGCTTCGCCACCGAAGACGGCCAGCGCACGTTCGTGCTTTTCGAACTGATGGTCCTGCACCCGTGGAGGAGCACCGGCGCGTCCCAGGCCGTCCCCGACTCCCTGCTCACCGGTCGCCCCGAGCAGCGCGTCACCCTCGCCGTCGAGCACGACCACCCCCGGGTCCGCGCCCTGTACGAGCGCTGGGGCTACCGGCTCGCCGGGCAGCGCAAGCCGGCACCGGACTCCCCGATCATGGACATTATTTGGAAACACCTGGTCGCCCTGGGCACGAGTAAGCGTCGCGGCGGGCACGCGGAATCTCACGCGCTCGTCGGCGAGGCGGTCCCTCGGCCGAGGTCGTACCCCACCACACCACCACCGCCGGTTTTCATCTCGGAGGCGCCGATATCGCGATCCTCATCGGCAGATCCTGTTGGCGTCCCGCCGAACGGCGGATACGGGCGTCATGACCACCACCGGCGGCGTCGCCGGACCGCCCAGCGTGGCCGCCGCCATCAACCGCCACCGCACCCCGGGTGAGGGCGAGACCGCCACGGACTCGGACTCCGACGAGCCCCACCCACAGGAGGCCCACGGCGGCAATATGGCCCCCGGCCTGGTCAGCGACACCGGCGATCTGATCTCAGACCCGCCAACCGCCGGCCGCTGACCCAATCGCGGGAGACGGATGGCGTCGCGGTGGTGGCGGCGCCGCGACGGCCCTCGCCCACCGCCCTCCGCCAGGTCTCAACCGATCGGCCATAGACGCCGCTCCGCTCGATCTCGCCGAGCTCAGGAGCCGGGGGTCTCCGAATAGACGGCCACGGACTGCTCGATCACCTTCAGGTCGGAGCGCGGGCCGTCGCTCCTAGCTCGCATGGCCAGCGAAGCAGCGCGGCGGCTCCCTCAGGTCAAGGAGCACCGGCCGGCGGGCAGCTGCGTGGCCGACCGTCGAAGTCCCCTGACACGACGATGACTCCCCACGACTGAAGGTTGCGAGGGAGTCTTCTGAATCGGCCGGTCGGTGCGGGCCGGGTCCGAAATCGCGCGTTCGAGGTCACCCGTCTGTGTCGGCTCGTGCGGCGAGCCTCCGGATCGCAGCGACGGCGATCCACGCAGCATCCCGATGCGTACGTCCCGGGTGGAGGGACAGCGCGACCAGGTTCGCCGCTGACGTCGCCCCCTTTTCCGAGCGATGTCGAGGTATTCGTCGATGAGCTTGTCCAGGTGGCGCCGTCGAGTGCCCGCAGGCTCTCGGCGAACAACCGCACCGACGCGTTCACCGGGTCGATCTCGTCCGACCACGGCGGGGCCGTACGCACGTCCCTGTCCTGCCGGTGCACCAGCACCGTCGCTCCGGCACCACCGAGCGGACCCGGCTGGCCGAGCGGGCCAGGCGACCCAGCCATGGATACGGCGACGCTCTACGAAAAATCGCCGTTTTGTGGGGCATGCGGTTGATCCATCTCAGCCGGCGGTGCGTACCCATGGGCATGCGCACACTGAAGCGGAAGATGGCCTTCGTCGCAGCCGCCGTTGTCGCGGCAGGCGTCTCCGCGGTCACCTACCAAGCCTCCGCCGCCGAAGGCCCGTCGCTCCAGCCACCAGCAGGCCTCACCATCATCGGCCAGTTCGTGGTCGGCAACGGCACCCAGACCTACACCTGCTCCGGCGGCAAATTCACCGGCTCCTCGACCCCCGAGGCCGAGCTCTACGACGGCGCCAACCGCAAGATTCACCACTTCGGCGGCCCGAGCTGGCAGTCCACCTCGGACGGCTCCCTGATCACCGCCGCTCCGGTGGCCAATTCACCGGTCCCCGGCGCGATCCCCGAGCTGCTGCTCGAGGTGAAGACCCGCACCGGAACGGGATTCCTCAGCAGGGTGACCCACATCCAGCGGATGAACACCTTCGGCGGCGTGGCCCCGTCCGCTGCCTGCACCGATGGCCAGAAGACCAGCGTCCCCTACAACGCCAACTACATTTTCTGGGGAAACTGAGACACGTTCGCGCCGGCCGGCCGACACCCCGGCCGGCCCGCCGCCTACCGCACCATGCCGCGGCTGGCCGCGGGAACTTGAACTTCACGGACAAGGCATACCGAGGTGCCCGCGACAGCGTACGCACCCCGTTCAAACGGCGCCGATTCCGGCCGAAGCTGTCCCGCCGGCAGAAGTCGTCGACCGGGCGCACGCGACGATTCAAGCCTGCGGCGAGCGAGCGATCGCCGTCCTCAGAACTTGGAAGATCCTAGCCAAGCTGCGTTGCCGCCCACGCCGAGCGAACCGCGATCGTGCAGGCCATCCTCGTTCTGCACCACGTCGAGACCAACCGCTACGCAGTATGGAGAAGGCTCACTGTTCATGCGCCCCGCCGGCTCCGGAGTGCCCGGCGGGGCGCGCGGCAGTCCGGCAGGAGACCCCCGTGCGCAAGCCGTCCCACGCCGTCGTCGCCTCAACCCTGCTCGCCGTCGCCTGCTCATCCCCCGCCGCAGACACACCCGGCCGCGGCTCGCGATCAGGGTGACCGCGGACCTGTCCGGCGGCGGCACCCAGAACCTGTCCGTGCACCTGCCCGTGGAGCGGGCGCCGCAGCAGCTCGCGGACGCCATCCGCGACCTGGCCGAGGCCGCCCGTACCTGACCGGTCGAACCATGACGAACGGGGCACGTCGCAGGGGTCCACAGCGAGTGCATGGCAGCGCGGCACCGACCGGCAAAGCATGGCCAGGGCAGGAACGGCACCCCGAGAACCGACGCGTGGCGATCTGGTCAGCTTTGAGCAACCGCAGAGTCTTTGGCGAGTGATCGCAAATACCCGTGCGCCTCCGCGGCTGAGCCCGTCTGGCCTTGATTGATCGGCAGCGATGAGATGGTGCCACCGGGACGGGCTGCTCACTCACGTAAGCCGGGTCAGCGCTGGTGCCACCTGTGCCGTACTACACCCGTCCCGTTGCAGCGGTAATTCGACATTGAACGTAAAGGTCCAATCCAAGAGACTGTGACACGCATCACAAGCATCCTTACATCACTCTGTGCGATTGGAGAGGAGTGCTCTGCGGGGAATGTGTTGGCCGGACACGGGGCGACGACAAAAGCTGCGGCGTGATCAAGTGGTCGACACATTGTCACGCCTGCGGTCCTTCAACATTGCCAACCAACGATAGAAGCCTGTATCCATATCAGACAATCCGTTACCGTTATTGATGGCCGGCCGCACCGCACCGCTGTCAACAACCTGTCGAGGTGGAACAGTGCGAAGACTGTCCGTAGCCATGCTCTCTGTGGCGATGCTCATAATGGGCGTCGCTACTCCCGTAACGGCAAGTCCCGTGAAGAGTTCCGACGAGACCGAAGCCGTGTCCTTTCCCATTGTCGCCAAAGGCCTATCCGGCGCCTCGTTCACAGCCGTGCCGGCTGCCGACCTGACGGACCCGCCCGGCGGTGGATGCACTTACAATGACATCACCGGCAACATTCACGCCCAGTATCTCGACGGTGTGCTGGTGACAACCGAATCCGAATGGTCGGCCAAAGTCCTGTGCACCACGACCGCGCCCGGGCAGTGGATGGCAGCGATCCAGGTGACCTCGACGCTGTGGCTGAACGGCGTCAACATTGCGCAGGGTGCGACTTTCACCTGCTCGGCCTGCAACCTGGGCAACTCCACCGGTGCCGATATCTGCGCTGGCACGCAGTGCGCGGGAACATACTGGGTCAGTGGGGCGGCGACTCTGACCCTGCCCACCGGGTGGGTCTGGTCCACGTATCCTTCGGAATGTATCTCCATCGCCGCGGCAGCCATTCGCTGCACGGCCGTTAGCAACACCGTTACCGTACTCGTCAGCATCTGACCTTGCGCAGAGAGTGGAGCGCGGAACCGGTGATTCCACGCTCCTTCCGTAGTGGTAGGATAGCGCCCCAGAGATGCTCGTATCCTGGAGACTGAATGGCTAACGCTCTCCCGACGCCCTCGCTTGTCGCCGTGCACACGCTTGCGGGACTGGAGGCCGAATTCGGTGGTTATCGGGCGACGCTCATCAGTTTGGAGTGCTGGACGACTTCCTTTCGTCTCCGCTTTGCATATCCGAATGCCGCCGTCCCGGTCGTGGATATTTTAAACGGACAGATAAAGTTGTCCGCTCAAGATGACCTAGGAAAAGAGTACTGGCAAACGGCAGACGAGGGTTCCGACTGCCAAAGGTTCCTGGTGATGTCTCGAGTGTTCGAGCCGGCACTAAGCCCGGAAGCCGTCATGCTGTCATTCCGATCAGATCGTGGAGATCGGTTCGACGTGCCTTTCTCCGCTTAACGGTAGAATCCAGAGCACTCCGGACCGATGTATGTCAGCGGCCACGGAATACTGGCTCTGGCACGAAAATCGTAGACGTGGCCCCGCGAGGCGGACGATGATGTTTCGGTGTCATGAGCGTGGCCGCTAACCCGGGCATCCGCATGGTGGGCGTGAAGCCTGCGGCCGGGGACGACACCAGGCGCTCACTGGCGGCGGGCCACCGTGTTTCGATCGATGTGCCGCGCAGGATCGCGGACGGTCAGGGCGCGCGCGTCCCGGGAGAGCTGACGTTCGAGGTCAACCGGCGGCTGGTTCCGCGGTCACGGTGGTCACCGACGACCAGATCCAGGAGGCGATGCGTTTCACGTTCGACCGCCTGAAGATCGTGGTCGAGCCGAGCGGCGCCACCGGCCTGGCGGCGATCCTCTCCGGGGCCGCCGGGCGGCTGCCGTCCCGGGTCGGCGTCATCATCTCCGGCGGCAACATCGACGCCGGCCGGTTCGCCGATGTCTGCGGCACCGCGACGTGACGATCACGGCCGCCGGTCACCGGTCGCCGGTCCCGCAGATGTCGGCCAGTACGACGTCGACGACGCCGCGTTCGGCGGCGGCGAAGGCGCCGGCGCTGCGGGGGCACGCGCCGGTAGACCGGGCCGGACACCAAGTCAGCTAGCAGGCGCGCGCCCACCGGCGGCATCGCCAGGCTTCGACGACCCGGACGAGCTGATTCGGCACTTCGCGTTGGCCGGTACCAGGGCGCCACCGGAGGGCACACCCCGTTTTACCGCAGTGAAACGGGTGGGTCCCGCCGTGCCATAAGCGGCCTGCTCCGCCCGTCATAAGAACGCTGGAACGGGAATGTCGTTGGCAGCGTGCCGTGGCCGCGCGCCGATCGCGCCGCCTGCCGATCTGCTCACCGGCGCGCTGCCCGGCATCGGCGCCGACGCCGGCATCCGGCTGCTGCTGCGCCTGACCGGTTGGCACGCCGACCTGCCCCCGGCCCACATCACCGCCCTGATCCGCACCGTCCAGGACAACGGCCTGCGGTAGCCGGTCCCCGCGCGCACCGAGACCCCGAGGTCGGTCCTCCTGGTGAAAGTGCCTCATCAAGTGCTGTGGACCGCGGGGCTTCACGAGCCGGACACAGCCGGGATCACCGCATGTCCTGGCGGGCGGAGGCCTTGCCGCGCAGGCGGGTCCAGGCGGCGGGGACCGAGTGACCGGCCGCCATGATGGCGATGCCGCCGGCGATCCAGGTGACCCAGCGCGGCACCGGCGCCCCCTGGACCGCGAAGGCGACGACGAAGACGAGGACACCGGCGCCGATGCTCGCCCAGCCCGGCGGGGGCCCCTGCGGTGGCGCCGGTGGGACGCTTCGTCGCAGCTCGTCGAGGGCGTCCCGGGTACCGATGCGTGCACGGCGCTGCGGGTGCGCGGCGTAGCAGTCGATCGCCGCGGCGAGGAAGTGCGCGTCCGCTCCCTCGAACCGGATCGTCCGCCGGTCGAACGCGACGCCGGTGGCGCGGATCAGGTCGGGGCGGGCGTACCGCAGCCTGATGGCGAATCGCTCGACCGACTCCACCGGGTGGACGGCGTCAAGGGCCTCCCACGGCACGGTGAGCGTGCTCGCCGGCCCTCGGTAGTCGATGCCGTGCGCGGTCAGCCGCACCCCGCACCCGCTCCACGCGCCCCGGAGGCCGCCCAGCCAGACGGCGGTCAGCAGACTCAGCCCGGCCATCAGCGTCCAGCGGTCCTCGCCCTGACCGATCGCCGGCCCGAGCCAGGCCGCGAACGCCACCAGGAGGAACACGCCGGCTGCTGTCGGCGGCCAGTGGGAATTCCCCAGCGGCGGCCACTTGGCGGGGAGCTATCTGGCCGCCGGTGGTCACTCTGCGTTCCCGGATGGTCGTCGCTCTTGATCGGTCTCGGCGGCAGCTAGGTGTGCTGTTCCGGCAGGTTGGTGACGCGGTGGGCGGGTGGGTGGCCGCCGAGTGCGGTGTGGGGTCGGTGGTAGTTGTACCAGTCGAGCCAGTGTGGGTAGGCATTGTTGCAGCCCCGGATATCGAGTCGGTCCTGAGCAGGCTGGGGGAAACCTGGCGGCGCAGGAGGCCGCCATCAAACGCCGGCGTGCGGCTGTCCAGCGCCTGCAGGCGGTTGGGCGGCCCGCTCGGGTAGTGATGCAGCCGTACTACTCCATCGGGCGGTGCCGCACGCGCGGCGATCACCACGCCGGACCGGAACGATGACGGCCTCGGGAACCTGCGGGTGCTGCGCACGGATCGCGGACCAGGCGTGCTCCAACGCGAGGAGGAACGCGGCCGTGGACGCGCGTCCGTAACGTTCTCCACGATCACCGCCTGGTATGTGTCTTCTGGAGACAGAAATGCAGGCTGGGGGGGGGACAGATGTCTGTTGTGGTAGTTGCCGGCTCTGCCGATGCTTCGATCAGCTCAGTTCTGCGGCTTGCCGTGGTGCTACGGCCGGCGCGCAGAGCGGGCATGTCGTCATCATCGGCTTCCTGTCAGGGGAAGCCCGTATCCGGAGGTTGTGGTGACCCGTATCAGACGCCTGACCCTGCTCGTGCTCCCGCTGGCTCTCTCGATATTCGTGGCATCGCCCGCGTCGGCGGCACCGGCGAAAGCGACAGCGGCATCACTCGCTCGCGCCGCCCTCCACCGCTCCGTGGCAGCGGCCCCGCCGAATCTGCCTTCCTACGTCACCAACTCCGTCGGCAACTCGAGCATCATCGCCGTCGGTGTGATCGGTCAGAAGGACGGCGTCTACAAGGTGCCTGGGAAATACGACGAACGACTGCAGCCGCAGATGTGGTCCCACAGCCAGTTCGGCTGGAACACGACAGGGGGCTGGTACACCGGTCCCGGCTACTGCACGGCCCAGATGCGTTCCGACGATCACGGCAAGACTTGGCGCGATCAACTACCTGACCTGGGGCCGGGTGTCCACCTGATCGGGCCGAACACCTCCTACGCCCTGTACGCCTATCCCTGTTAGTCGAGGCGTCCCACGGTCCGTGCGGTGCCCGGGCCGCTACGCCGGCTGACCAAGCTGCGGCGGCCCGGCACTCGGGCACGACGATCGCCCAGCACATCTGACCCGAATCCGTAGAGATCGGTGACCCTCTCTGTAGCCGGGAGAGGGCCACCGATCTCTTACCGCCGCCCTATCGCGGGTCGTCGCCGACGGCGGGCAGCATGAGCGCCCACCGGTGGCGCCGGGGCATGCTGTCGAGTTGAATCCCTCGCGGCAGATAGCTCTGGTTGACACAATGCGTATCGATGGACACCTCATCAACGGATACGTTGCCACCGTGGTGAAACAGGTCCACCACGCCGCCCAGTTGCTGGCCTCCCAGCTCAATGTGGCCGTGGGATAGACCGCCCGGGACGGTGCCTACACCCCGCCACCGGGCTCACCGCCGCCGAGGCGGCGCCGACAGGCCGCCTCGCTGCGCCACTTGGCTCGCCGGCGTCGGCGCCTTCTTCGTCCTCGACGACAAGAAGGGCGAGGAACTGTCGGCTGCGGACGCCGAGTGCCGCCTGGGTGCCACCGGTGACGACGGCATTGCGGACACGCCGGTGCTCTTCGATGACGACCAGGCCACCCGGCTCAGTCCCACCCTTGACTTCGACGAGATGAACGGCTCCGTCCGCTACGCCCGGCACTGCGGCCGGACCTACTAATGGGGATGGGCCGGGTCCGACGATCTCGATCCGCACGCCGGCGGCGCCCGCATCCGGTGGAGCACCCCGACGGCCGCTGGCGTAGCTGCGCCACCGCGCTGGCGAAGTTCGAGCGGGGGTACGTGCACACGCCCGCGGTCGCCACCACTATCGGCGGACAGCCGATCACCATCCAGATCTGCCTCTGGCGCGACGAGCCGCGCGGGAGGACTGCACCCAAGAGATCTCCAACGGCCGCTGAGCCGTCCGCGACCGGCACCCGACTGCGCCTGCGGCAACATGAAGACGAACGGAGCCGGCGCGCCGGGGATGAACAGCGGCAGCTTCGGCCGGTCGGTGACAGCGCCGGTGCGGCTCGTGCTGCTGCCGCCGCAGGCTCGGGTTTGATGAGGGTGTCGTAGTCGACGCCGAGGGCGTCGATGATCTGCTTGTACGTCTCGGGCGAGACGGTGCGCCGGTGCCCGCACTCGATGTGAAAGACGTATTGCCGGGAGATGCCGGCGACGACCGCGAACGCGGTCACGAACAGGAACCTGCGTTTGCGCAGGTCTCATAGCTTGGTCCCGTCGACGCGAGGGCTGGCGTGCTCGACCTCCACGACACACGTCGATACAGCATGATATAGATTTATACAGAGATTGGTCTCAAACGAGTGCGTTTCAAAGGACAAAGCTGTCTAAACCTGTATCGCGGCGTACGGCGCACTACCGTGATACAGCTTGAAACGGGCATTATTCGATGCGTGACACCCGACCAGCGGACCCTCATCGGCGAGCACGTGCGCAAACGCCGTATCAGCCTTGGCGTATCCGTCGCTCAAGCCGCACGCGATGCCGGTATCGGCCGCTCCACGTGGATCGCCATCGAGGCGGGAAGCCGCGACACCGAGGATCACACCCTAGGCCGCGTTGAATCCGCCCTCCGATGGACGCCTGGCACCATCGATGGCCTCGCGGGCGGTGGGCCTGATGCCGGGGCGGGGCCGGAGACGGCGGGTGGCGATTGGGTCGCCCGGCTCATCGCTATCCGTGACAACCCGCGGCGCAGCGCGCACCTGCGCGCGATGGCCGCCGCTCACCTGGCTCAGCTTGAGGCGCTCCTCGCCGCCGCGGATGCCGAGGATGCGCAGCGGGCACCCGATGAACGTGCAGGGTGACAGTGACGCGGGCGACCTCCGCGAGGCCCGGACCGCCCGTCATGGGGTATCGCTCATACGCTGCGTGAGGCAAGGAGCCGGCGTGATGCCCCCGCACTGCCCCCACGGGCACAATCGAGGGCATGTTTTCCCAGCTAGGGGGTGGTGAAAGTGGAAAAATTCATGTCGGGGTCTCGCATCTGGCCCGACGAGCAGACGCGTCTGCACTTCTACCTCATCCCCTCGCTGGACCTCAACGGTGAACTCGACGCGCTGATCGCGGACTACCGGGACGTGCTCGACGAGTTCCCGTTCCTGACGCTGGTGCAGGACGAGTGGCTGCACATCACGCTGCACATGGTCACCGGCGTGGCCGCCGAGGAGGTCGGCGACCGCCAGCGGCGCGGCCTGATCCGCACGGTCGGCACGTACCTGGAGGGTCTCGGACCGATGACACTCACCGCCGGGCCCGCGCTGGCCACCCGCAACGCCGTGGTCCTGGACATCGACGGCGACCTGCCCGGCGAGCCGTTCCACGAGATCTACACCCGCATCCGGGCCGCGGTCGAGGACACCATCGGCGTCGAGGCCATCGAGTTCGACGCCATGCCACCCCACCTGACCCTCGGCTACGCCAACGGCAGCGGCGACTCGGGCCGGGTCCAGAGCCTCCTGCGCCGCAAGGTCCGCCCGAGCCGCGCCCCGTTCACGCTGGACGAGATCCACCTGGTCGAGGTCGAACAGGACGCCCTCCGCACCGAATACCGCTGGGACCCCATCGCCACCTTCCCCCTCCTCGGCTGACCCTCCCGCTTCCGCGTCGTCTACGGCGCGTTCCTGTGCGTTGTGTCCGATCACGTGACTTCGGCCTAGATCGACGGGGAGGGAGGCCGCGGTGGCGGTCGTGGTGGGCGCGCCGGGGCGGTGGGGGCAGCGAACCAGGCGGGGCTGCGTGACGTGGCGCCCGGCGGTGGCGTGACGAAGAGGGAGAAGCGGGAGCGGCGAGCGATGGCCACTGCCGCTGTCGACTGCGATTCCGCTGCGACTGCGCCGCATTCTCCGCCCTTTACAGCACCACGCTCGAATCCAGTCGGCGGCAACGGCAAGGCAACAGCCGCGACGACGGCGACAGCAACGGCAGCGACGGCAACGACGACAGCGGCGGCGGCGGCGACAGCGGCGGCGGCGACAGCGGCGGCGGCGACAGCGGCGGCGGCGACAGCGGCGGCGGCGGCGACAGCAGCGGCGGCGGCGGCGACAGCAGCGGCGGCGACAGCGACAGCGGCAGCCGCGGCGGCGACAGCGACAGCGGCAGCCGCGGCGGCGACAGCGACAGCGGCAGCCGCGGCGGCGACAGCGACAGCGGCAGCCGCGGCGGCGACAGCGACAGCGGCAGCCGCGGCGGCGACAGCGACAGCGGCAGCCGCGGCGGCGGCGGCAACGATGCCAGCGCAGCGATTCGCCAGCACCATCAAGATGGCGAGGTGGCTGGGTCTTCAGCGGGCGCGATCATCGCGTCTGGCGGCAGCATGATCGGCCCGGGACAGGTGGGATCGCTCACTTTGTGAGCCTCAGGCACGTAATTCGGCTGGAATAACGTGCCTGAGGCTCACATAGTCACATTGGACAATCAATGCCGTCCCCAATATACCGAAATTTCGGGCGCGGAGCGCCCGCCCCGACCCGCACCGCCCCGGCCTTTCCCCCACAGGTGCCCGGGTGGAGAAACTCGGCGGACGAAGGGCAGTCCGGGTCCGGCCCGCCCCAAGAGCTGACGATGATCGACGCCGGGAGGCGGGATACCTGCCGCCGCGAGGAGCAACCCGGAAGGCCCCGCCGATCCCGCCCGACCACGCACTCAGCCGCGCCGGGACCCGCCAAGCAGACCGCGCCAGCGCGGTCCACAACGACCCGCCGACCCCGCCTGACCACGCACTCAGCTGCGGCGGGCCTCCGCCAAGCGGGCCGCGCCGGCGTGGTCGACGCCGATGGCGGCCAGGGTCGCGCCCAGGGCCGTGTCCGCCGGGGTGGCGGTGGAGGGGTCGGTGATGACGCGGAGGAGGCCGAGCAGGAGGTGGTCGGTGCCGGTGCGGGGGTCACCGAAGCGGCGGGCTTCGTCGATCGCGTGTTTCAGGGCGGCCTCGGACGTGGCGGTGAACGGCAGGTTGGCCGGGGACGGGGCGGTGCCGGTGGACAGCAGGGGCCGGACCGCGTCGCCGACGACGGCTTTGCCGCCGGCCAGGTCGCGGAGGATCTGGGCGCCGGGGCCGCGCGCGCCGAGCACGCCGAGGATCAGGTGGATGGGCTCGATGACGGGGCTGCGGACCGCGGTCGCCTCGGCGTGGGCGAGGCCGAGGACGCGCTTGACCCGGTCGGTCAGGTCGATGGCGGGTGAGCGCATGTGGGACCTCCTCGGTCGGGGAACGCGAGCACGGCCGGGGAGGGACTGCCGCACCCCCCACTGTTCCGCCGCCCGACTACGCAACGCAAGGACTCCCGCCCGATCGGTCACATTCATTCGCGCAACCCCTCCCGCATCCTAGGAGGCTGGGCTCATTTCGCGGGGGCATCCCGGTCGGCTAGCGTCGACGGGTGATCTCCGGCGACGTACCCCCGGCGGTTTTCGATCTTCTGGAGGGCGATCCGGCGTCGCCGGTCGTGCTGCACGTGCCGCACGGAGCCCGCGCGATGACCGGCGAGGCGCGGCGTGGGCTGCGGCTGACCGAGGCCGAGCTCGCGCGCGAGCTGGACCTGCTCACCGACGCGCACACCCGGGAGATCGCGCGGCGCGCGGCGGAGCGGGCCGAGGTCACGCCGTGGACGTTCGCCAACCGCTACTCCCGGCTGGTCGTGGACCCGGAGCGCTTCCCGGACGAGACCGAGGAGATGGCGCGCGTCGGCATGGGCGCGGTCTACACCCGCACGGCGCACGGCGAGCGGCTGCGCGACGACGACCCGCGGCGCGACCGGCACCTGCTCGACACGCACTACCACCCGTACGCGGCGGGAATGGCCGCGCTGGTGCAGCGCCGGCTCGACGCGCGGGGCCGCGTGGTCATCCTGGACGTCCACTCGTACCAGACCGATCCGCTCCCCTACGAGCTGCACGCCGACGGCCCGCGCCCGGAGATCTGCCTCGGCGTGGACGACGACCACACCCCGCCGTGGCTGGTCGAGCGGGCCCGCGCGGCGTTCCCCGGCGCCGGGATCAACTCGCCGTTCGCCGGCGCGTACGTGCCGCTGCACCACTACCGGAAGGAGCCCGCCGTGTCCGCGCTGATGGTGGAGATCCGCCGCGACACCTACATGACCGAGCCGGGCGGGCCGCCGCACGACGGTCTCGGCCGGGTCGCGGCGCGGGTGGCCGCGCTGGTGGACGCGGTGTCCCGATGACCGCGGACGTCGCCCGCGTGCTGCGGGACTCCCCGGTGGTCGACGGCCACAACGACCTGCCCTGGCAGCTGCGGGTGCAGCGTGGGTACGCCGTGGAGGGCCTCGACACCGGCCTGCCGCGGCTGCACACCGACCTGCCCCGGCTGCGCGCGGGCGGCGTCGGCGCGCAGTTCTGGTCCGTCTACGTGCCGTCCAGCCTGCCGGAGCCGGAGGCGGTGGTGGCCACGCTGGAGCAGATCGACGCGGTGCACCGGATGGTCGCGGCGTTCCCGGAGCAGCTCACGCTCGCCCGTACCGCGGACGAGGTCGTCGACGCGATGTCGCGCGGCCGGATCGCGTCGCTGATCGGCGTGGAGGGCGGGCACAGCCTGGCGTCGTCGCCCGCGGTGCTGCGCTGCCTGGCCCGGCTCGGCGTCCGGTACGTGACGCTCACCCACAACCACCACACGCCGTGGGCGGACAGCGCGGCCCAGCCGCCGGTGCACGGCGGCCTGACCGGCGAGGGCCGCGCGATCGTGCGCGAGATGCAGCGGCTCGGCGTCCTGGTCGACCTCGCGCACGTCGCGGACGCCACGATGGACGCGGCGCTGGACGTCGCCACCGCCCCGGTGATCTTCAGTCACTCGTCGTGCCGCGCGCTGACCGGGCACGGCCGCAACGTGCCGGACCGGGTGCTGCGGCGGCTGCGCGACAACGGCGGCGTGGTGCAGGTGACGTTCGTGCCGCCGTTCGTCTCCGAGGAGGTACGGGCCTGGGAGCGCGCCGCGGACGAGGAACGCGCCCGGCGCGGCCTGCCGGTCGACGAGGTGCCGTGGCCGCCCGCGCCCCGGGCCGGCGAGGAACCGGTCCTGCCCGGCCCGGCGCCGGAGGACGACGGGCTGGCCGACTGGTATCGGGACCACCCGCGCCCGCGCGCCACCCTCGCCCAGGTCGCCGACCACGTGGAGCACGCGCGCGAGGTGGCCGGCGTCGAGCACATCGGGCTCGGCGGCGACTTCGACGGCTGCCCCACGCTGCCGGACGGCCTGGAGGACGTCTCCACGTACCCCCGGCTGCTCGGTGAACTCGCGGACCGCGGCTGGCCCGAGGCCGACCTGGCGGCGCTGACCGGCCGCAACGTGCTGCGGGTGCTCCGCGCGGCCGAGCAGGCCGCTAGCTCGGCAGCGCCTTCCGGTAGCGGTACGCCAGGTCGTTGAGGTCCTCGAACCCGAGCCCGCGGTAGAACCGGTGCGCGGCCGCGCGCTCCGGCCGCCGCGCGCTGGTGACCTCGATGAACTGGCACCGGAACGCGGTCGCGTACGCCTCCACCGCGGCCACCAGCGCGCGGCCGATCCCGCCGCGCCGCACGGTCTCGTCGACGACCAGCGCGACCAGGCGCGCGTAGTGCCCGTCCACCTCCAGCAGCGGGCTCACGTGCACCGCGGCCACGCCGACCACCACGCCGTCCGCCACGGCCACGAACACGGCCGCGGACGGCTCGTCCGCCCAGTACGCCAGCCGTCCCACCACCGAGGCGCCGTCGGTGGGATAGCCGAGCTGACCGAGCAGTTCCGCCAGCCGCTCCGCGTCCGAGTCGTCCGCCTGCCGCACCAAGATCGCCATGCGGCACAGTGTGGCAGATTCACGTTTACCCGGCAGTCCGCGGCGGCTCCGGATCATGGCCGCGCACGGACCGGCCGCCGTCGACCGGAAGCGTCACGCCGCTGATGAACGAGGCCCGGTCCGACAGCAGGTACGCGACCGCGTCCGCGATCTCCGCCGCGGCGGCCACCCGGCCCAGCGGATGCAGGCGCGCCATCTCGGCCTCCACCCGCGCATCCGCGAACTCCCGGTAGCGGGCGGTGTCGACCGAGCCGGGCGCCACCACGTTGACCCGGATGCCGTGCGGGCCGTAGTCGACGGCCAGCGCCCGGGTCAGGCCCTCGATCGCGGCCTTGGCGGTCGCATATGGCGCGCATCCGGGCACCGGCAGCCGCGCCTGGTGCGAGGAGAGGTTGACGATGCTGCCGCCGGTGCCCGCCGCGAGGAAGGCCCGCACGGCCGCCCGCGCGCCGGAGACCACCGCGCCGAGGTTGACCGTGACCAGGTCGAGCAGCTCGCGCGTGCCCACCTCGTGCAGCGACGCGTCGCGGAACACGGCCGCGTTGTTCACCCAGCCCCGCAGCGGCGCCAACTCGGCGGCGCGGGCGGCGGCCCGCTCGGTCACCTCGTCCGCTCCGGCGTCCCCGATCACGGCCACCGCGCCGGCGGGCAACTCCACCGCGTCCCGCTCGATCACCACCACCGGATGCCCGTCCGCGAGCAGCCGCTCCACGATCGCCCGCCCGATCCCCCGGCCCCCACCGGTCACCACGTAACTCATGCCGAACCTCCCGCCACACCGCGGTCCCGGCGTGGTCGGCGCTGAGCCGATGATTCGCTCGCAAGCTCGCTCATGCCGGACCTCTGGCCGCGAACTTCATCCCGTCCTCCGATTCACCGAAGGATGACCCTAGTTAACGGCCCCACCCGGCGGGTATCCGGCGGCATGAGTTACGCGGAGGACGTCATCCGGCTGGCCGTGGGCGGGGGCACGGACGCGCTGCTGGAGCGGATCGGCGACCGGCGGGTGGTCATGATCGGCGAGGCCACGCACGGCACGCACGAGTTCTACCGATGGCGTGCCGAGATCACCAAACGCCTGATCGCCGGGTACGGGTTCAGCTTCGTCGGCGTGGAGGGCGACTGGCCGGACTGCGCGCGCATCGACCGCTCGGTGCGCTGCCACGACGACGGGCTGAGCGATCCGCGCGCCGCGCTGACGCTGTTCGAGCGCTGGCCGACCTGGATGTGGGCGAACGAGGAGGTGGCCGACTTCTGCCGCTGGCTGCGCTGGCACAACGCCGCCCGGGAGCCGGAGGCGCGGGTCGGCTTCCACGGCCTGGACATCTACTCGCTGTGGGAGTCACTGCGCGAGATCCTCGACCACCTGCGCCGCTCCGCGCCGGACGCGCTGGCGGAGGCGGCCTCCGCGTTCCGGTGCTTTCAGCCGTTCGGCGAGGACCCGCAGCGGTACGCGATGGCCACCCGCTTCGTGCCGGCCAGTTGCGAGGACGAGGTCGTCTCGCTGCTGGCCCGGCTGCGCTCCGAGGCCGGCGCCGACTTCGCCGCCGTGCAGAACGCCGAGGTGGTGGCCGGTGCCGAGGCCTACTACCGGGCGATGGTCCGCGGCGGCCCGGATTCGTGGAACGTGCGCGACCGGCACATGGACGCCACGCTGGCCCGGCTGCTCGCGCACTACGGCGCGGGTGCCAAGGCCGTGGTCTGGGCGCACAACACGCACGTCGGGGACGAGCGCGGCTCGGACATGGCCGCGGCCGGCGAGGTCACCATCGGCGGCCTGGCCCGGGCGCGGTTCGGCGCGGATCAGGTGGCGCTGATCGGCGTCGCGGGTGGTCCCGGCACCGTGATCGCGGGGCGGTCGTGGGGCGGCGCCGCCGAGGAACTGCCGGTCCCGGCCGGGCGCGAGGGTTCGCTGGAGGGCATCCTGGCCCGGCACGCGCCGCCCGAGGCGGTGCTGCCGTTCCCGCCGGACGATCCGCCCGCGCTGCTCACCGACCCGATTCCGCACCGCGCGATCGGCGTGGTCTACCGGCCCGAGCGCGAGCCGTTCGGCAACTACGTGCCGACCGTGCTGGCCGACCGCTACGACCATCTCGCCTGGTTCGCCACCACCCGGGGCGTACGGCCGCTGCACACGCTGCACTCGGACGTGCACGAGCTGGAGGCGTACCCATCTGGCGTCTAGATCTTCCGTTAACCCTAATAAATCCATAACGGTCTTCCCATTGACTGTTAACCTTCCTAATAATTCCCGTGACGGCGGTCGACCCCCAACCGCCTTGATCATGGGAGGCTGTCATGAGACGGTCCCGGCTTGCGGCGCTGGTCACCGCGTCCGCGCTGGTTCTGGCGGGTGCGGCGGTGATGTGGACGGCCGGTCCCGCGTCCGCCGCGGCGAACACCGCGACGTTCACGAAGACGTCGGACTGGGGTTCCGGATGGGAGGGAAAGGTCACCGTCACGAACGGCGGCACCACGCCGCTGACCTCGTGGACCGTGGCGTTCGACCTGCCCGCCGGCACCTCGGTCAGTTCGGCCTGGGAGGCGGACGTGAGCGCCGCCGGCACCCGATGGACGTTCAGGAACAAGTCCTACAACGGTACGATCGCGGGCGGCGCGTCGCTGACGTTCGGCCTGATCGGCGCGGGGCCCGGCAGCCCGTCGAACTGCACGCTCAACGGCGCCTCCTGCGGTGGCGGTGGCGTGGTGACGCCCCCTGTTTCCCCGACGGCCTCGCCCACGCCTCCGCCCACCACGCCTCCGCCCACCACGCCTCCGCCCACCACGCCTCCGCCCACCACCACTCCCCCGCCCGCGGGGCCCCTGCCGAAGCACTTCCTGACCGGGTACTGGCACAACTTCGTCAACAACGCGGTGGAGTTGCGGCTGCGTGACACGCCGGCACAGTACGACCTGGTGGCGGTCTCGTTCGCGGAGGCGACCAGCACGCCGGGCGCGGTGACGTTCGGCGTGGACCCGCAACTGTCCACCGCGCTGGGCGGCTACTCCGACGCGGACTTCCGGGCCGACGTGCGCGCCCTGCAGGCGCGCGGCACCCGGGTGATCCTCTCGGTCGGCGGCGAGGCCGGCCGGGTGTCCGTCGCGGACGCGGCGAGCGCGACGCGGTTCTCCGACACGATGTTCTCGATCATGCAGAGCTACGGGTTCGACGGGGTCGACATCGACCTGGAGAACGGGCTCAACCCGACGTACATGGCACAGGCGCTGCGGTCACTCCGGTCGCGGATCGGCGCCAACATGATCATCACGATGGCGCCGCAGACGATCGACATGCAGTCGACCGCGGGGTCCTACTTCGCGCTGGCCCTGGCGATCAAGGACATCCTGACGGTGGTGCACACCCAGTTCTACAACTCCGGCTCCATGCTCGGATGTGACCAGATGGCGGCGTACGGCCAGGGCACGATCAACTTCCTGACCGCGCTGGCCTGCATCCAGTTGGAGAACGGGCTCCGGCCGGACCAGGTCGCACTCGGACTCCCGGCGGGACCGGGCGCCGCGAGCGGCGGGGTGATGTCACCGTCCGTGGTGAACGCGGCCCTGGACTGCCTGGCCCGCGCCACCAACTGCGGCTCGTTCCGTCCCCCGCGGACGTACCCCGGCATCCGCGGCGCGATGACGTGGTCGATCAACTGGGACGTGACGAACGGCAACGGCTTCGCCAACACGGTCGGCCCGCACCTGGACACGCTCCCCTAGCGCAACGGTCACGGCCGCCGACGGAGGGCGCCCCGCACGGTCCCGCGGGGCGCCCTTCGCCGTCACCATCCGCGTCGACCACGGCGCTCTGATCTCCGCGCGCGAATATGGCCTAGATCGGGTGGCGGGTGGCCGGCGGGCGCGGCCGGGGCGGGCGGCGGTCAGCCGCGACCGGCCACCCGGGCGCCGGGGCCGCGAGGTGGAAACGGGAGTGGGGCGCGGTTTCCAGTGTGGGCCGGCCCGGTGGGTCGCTATGGTCGGGCACATGGCGACGCCCTGGACCGTCTGTTTCGATGCCGCCGATCCGCACCGGCTCGCCGCCTTCTGGGCGGTGGCGCTCGGCTACGTCGCGGAGCCCGGGTACGAGGGTGCCGACGGTGCCTCGATCGTGGACCCGGACGGGCGTGGACCCGCGATCGCCTTCCTCCGGGTGCCCGAGGGGAAGAGTGCCAAGAACCGCGTCCACCTGGATGTCCGCCCGGCGGGGCCGGTGACGGACGAGGCGGCGGCGCGCGGGCTGGCCGAGCGGCTGGTCGCGCGGGGCGCGACCGTCACCGGGGAGGAGCGCTACGGCGGGACGTTCGGTCACCTGGTGATGCGGGATCCCGAGGGCAACGAGTTCTGCATCGCCTGAATGGCGCCTCAACACGGCCGAAACCTTGACAGGCCCGCGTAAGTGAGCGCTAACATGCGGCAATTACATCGATGAGCCTGATTATCCGGCGGGCTGGTCTCCACCCGGCGCGCAGGACTTGATCGGGCCGAGAGGGGAAACCCATGCCCATGTCCCGGATCGCCCGCCGGGGACTGCTCGCGGCCGCCACGGCGGCGGCGCTGTCGACCGGAGGGCTCGCCACGCTGCGGGCCGAGGCGGCGGAAATGCCGTCGGTGCTGGCCACACCCACGGTGCCGCCGGCGGCGTACCCGAATCCAGGGGTCGTCAACGGTGACATCGGGGTGCACGATCCGACGATCGTGAAGACGCCGGCCGGTGGTTATCTGGTCGCGCACACCGGTGACAACATCGCGCTGAAGACGTCGGCGGACCGGACCACGTTCCGCAACGCGGGGCAGGTCTTCCCGAACGGGGCGTCGTGGACGACGACCTACACCGGGGGCAGCCGCAACCTGTGGGCGCCGGACCTGTCCTACCGCAACGGACGGTACTACCTGTACTACTCGGCCTCCACGTTCGGCTCGAACCGGTCGGCGATCTTCCTGGCCACCTCCACCACCGGCGCGTCGGGGAGCTGGACGCACCAGGGGCTGGTGATCGAGAGCAACACCGGCAACGACTTCAACGCGATCGATCCCCACCTGGTGGTGGACGCCGGCGGCGCGTGGTGGCTGAGCTTCGGGTCGTTCTGGTCGGGCATCAAGACGGTGCGGCTGGACCCGGCGACCGGCAAGCGGGCGGACAACACGATCCGCGCTCTGGCCGGGCGCAACGGCGGCGCGATCGAGGCGCCGGTGGTGTTCAGGCACGGGAACTACTACTACCTGTGGGTGTCGTTCGACCTGTGCTGCCGCGGGGCCGCCAGCACGTACCGGATCATGGTGGGCCGGTCGACCAGCTCCACCGGGCCGTTCGTGGACCGCAACGGGGTGGCGATGACCAGCGGCGGCGGCACGCAGGTGCTGGCCGGGCACGGCAGCATCAAGGGGCCGGGGCATCAGGCGGTGTTCGCGGACACGGACGCGGAGGTGCTGGTCTACCACTACTACACCACCAGCGGCGCGTCCCAGCTCGGCATCAACCTGATCGGCTACGACACGGCCGGCTGGCCGTTCGTCTACTGAGGAGGACGACCATGCGCAGACTCCTTCTCGCCGCCGCGCTGGCCGTGGTCGTGGTGCTGACCGGCACGACCGTCGCCGCGGCGCGGGAGCGGGCCCCGGCCGGCTTCACCAACCCGATCAAGCGCGGCGGGCCGGACCCCTGGATGACCTACCACAACGGGTCCTACTACCTGGCCACGACCACCTGGAACTCGACGATCACGATGCGCCGGGCGACCACGCTGGCCGGGCTGTCCACCGCGACCGACCAGGTGATCTTCAACCTGGCCGGCCGGGCGAACGGCTGCTGCAACATGTGGGCACCCGAGTTCCACCTGGTCAACGGCCGGTGGTACCTGTACTACGTGGCCGGGCAGAACGTGGCCGACTACAACCCGACGCAGCGGCTGCACGTGCTGGAGAGCGCCGGCTCCGACCCGATGGGGCCGTACGCGTTCAAGGCCGATCTGGGCAACGACTGGCAGCTCGACGCCAGCGTGCTCACCGTCGGCGGCAACCTGTACCTGATGGGCACCTACCAGGCCGGCGGCGGCTACGGGCAGAGCAACTTCATCCAGCGGCTGTCGAACCCGTGGACGCTCACCGGCCCGCGGGTGCGGCTCAGCTCGCCCACGCTGTCCTGGGAGCGGCAGACCGCGCCGGTCAACGAGGCGCCCGAGCCGCTCTACCACGACGGCCGGGTGATGGTGGTCTACTCCGCGTCCGCGTGCTGGGGCCCGGACTACAAGCTGGGCCTGCTCACGCTCACCGGGTCGGACCCGCTCAACCCGGCGCACTGGACCAAGAGCCCGAACCCGGTGTTCCAGCGCAACGACGCGAACGGCGTCTACGCGCCCGGCCATAACGGCTTCTTCAAGAGCCCGGACGGCACCGAGGACTGGCTCGTCTACCACGCGAACAGCTCCGCGTCCGGCGGCTGCGACATGAACCGCTCGACCCGCGCGCAGCGCTTCACCTGGAACGCGGACGGCACGCCGAACTTCGGCACGCCGGTCCGGCTCGGCGTGAGCCTGGCCGGCCCGTCAGGCGAGTGACCGGCCGTCCACATAGGTGTCCCGGATCGTGATGTCCGCGATCCGGGACACCGGCGTGTCGAGCGGGTTCTCCTCCAGCACCACGAAGTCCGCCAGCCGGCCGGGCGTGAGCGCGCCCAGCTCGTCCGCCCAGCCGCAGGCCTCGGCCGCGCCGACCGTGTAGGCGCGCAGCGCGTCCGCCACGCTCAGCCGCTCCGCGGCGCCGACGACCCGGCCGCCCGCGGTGAGCCGCGACGCCATGAACTGGATGGCGCGCAGCGGCGCGCCGTCCGTCACCGGCCGGTCCGAGCTGGCCGCCAGCCGTACGCCCGCGTCGAGGAACCCGGCGCCGCGGTAGAGCCAGTCCGCGCGCTCCGGCCCCATGATCTCCGCGTAGTCGTCGCCGAGGTACCAGAGGAAGTTCGGCTGCACCACCGCGGTCACGTCCAGGTCCCGGAACCGGGCGAGCTGATCCGGCCGTACCAGCCCGGCGTGCTCGATCCGGTGCCGCCGGCCCGGCTTGACCGCCTGCGCCCGCGCGATCGCGTCCAGCGCCAGGTCCACGGCCCGGTCGCCGATCGCGTGCACGGCGAGCTGCCACCCGGCGCGGTGTCCGTCGACGATCGTCGCGGTGAGCGCGGCCGGATCGCCGGCCAGTTCCCCCGCGTGATCGAGCCCCACGTACGGCGCGGTCAGCGCCGCGGTCCGGGCCATCATGCCGCCGTCGGTGAACACCTTGAGCGCGCCCACGGACAGCCACTCGTCGCCGAACCCGGTGCGCAGGCCCAGGTCCAGCGCGCGCGGGATGTCGTCGTCCGGGTGCGCGGCCACCGCGTGCGGCACGTCCGAGGCCACCATCAGCCGCGCCCGCACCGGCAGCAGTCCCCGCTCGCGCGCGGTCTGGTAGGCGCCGAGTTCCACCGGCGAGTGCCCGATCAGCCCGCCCGCGATGCCCGCCTCGGACACCGCGGTCACGCCCTGCGACCGGGCCTCGCGTCCCGCGTGCGCGATCGCGGCGACCAGTTCGTCCACCGCGTACGGCCAGCGCAGCCGCCGGGCCACGGCCATGTCGCCCTCGGTGAGCAGCCCGTCCCGGTGCCGCACGCCGGCCGGCAGCATCGCCAGCACCGCGCTGTTGACCAGGCACGCGTGCCCGGAGTCGTGGGTGACGAACACCTTCCGCCCGGCGCTGACCGCGTCCAGTTCCGCGGCGGTCAGGTGCCGGCCGAGCGGCCGCTGGTCGTAGCCGCCGACGTCCACCCAGCCGCCCTCCGGCACCCGGCGCGCCGCCTCCGCGATCACCCGCAGCATCGCGCCCGCGTCGACCGACGGCGCCACGCTGGCGGCCCGCGCCTTCAGGCCGGTCCACGCCAGGTGCACGTGCGCGTCGACGAACCCGGGCACCACGGTGGCGCCACGCAGGTCCAGCACCTCGCGCGCGGCCAGCCCGGCCACCTCGTCGCCGGTCGCGAACACCCGCCCGCGCCAGACGCCGAGCGCCCGCACCACCGGCCGGGCCGGATCCATCGTGATGATCGTCCCGTTCTCGATCCGCAGGTCGAGCATCATGGTCAGCCCCGCGTCTCGTACCTGGTCAGCACCACATCGCCGGAGAACGTGCGGGTCTCCGCCAAGGCCAGGTTCACCCAGCCGTCCAGGGCGGTGAAGAACGGCGTGCCGCCACCGATCAGGACCGGATGGGTGACGACCACGTACTCGTCGATCAGCCCGGCGCGCATGGCCGCCGCGGCGAGCGTGGCGCCGACGATGTCCATCGGCCCGCCGTCCTCCGCCTTCAGCCGGGTGATCTCGGTGACCGCGTCGCCGGTGACCAGACGGGTGTTCCAGTCGACCGCGAGGGGCTTGGACGAGAACACCACCTTCGGCATGTCCCGCCAGCGGCGGGCGTACTCCACGTGCGCCGGCGTGACGCCCGGCCGCTGGTCGGCGGTCGGCCAGTGGGAGCTCATCCCCTCCCACACCCTGCGCCCGTACAGCGCCGTGCCGGTCGCCGCCACCCGGTCGGACCACCACTGGAACAGTTCGTCGCCCGGCGCGGTCCAGCCGAGGTCGTCGCCGGGCGCGGCGATGTAGCCGTCCAGGCTCACGTTCATGCCGTAGGTCAGTTTCCGCATGGGTGCCAGCCTGCCGTGCACCGGCACCCGGCGTACAGACGACCCGACGATCACAATTCATCGACCCGCTTCCGGCGTGGCGGGGTCACGGTGCTCCCGCGGGCACCGGTCGGCCGTGGCCGGCCTTCCTGCCGGTTCCGCGGCGCCTCGAACCCCACAGCGGGAAGAAGCATCGCCGGGCCATGTCCCGGTCGCGGTCTCCGGGCCCGGCGGCGGGAGCCGGGCGGGCCGGTGCGGTGGGGCCGGGACCGCGCCTCAGGGGGCGGTCAGGATGACCGGGCCGGCGTCGGTGACCGCGATGGTGTGCTCCGCGTGCGCGGCGCGGGCGCCGTCGCGGGTGCGCAGCGTCCAGCCGTCCGCGTCGGTGCGGTAGCCGTCGCGGCCGTTCGCGATCAGCATCGGCTCGATCGCGATCACCAGGCCGGGCTCGATCGGCAGGCCGGTGCCGGGGCGGCCCACGTTCGGCACGGGCGGGGCCTCGTGCATCGCGCGCCCGACGCCGTGCCCGCCGTGATCGGCCATGATGCCGAGGCCGGCGGCCCGCGCGACGCTCTCCACCGCGTGCGCGACGTCGCCGAGCCGGGCGCCGGGCCGGGCCGCGGCGATGCCGGCGGCGAGCGCGCGCTCGGTGGCGTCGATCAGCGCGAGGTCGGCCGCGCGCGGCTCGCCCACCACGAAGCTGACCGCGGCGTCGCCGCACCAGCCGTCCAGGTGGGCGCCGCAGTCGATGGTGATCAGGTCGCCGTCCGCCAGCCGGTAGCCGGTGGGGATGCCGTGCACGATCGCGTCGTTGACGCTGGCGCAGATCACCGCCGGGTACGGCGTGGGCGCGGCCCGCGGCCGGTAGGCCAGGAACGACGGCGTGGCCCCGGCGTCCGCGATGACCTTGGCGGCGATCTCGTCGAGGTCGAGGAGGCTGACGCCGACCGCGGCGTGCTCGCGGGCCGCGGCCAGCGCGTGCGCGACGACGCGGCCGGCCTCGCGCAGCGCCGCCAGTTCGGTGGGCGACTTCAGCTCGATCATGCGGAACTCCCGTCTCGCATCCCGCCGATAACTATACCGGTATTACTATCGGAGGCATGGTACGGGTGCCGTTGAGCGAGGAAGAGCGGGAGCGCGGCGAGCGACTGGGCCGCGTGCTGCGCGACGCCCGCGGCACGCGCAGCATCGTGGAGGTCGCCTCCGCGGCCGGCATCTCCCCGGAGACGCTTCGCAAGATCGAGACGGGCCGCATCCCGACACCCGCGTTCTTCACGGTCGCGGCGCTGGCCGGCGCGCTCGGCCTGTCGCTGGACACGGTCTCCGCCGCGTCCGCCCCGATCGCGCACGACGCCGGAAGCGACGGCCTGGCCGCGTGATCCACCCCGGGTACCCGGGTATGGGCGGGGCATGACGGTGATGGTGGCCGGGCAGATCGCCCGCGATCTCGTACTGACGGTGGACAAGGCGCCCGGCGGCGGCGAGGCGGCGGACGCCCACGACCGCCGGGAGATGCTCGGCGGCAAGGGCGCGAACCAGGCCGTGGCGCTCGCGCAGCTCGGCGTGGACGTCGGCCTGCTCGGCGTGGTCGGCGACGACGACACCGGCGCGGCCCTGCTCGACCAGGCCCGGCAGGACCGGATCGACGTGTCGTCGGTGCTGGTCCGCGGGCTGACCGCGGTGATCGTGGAGGTGCTCGACGCGGAGGGCGGGTGGCGGTACGTCCAGCACCTGCCACCGGAGTCGCTGCTCACCGCGGACGACGTGCGCGCCGCCGCGGACCGGCTGGCGCGGGCGGACGCGGTGGTCCTCCAGTTGCAGCAGCCGGCCGAGGCACTGACCGCGGCCGCCCGGGCGGCGAAGGACCGGCCCGGCCCGGTCGTGGTGCTGGACGGCGCGCCCTCCGACGGCGCGCTGCTCTCCTGGGCCGACGTGATCCGCGCGGACGAGCGCGAGTCCGCCATGCTGGCCGGCGAGCAGGTCGGCACGGAGGAGCGCGGCCTGCGCGCGGCCGGCGAGATCCACCGGCGCGGCCCCTGGCTGGCCGTGCTGGCGCTGGACGACGGCGCCAACCTGTTCGCCTGGTCCGGCCGGTCGCCGTGGGGCACGGCGGGCCACGTGGTGGTCCCGGCCGTGCGGACCGCGACGGTGGACACCACCGGCGCCGGAGACTCGCTGGTCGCGGGCCTGGTGGCGGCGCTGCTGCGGGACGCGGACCCGGTCACGGCCGCGCGGCACGCGGTCGCCGCCGCGTCCGCCACGCTCGGCCACCCGGGCGGGCGCCCGGACCTCACGCCGGAGCACGTCGCGCGTCAGCTGAGCCTGATCGACGACGCGATGCGGCGGTGAATCGACGCGTTTTACACCGGTTCGCACCTTGGGCGCGGTATCACTGAGGACAAGTGCGTCGAACCCGGAGGTGTGGCAAGTCATGACGACGGCACGCGAGATCATGACGACCGACGTGACCTGCGTCGGCGAGAACGAGTACCTGTCGGCCGCGGCCAAGAAGATGGCCGACCTGGACGTCGGGTCGCTGCCGATCTGCGGCGTGGACAACAAGATCAAAGGTGTGATCACCGACCGCGACATCGTGGTCAAGGTGCTCGGCAAGGGCAAGGACCCGGCGTCGATCACCGCGGGCACCCTCGCGCAGGGCGAGGCGGTCACGATCGGCGCGGACGACGACGCGCAGGAGATTCTGCGCACCATGTCGCAGCACCAGGTGCGCCGGCTGCCGGTGATCGACGGGCAGAGCCTGGTCGGCATCATCGCGCTCGCCGACGTGGCCCGCGCGATGTCCGACCGCCCGGTCGGCGACCTGCTCGAGGCGCTGTCCCAGAGCGGCCGCTGAGGGAATTGCCCGTCCACATAGGATGACTTCCGTGCGGACGGGCGATTTCCGGTACACGGCACGGCCCCGCTGCTCGCCGGAGGCGGCGATGGGGCTGCTCGCCGACCTGACCCGGCAGGGCGAGCTGCACCCGCTGATCGTCGCGGTCGACCCGGAGCCGCCGCGGCCCGGCGCGCTCCGCAGCTACACGATCACGGACGTGCTGGCCCTCGGGCCGGTCCGGTTCACCATCCGCTACCAGGCCGACGTGCTGCGCCAGTCGGGCACCGAGCTGGACACCGTGGCCCGCCAGCGCCCGCGCGTGACGGTGCGGAACCGGACCACGGTCACGCCCGGCGGCGACGGGCACACCCGGATCGACTGCCACGTGACGCTGACCGCGCCCACGCCGCTGTTCGGGTTCGCCCTCGGGCAGGCGCGGCGAGCCCACACGGAACTCGCCGCGCGCATCGAGCGGCGGTTGAGCGGCGGCTAGGCCCAGGCGGTCACCGGGCGGAACGAGCTGTCCGCGCGGAACGTGTCCGAGTCCTGGTAGAGGTCCACGCGCAGCTCGTAGTTGTAGTGCCGGACGTAGCGGCCCGGATAGTTGTACGACTCCAGCGCCACCGACCCGGACACCGAGCCCGGCCGCGCGCAGTAGGTGGCGTCCCGCGCGTAGGTCGCGCTGCCGTCGCCGGGGTCCAGCCGCAGCCGGAAGTTCCAGTGCCGCAGGTACGACCCGTTCGCCGCGCGGAACGAGTAGCAGTTCGCGTCCGCCAGCCCCGGCACGACCGTGAACGTGGCGTCCTGCTTGACCGTGGCCGCGGACGACGCCGACACCGGATCGACGTAGCCGAGGTAGTCGCGGTGCCGTACGTACCGGTCGGTGGCGTTGACGGACTGGAACGACCGGGTCACGTCGACCGGCAGCGACGCACCCCCGGGCACGACCTCCCTCAGCACCGTGAAGTGCCGGGCGAACCCGGACAGCGCGGGCAGTGTCTGCGGCGCCGACCAGGTGGCGAACCCGTCGTAGGAGTCGCTGAAGTAGTACTGCCCGACCGTGTATCCGTCGTAGTAGATCCGCCAGCCGCCGTTGTCCAGCGGAATCAGCGCCTGACCCTCGCGCGGCCCGCCCCAGCCGGCCCAGTTGCCGGTGCGGGAGATGGTGTACGGCCCGGTCAGCGAGGACGCGGTGGCGTACTCGATGAACTTGGTCGTCTCGTTCTTGGTGAACGCGTGGTACGTGGAGCCGACCTTGACGATGTACGTGTCAATGTAGTTCGGCCCGATGCCGCTGAGCACCTGCGGCGCCGACCAGGCGCTGAGTGCCGAGTTCGTCGCGGTCAGCTTGTACGGCTTGAAGTCCGCCCCGTTCGTGGAGAGCGACACGATCACGTTCACGCTGCCGTCGGAGTCGATGAAGAATTCCGGCGCCCAGGTGTTCTGCACGGTCAGCGGGATCGTCACGTTCCGCACGAACGTCCAGTTGAGACGGTCGGTGCTGGTGGCGAACCCGATGGTGTTGCCGGTCCAGTTCGTGGTGTAGACGACCCAGTACCGCCCGTCCGTGTGCCGGATGATGCTGGGGTCGCGGATCAGCCCGCTCGGCGGCGTGTAGGCCGGGCCGCGCAGCAGCCGGAAGCCGGTCGCGTCCGGCGACTCGTACACGTACATGTTCGACTCGCTGCTGTTGGTGAACGCGGTCATGGTGTAGCGCGTCCACGAACCGGCCGGGGGTGCGGCCGCGCGCGCCGGTCCGGCGACCGCCAGCGCGGCCGTTAGAAGAACGATCAGAAACCCTGCGACGGTACGTCTCACGACAGCCTCCATGGCAGCGAACACGCACATGACATGCATGTTGCATCGATGTATCGGCGAGGCATTCGGGAGACAGTGTTAGCGCTCACACGGGTTAAGTCAAGGACGTCGATGCGATCCGCGCAGATAGGCCAGCACCGCCAGCACGCGCCGGTTGGAGTCGTCGTCCGGCGGCAGGCCCAGCTTGGCCAGGATGTTGCCGACGTGCTTGCCGACCGCGGCCTCGGAGACGTGCAGGGCCCGCGCGATCGCCACGTTGGACCGCCCCTCCGCCATCGACGCCAGCACCTCGCGCTCCCGGGCCGACAGCGACGCCACCGGGTCCGCGGGCGGGCGGCGCAGCAGCTGGCGTACCACGGTCGGGTCGATGATCGTGCCGCCGGCCGCCACGCCGCGCAGCACCTCCACGAACTCCTCCACGTCCGCGACCCGGTCCTTGAGCAGGTAGCCGACCGCCCGGCCGCCGCCGGAGTCGAGCAGCGCGGAGGCGTAGGAGCGCTCCACGTACTGGCTGAGCGCCACCACCGGCAGGCCGGGCCGGGCCTCGCGCAGCTCCAGCGCGGCACGCAACCCGTCGTCGGACATCTGCGGCGGCATCCGGATGTCCGTCACCACCAGGTCCGGCGCGTGCTCGGCGACGGCCTCGACGAGCGCGGGCGCGTCGCCGACGGACGCCACCACCGGCAGTCCGAAGCGGTCCAGCAGCCCGGCCAGGCCCTCGCGGAGCAGCACGCCGTCCTCGGCCAGCACCACCCGTACCGTCACGACGCCGCCCCGGCGTCCGCGGACGCGGAGACCCAGGGCAGCTCCACGCGGACCACGGTCGGGCCACCGGGCGGGCTGGACAGCAGCATCCGGCCGCCCGCGACCGCGGCCCGGTCCGCCAGCCCGGTCAGCCCGGTGCCGAGGTCCGGGCTGGCGCCGCCGCGCCCGTCGTCGGTCACCTCCACGATCAGCAGGCCGCGCTCGCGGAAGGCGCGCACCCAGGCCTGCCGCGCGTGCCCGTGCCGGACCGCGTTCGTCAGCGCCTCCGCGACCACGAAGTACGCGGTGCTCTCCACCTGCGCGGCCGGGCGCTCGCCCAGGTCGCTGCGCACCGTCACCGGCAGCGCGGTGCGGTCCGCCAGGTCGCGCAGCGCGGCCGGCAGACCCAGGTCGGTGAGCACCTGCGGGTGGATGCCGGCGATCAGGTCGCGCAGCTCCGCCATGAGCCGCTTCGCCTCCTCGTGCGCCCTCGCCACCGACGCCGCGGCCGGCGAGTCGCCCGGCACGTCCAGCTTCGCGAGGCCGAGCTGCAGCGTGAGGCCGACCAGCCGCTGCTGGGCGCCGTCGTGCAGATCGCGCTCGATCCGCCGCCGCTCCGCCTCGAAGCCGTCCACCAGGCGCGCCCGGGAACGGGACACCTCCACCAGCTCGGTGTGCAGGTTGGCGTTGGCCGGCGGCTCGTTCAGCAGCGCGGTCGCGACCAGGCCGTGCAGCCCGGCGGTCAGGCCGACCAGGTACGGCACGCCGGCCAGCAGCACCGCCCCGAGCGGCGTCCACGGCAGCGCCTCGGCGGGCGTGTCGATGGTGAACGTGACGATCTGCATCGCGTTGTCCCGCGTGACCAGGAACGGCCCGAGCAGCAGCGCCACCGCGAACCCGACGTAGACCAGCGCGACCAGGCAGAACACCGGCGCGACCGCGGCCAGCAGCGTGCCGTAGACCACGGCGCGCCAGGTCGCGGACTCGGTGTAGCGGGTGATCAGCCACGACCAGGGCCCGGTCTCCGGCGGCATGCGGTGCCCCGACCGGACCGGCTCGTGCCTGATCAGCCGCAGCCGGTATCGCTCCAGGATCGCCAGCGGCAGCGCCAGCAGTGGCGCACCGGCCGCGTAGAAGGCCACGCAGACGCTGGTCACGGCGAGCGCGGTGCCGATCTCCACGGTCGATTCGCCGGTCAGCGCCATGATCAGCGCGACCGCGGGGACCAGCGGGATCGCGAGCGGCCACGCCAGCGCCGCGGTCACCAGCGTGGTGAGCACGTACAGCAGCGACCGCCACGGCCACGCGGTGAACAGGTAGGCCGGGCTCCTCATCGCGGTGATCGCGTTCGTCGGAGCCACACCGGTGCGGTCACGCGGTGGCCGGCGCTGTGCTGATGATTCACTCGCAAGCTCGCCCGTGCCGGGTTCGCCGGCACCGGTGCGGTCGCGCGGTGGCCGGCGCTGTGCTGATGATTCGCTCGCAAGCTCGCCCGTGCCGGGTTCGCCGGCACCGGTGCGGTCGCGCGGTGGCCGGCGCTGTGCTGATGATTCGCTCGCAAGCTCGCTCATGCCGTCAGACGCTATGCGCCGGCGCCGCGCCGGAACACCGCCCTGTGGCTACATCCGGGGTAGGCCTACCCCTACCTCCGCGGGCTTCAGGTCCTCGATCGGCTCGACCTCCGCGGGCGCGAACGCGTGGCCGCCGAGCAGCGTGATCGCCATGACCAGCACGCCGGCCGCGGCGGTGAGCAGCGGCACGGTGGCGAGCAGCCCGGCCTCGGAGGCGGCGGCGCCGAGCGCGGACCCGGAGACGATGCCGACCTGGAAGACGATGCCGGTGAACGCGTTCGCGGTCTCGGCGCGCGGTCCGGGCGCGCGGCGCAGCACGGCCAGCGCCACGCACACGTTGAGCACGGAGAACGCGCCACCCCAGATGATCACCAGGGGTACGCCGGCGACCGCGGTGCCGAGCAGGCCGGCCGCCCACACCCCGGCGAGCGCGACCGTGAACGTGCCGGCCGCCACCCGTACCCCGGCGATGGGCCGCAGGTCCGCCATCCGGCCGGCGAGCGTGCTGCCGACCACCGCGGCCGCGCCGTACGCCAGCAGCAGCACGGTCAGCCCGGTGCCGGTGATCCCGAACCGCTGCTCGACGAACGGCGCCACGTACGTGTACAGCGTGAAGTGCCCGGTGACCGCGAACAGCACCACGCCCTGGATGGCCAGCACGCCCGGCAGCCGCACGGTGGAGAGCACGCTGGCGCCGCCGCCGCGCACGGACGAGCCCGGCAGCGCCGGCATCAGCCGCGCCACCAGCATGCCGAGCACGACCGCGACCACGCCGACGGCCAGCATCGCGATCCGCCAGCTGGTCACCTGGCCGAGCAGCGTGGCCAGCGGCGTGCCGACCACCAGCGCGGCCGAGCCGCCGACCATCACGCGCGCGCCGGCCCGGCCGCGCGCCTCCGGGCGGGCCAGCCGCATCGCGGCGGGCGCGGCCACCGCGAAGTAGACGCCGTGGCCGAGCGCGGCCAGCCCGCGGCCGGCCGCGAGCATCACCACGTCCTGCGCGCCCGCGGCCAGGAGGTGCCCGGCGCCGAAGACGGCCGCGCTGACCAGCAGCACCCGCCGCCGGTCGAACCGCGACGACCAGCGGGTGAGCGGCACCGCGGACGCGGCCGCGATCAGCGCGTACCAGCTCACGGTCAGCCCGACCCGGCTCTCGGTCGCGCCGATGCCGTCCGCCACCTCGGCGATCAGCCCGATCGGCAGCGTCTCGCCGGTGACGATGATGAACGCGATGGCGGCCAGCGCCACCGTCGCCACCGCCTCCGCGCGCCGCGACAGCCCGGACATGCCCCACTCCCTCTCGGTCGCCAGCCCTCCATGATCCGGTAAGTGCCGGCCGGTACCGAAGTGATTTCCCGAGGTGGGAGCGGCGTCACGCTCAGCTCCGGGAGACCGCCTTGCGGTAGACCGCGGGTGCCAGCGTGGACGGGCTGGACGTGTGCACCGGCGCGGGCTCGCCGGCCGACTCCGGCCCGCCGGACACCGGCGTCGGCTTCTCCCGGGCGAGCAGCGCCTTGCCGAGCGCGGCGATCGTGGTCACGGCCGCGACGTTGAGCGCGGTCGTCCAGTCGAACTCGACCGCGTTGAACACGCCGGCCGCGGTGATCGAGGCGACCAGCGACCCGATGAACGTCTTGGTCAGCCGGACGAACACGTCCGGCCAGAACGTGAGGTTGGTGAAGCGGCCCAGGTACTGCAACGCGGTGAGCAGCACGGACGCCAGCGCGGCGCTGGCCGAGATGGTGATCGCGTAGACCCACGGCAGGTCGGCGACGCCGACGGCGGTGCCGCCGGCCAGCAGCGTGGCGAAGAAGACCTCGCCGGCGGACCAGCCGGCCCGTTCGACGAAGTCCAGGAGAATCGGGTTGCGCCGAAGGCTCTCGAACATGGCTCTCCCTGGCGAGACGGTGTCGCGCACATCTCACCACGCGACCGTCCACAGTGCGAGCCCTCGGCGCGCCGAGGGCTCGCCCGTGCGGAGAGCTCAGCTGTTGTGCCAGGTGCGGCCGTCGCGCTCGAGCAGCCGGTCGGCCTCGGCCGGGCCCCAGGACGCGGCCTCGTAGAGCGGGACCGGGTTGCGGTCCTCGGCCCACGTCTGGAGGATCGGATCGACGATCCGCCAGCACTGCTCGACCTCGTCGGAACGGATGAACAGCGTCGGGTCACCCTTGAGCGCGTCGAGCAGCAGTCGTTCGTACGCCTCCGGGGACTCCTCGCGGAACGCGCCGCCGTAGGAGAACTCCATGGTGGCCGAGCGCACCCGGAAGTCGTGGCCCGGCACCTTCGCACCGAACCGCAGCGTGATGCCCTCGTCCGGCTGGATGCGCAGGATCAGCGCGTCCGGTGCGAGGTCCTTGGCCTGGCCGACCGGGATCGGCAGGTGCGGCGGGCGCTGGAACTGCAGCACCACCTCGGTGACCCGCTTCGGCAGGCGCTTGCCGGTGCGGATGTAGAACGGCACGCCGGCCCAGCGCCAGTTGTCGACGTCCAGGCGCAGCGCCGCGAACGTCTCCGTACGGCTGAGCGGGTTGACGCCCTTCTCGTCCCGGTATCCGGGCATCAGGTCCTGTTCGGTGCCACCGCGGGTGTACTGGCCGCGGACCGCGATCCGGGAGATGTCCCGGTTGGTGGGAAGCCGGATCGCCTGCAGGAGCTTCACCTTCTCGTTGCGCACGTTCTCCGCGTCGAACGAGGACGGCGGCTCCATCAGCGCGAGCGCGAGCACCTGCAGCACGTGGTTCTGCAGGATGTCCCGGGTGGCGCCGGCGGTCTCGTAGAAGCTGCCACGGGTGCCGACACCCAGCGTCTCGGCGACCGTGATCTGCACGTGGTCGACCCAGGTGCGGTTCCAGATCGGCTCGAAGATCGCGTTGGCGAAGCGCAGCGCCAGCAGGTTCTGGACCGTGTCCTTGCCCAGGTAGTGATCGATCCGGAAGACCTGGGACTCGTCGAACGCGTTGTGCACGGTGCCGTCGAGCTCGCGGGCGGACTCGAGGTCGTGACCGTACGGCTTCTCGATCATGATGCGGGAGAACGCGCCGGGCCGCGGCTCGTTCAGGCCCGCGTCCTTCAGCCCGTTCACCACGTGCGGAAACGCCTCCGGCGGCGTGGCCAGGTAGAACGCGCGGTTGCCCGCCGTGCCGCGCTCGGCGTCGAGGGTGTCCAGAAGCTCACGGAGCCGGCGGTACGTTTCCGGGTCGTCGTAGCCGCCGGAGACGTACCGGAAGCCGTCGTTGAGCTCGGGGAAGACCGACTGCCCGCCGGTCATCCGGGTACGGAAATCCTCGTCGGACATCGGCGATCGGGCCACGCCGACCACCGCGAACTGCGACGGAAGCCGCTTGTGGCGCGCGAGGTTCTCGACCGCGGGCCCGAGCTTGCGGGCGGTCAGGTCGCCGGACGCACCGAAGATCACCAGCACGCCGGCGGGCGCGCGGCGGTGATCCTCGGGGAAAACGGTTTCCGGAGCCGGCAGTTCGTCAGTCATCAAGACCTCCACGATTAATGCGGGACACACGACATTCTGTCGGTCCGGCCGCTCGCCGGACCGAGCCGGGCATGATCACTGACACCCCCACTGTCACGTGTGCCGGGGCGCATCCGGTTCAAGTCTTCCCAAAGAGAACGCCCGGCGGGAGCCGGTTAGGTTAAGTACATGGGTGATCTTGGACATTCCGGTTTCTCGCTCCGGAGACTGGGGCTCACCGTCTACCTTCCGGCCACCGTCTACTCGATCGGGCACGCCTCCATCCTGCCCGTCATCGCGGTCAGCGCGGTGGAACTCGGCGCGTCGCTGAGCGTCGGCGGCCTGATGGTCGGCCTGATCGGGCTCGGCCAGGTGGCCGGCGCGCTGCCGTCCGGCGCGCTCATCACCCGGTTCGGTGAACGCACCGCCATGCTGCTGGCCACCGCCGTACTGCTGCCCGCGCTGCTGGTCGCGGTCTTCGCCACCGCGGTCTGGGCGCTGGGCGCCGCCGTCTTCGCGATCGGGCTGGCCGCCGCGCTCTGGGGCGTCGCCCGTCAGGCGTACATGGCGGAGGCCGTCCCGATCGCGATGCGCGCCCGCGCGCTCTCCACCCTCGGCGGCGTGAGCCGCATCGGCGCGTTCATCGGCCCGTTCGTCTCCGCCGCCGTCATGATCTTCCTCGGTACGGCCGGCGCCTACTGGGTCTACGTGGCCTGCGGCGTCCTCGCCGGCGCGCTGCTGATGGCACTCCCCCCGGTCTCCCACGACCGCCGCGCCGCCACACCGCCCACCCGCCTCCGCGACGTGATCGTCGCCCACCGCCGCACCCTCGGCACGGTCGGCGCGGGCGCCCTGATGATCTCCGTGATGCGCGCGTCCCGCCAGACCGTCATCCCGCTCTGGGGCACCCACCTCGGCCTGTCCCCCACCACGCTCGCCATCATCTTCGGCATCTCCGGCGCCGTCGACATGCTCCTCTTCTACCCCGGCGGCGCGATCATGGACCGTTTCGGCCGCCGCGCCGTCGCCCTGCCCTCCATGTCCACCCTCGCCGCCGCGCACGCCCTGCTCCCGCTCAGCTCCGGCCCCTGGTCACTGGCGCTGGTCGCGATGCTGATGGGCCTCGGCAACGGCCTCTCCGCCGGCATCGTGATGACCCTCGGCGCCGACGCCTCCCCCACCGCCGGCCGCGCCCAGTTCCTCGGCGCCTGGCGCCTCGTCGCCGACCTCGGCAACGGCGCCGGCCCCCTCCTGATCAGCGCCATCATCGCCACCGTCTCCCTGCCGGCCGCCGTCCTCACCATGGCCGCCGTCGGCGCCGCGGCCGTCGCTACCCTCTGGCGCTTCGTCCCCCGCCACATCCCACCCGGCCCCGGCTGACCCGCCTGCCACGTCTCTCGGCTTCGCCGCCGCATCCCGGCGGGACCGGCCGGTCGCCAGTTCCCTCTCGTGGGGCTCGTCATCCGCCGCGTCCCACCCCGACCGGCCCGCTCACCCACGTCTCCCGGGCTTCGCCCCGCCGATACCGGCGGGTCGCGTGGCCGAATCCCGTGGCCTCGTCACCCACCGTTTCCGGCCCGACCGGGCAACCCATCCGCTCACGTCTTCGGGCTTCGCCCGCCGTGGTCATGGGAGGGTGGCCGGTCCATCCGTGATGCGGCCATCGCGGGCCTTCGGGATCAAGGTCCACGCGGTCACCTCGCGGTGGCCGTTCGTCACCACGACACCGGCGCGGACGGCCGGTCCGATCGCCACCGCGCAGGCGACCCTCGACTCGACCTCGGACGGTGCAGCGTCTGTCTCGGTGGTCGTCGAAGCGCCGACCACGAGGTCGTCCGGCCCGAGCACGCCCGGAGACCCGGCGTCCCACGATTCCCCGGTCCCGCCCGCGTCGCCGCCATCCGGCGCCCGGACGTCCGCGTCGCCGGTCTCCTCATCCCAGACGCCGGAATCGTCGCTGTCCGGCTCCCACACATCGCCGTCGACCGGGTCCGACTCCCAGGAATCGGCGTCGCCGCTGTCCGGGTCCACGGGGCCCGCGTCGCCGCCCGCCGGGTACCAGCTGTCGTCCACGGGGGCGCCGGCGCTCCAGCGGTCCGCGATGTAGCGCTCGATGGGCGAGGTTCCCGGGCCGGCGACGCCGGGGCGGACCAGCGCGGCCTCCTCGGCGATCAGCTCGAGCTGGGCGTCGTCGCGCATCGGGCACGCCAGGGCGAACGGATCATCCGCGGGTGCCGGGGAGACGGGTGAGATCACCGCCGCGGCGAGCACGGCCGCGGCTCCGGCGGCGGCCACGGCGCCTCGCATACCCCACCGGATCATCTGCTCGCCTCCGCTGTCGGGACAGATCGCTCGTACCGAGGAGACTTCGGCCGCTCGACCCGGTCGCTGAGGCGAAATCGCGGTTGCGGGGACGGATCAGGCCGACCTGGGGCGGGCGCGGAGGTGGGCGCGTTCGCCCTGGCCGCCGAAGAGGCTCAGGAACTCGACCGGGTCGCGGTCGGCGGCGCCGAACCAGTGCGGGACGCGCGTGTCGAACTCGGCCGCCTCGCCGGGCTGCAGGATCAGGTCGTGGTCGCCGAGGAGCGCGCGGAGGCGGCCGTTGAGCACGTAGAGCCACTCGTACCCCTCATGGGTCTTCAGCTCCGGCGTGCGACGGCCGCTGCCGGCGCCGATCACCATCTTGAACGCCTGGATGCCGCCGGCACGCTTGGTCAGCGGGATGACGGTCATGCCGTGCGCCTGGACCGGCCGCAGGTGGATGCGCGGGTCACCGGTCTCCGGCGCGCCGACCAGTTCGTCGAGCGTGACGCCGTGCGCGCGGGCCAGCGGCAGGAGCTGCTCCAGCGTGGGGCGGCGGTCGCCGGACTCCAGGCGGGAGAGCGTGCTGACCGAGATGCCGGTCGCGGCGGACAGCGTGGCGAGCGTGATGTCCCGCTGCTTGCGCAGCGCCCGCAGCCGCGGGCCGACCGCGTCGAGCGTCCTGTCGAGGTCGTCGTCCATGCCCCCCAGTTTGCCGTGGTGGCAAGAGCGCTTGCCACGCTAAGTGATCATTTTGGCCAGCGCGACGCGGGAGCTGATCCCGAGCCGGTGGAAGATGTTGCGCATGTGGTGATCGACGGTCCGGGTGCTCAGGAACAGCCGGGTCGCGACCTCCCGGTTCGTCGCGCCGGCCGCGACCAGGCGGGCGATCTGCAACTGCTGCGCGGTGAGCGGCACGGTGCCACCCGCCGGCCGCGCGTCGCCGCCGCACACCCGCAGCTCGGCCCGCGCCTGCTCGGCCCACGGCCGGGCACCGCACCGCACGAACGCGTCCAGCGCCGCCCCGACCTGCTCGCGGGCCTGCCGTGGCCGCCTGCGGCGGCGCAGATCACGACCGAGGAGCAGCTGGGTACGCGCCCGCTCGAACTCGCTCTCCCCGGCCAGGTGCAGTCGCAGCGCCTCCCGGAAGTGCGCCTCCGCCTCCGCGCTCCCCCGCCGGGCCAGCAGCGCGTGGCACCGCGCGGACAGCGCCCGGCGCAGCGGCTCCCCCGTGCTCGCCGCCCACCGGTCGAACGCGGTCAGCGCCGCCCGCGCCGCCCCCGGATCACCGGCCAGCACGGCCGCCTCCACCAGGTCGGGCGCGGCCATCACCTGGACCAGCACGTGCCCACGCCCGGCTCGCGGATCGGCGATGCCACCGAGCCGGGCGGCGGCCTCGTGCGCGCGCCCGGCCAGCAGGTCCAGCACGCCGAGCGCCCACCGGCCCAGCGCCCGGGGCCGCCCGCGCCGCGACCCGGCCTGCGCCGCCCGTCCGTGCCGCGAGCCGACCTGGGCCAGCCGCCACCGGCAGGCCGCGCGGTCGCCCCGCAGCGCGGCCAGCAGGGCCAGCATCGCGAGGTGGTTGTCCGCCTCGTTCGGCTGACCGGCCCGCTCCGCCGCGCGCACCCCGGCCAGCGCCGTGCTCGCCGCCGCGTCGTGCGCACCCCGCCACAGCTCCGCCACGCCCTTCAACTCCAGCGCGCGGGGCGCCACGGACGCGTCGCCGCCGGCCCGCGCGACCGCCTCCGCACGCACCGCCAGCCGCAGCGCCGCGCCGTCATCACCACAGACCAGCGCCGCCGCGCTGGCCCTGACCAGCTCGGCCGCGTCCGTCCCCGGCCTCTCCGCCACCGTGACGACGGGGCGTAGCGCGGCCGTAGCATCCCGATAGCGCCCCTCGAAGAGCGCGCCGAACCCGTCGATCTGTGCCAGCAGATTCGCCGGCCGCCCGGTTCCCGGATCGGCCGCGGCCGCCGCCGGCCCCGCCGGTGACCCGTGCAGGCGGCCACGCGGCCCGCCGTCTTCCGGATCGGCCGGGCGTGCGCGCGGGAACCGCGCCGCTCTGCGGGTCACCTCCGCGTAGCGGAACGGATCACCGAGGAAACAGATCGCCTCACCGGCCCGCACCAGCGCATCGAGCTTCCCCACCAGCTCGGGCGGGGGCGTCGCGGCGAACAGGTCCGCCGCGGCCAGCAGGAGCAGAAGCCCTTCGTCGGGCTCGGCGGCGCGCAGCGCCACCTCTCCGGCCAGGAGCCGCGCCTCCGCCGCCACGGCGCCGCCGGTCACGGCCGCACCCGCCGACGGCGCCTCGGCGTCGTCTTCCCCGGGGCCCGCGAGAACCATGCCCGCCCCATTCGCCCGCGCGATCCGGGAGATCGCGGCCCGGTCGTGGTGCCGGCCTCCGCGCGCGGGCCGGCGCCGGCCCGCCTGCTCGCCGGACGGCAGGTGGTCGCCCGCCGCGCCGGCAACGGGCATCCCGCCGAGCGCCGGGTCCAGCCGGCGCAGGAACGACGCCGTGCGGGCGGCGTCACCGGCCGCCCAGGCCCGCCGCGCCTCGCCGATCAGCCACCGCACACGCCACGTCTCACGGCCTCCCGGGTCGCCGCCCGCCCGGCCCGAAGCGACCGGCAGCCCGACCGGTTCCGTGACGATCCGGCCGTCGCGCAGACCCTCGGCGAGCGCCGTGAGCATCGCCGGATCGCCACCGGACACATCGATCGCCGCCGACGCCAACGCGGACAGCGCGGCGCGCAGATCCGACCCGCGGACGCTGGATATCTGCACCGACAATGCATCATCCATCGGGACAGTGTGGCGCAGAAGTGACGCCCGCGGGAAGACCCCGGTGAAGCGGCCGGGTGACAAAACGCACTCTCGGTGCCAAGACGCGGCACATGCGGCGGAGATTCCTGATTCGCGGTACGCCCGAAGGTGCTCGCCGCCGCTGAATCCCCGGCGATCACCTAGGCACGGTCGGCGACCCGCTGCCATTCCGGCGAGACCCGGCGAGACCCGGCGAGACCAGCGAGACCCCGCGACACCAGCGAGACCCGCCGAGACCAGCGAGACCCGGCGACACCAGCGAGACCCGGCGACACCAGCGAGACCCGGCGACACCAGCGAGACCCGGCGACACCAGCGAGACCCGGCGACACCAGCGAGACCCGGCGACACCAGCGAGACCCGACGACACCAGCGAGACCCGACGACACCAGCGAGACCCGACGAGAACCGCGAGACAGCCTAGACGCGGACGCGGACGCGGACGCGGACGCGGACGCGGACGAATAGCCTGCGGCAATGTGGACGACGAGCGCACGGCGCGAGTACGGGCGCTCGTCGCCCGAAATTTCACCATATTGAGGACCGCCGCAGCCCTCCACTGCGACTTTGTGAGGCTCAGGCACGTTATTCCGCAGAAATTAGGTGCCTGAGGCTCACAAAGTGGGGAATCGTCTCCCCCCTCAAGAGGCCGGAGCTACAGGCAACTCCGAGCCGGCGGCAGGACCGCGTCGCGCACGCGGGTTGAGGACCGGTGTGCGCCGCGGTGCGGGTCCCGGCAGCCGTCGCGGCCCGGGCCGGGACCTGAGCGGCCACCACCGACTCCGGCGACCGCATGGCCGGCATCCCGCCGGCAGGCGGCCGGTTCCGGGAGCCGCCCCGCGAGGCCGAGCCGCTACATGGGTGTGGCCATCGCCGTCACCAGGAGCGCGGTGACGGTACGGGACATGGTGGCGCGGGCCTCGTCGGTGCTGAGGGCGAGTTCGTCGCGGAGGAGGGACCAGCCGGCCCAGGTGGTGGTGACGCTGAGGGCGTCGAGGAGTTGGGCGCGGCCGGCGCCGGCGGCGGCCAGTTCGTGGGCGAAGAGGGCCTCGATCTCGGTACGGACGCGCGCGATGTGCCGTTTGCGGTTGTCGCGGAGTTGGGCGGAGAACGGCTGCTTGATCGTGGCGGCGCGGGCCAGCGGGGCGACGATCTCCAGCATGCGGGCGCGCTGACGGCAGAACTCGTCGACGCGGGTGGTGAACGGGAGCGCGGGGCTGATCTCGGTCCAGGCGGCCTCCTGGCGGGAGACGAGCAGCGCGTCGGTGGCGGCGAAGAGCGTCTCCAGGTCCTTGAAGTTGGTCCAGAGCGCGCGGAGGGAGACGCCGGCGCGGTCGGCGATGCGTTCGCCGGTGGGCTTGAGGTCACCCTCGGAGATCAGCGCGTAGTGGGCCTCGACGATGGCGCGGCGGGTGCGTTCGGCGCGGGCGGTACGGCCGTCGACCCTGCCCGGAGTGGAATTCCCACCGTTCGCCAAGGCCGTGTGCGAGTCAGCCATGTCCCCCCGCCTCTGTCGCCGGCGCCGGGGCACCGGAGTGTCGTCGTTCATCCCCGGCGCGGGCGCGCCGGGGATGCGGGCCGCCGGAACGACCCGCCCACGGCGGCATGACCGCCCGGGCCGCGGTCCCCGCCGGTACCGCCGACCGGCCGGGAGCAGCAGCCCCGGAGACGCCACGGGCCGGCCCCGGCGCGGGACCTCGTTCCCGACCTTAAAGGCCGGGCTTCGATCTCCGAGATCCGCCCCGGCCTCACGCCCGGCCTCCGATCCCACCACGACACCCGGCGGCGACCCGCCCGGCACGACCCACGCCGGACCCGGACCCCACCACGGCACCGGGCCGCGACCCGCCCGGCACGACCCACGCCGGGCCTCCGATCCCACCACAGCACCGGGCCGCGACCCGCCCGGCACGACCCACGCCGGACCCGGACCCCACCACGGCACCGGGCGGCGCACGACCAGCCCCGCTCGGGCGCCGGCCGCGCCGACCCGGGTCGCCGCTCGCCGGATTCACGACCCCGACGTGACTCCCGCGCGGAGGCGCTTGCGGTCGACCTTGCCGACCGACGTCAACGGGATAGCCTCCACGATGCGGATCTCGCGGGGGTACTTGTTCGCCGACAGCACCGTCTTCGCGTACTCGATCAGGTCTTCCGGCGTGGTCAGCGGCGACGAGACCGTCACCATCGCAACCACCTCCTCGCCCAGCCGGTTGTCCGGCCGGCCGACCACCGCGCACCCGGTCACCGCCGGATGCCGGATCAGCGCCTCCTCCACGTCGCGCGGATACACGTTGTAACCGCCACGAATGATCACATCCTTCTTCCGATCGATGATGGACAGATAGCCGTCGTCGTCGAAGGTCCCCACATCCCCGGTGCGCAGCCAGCCGTCCGGCGTGAAGTCCCGGGTCCCGTCCCAGTACGCCGACATCACGTTCGGCCCGGACGCGACGATCTCGCCCGGCTCCCCCGGCGGCACCGGGGAGTCGTCGAAGTCGACCAGCCGCAGCGACACCCCGGGCACCGGCAGCCCGACCGTCCCCGGCCGTGCCCGCCCCGGCGGCGTCGAGGTGAGGATGCCCGCGGTCTCCGTGCACCCGTACCCCTCCAGGATCTGCACGGACGGCACCCGCCGGGTGAACTCCTCCGCGACCGCGCGCGGCAGCGGGGCCGCACCGGAGAAGACGTTGCGCAGCGAGGACAGGTCGAAGTCCTCGAGCGGCTCCGCCAACAGCATGGCGAGCATCGACGGTACGACCGCGGCCTGCTGCACCCGGTGCTGCTCGGCCACGCGCAGCCAGGCCGGCGCGTCGAAGAACCGCAGCAGCACGGTCGACTCCGGCTCGGGGATCTGCTGCGTCCCCACCGTGACCAGCATCCCGTAGGAGTGCGACAGCGGCAGCGCGGTCACCGACCGGGAGATCCCCGGCACGAAGCTGACCTGCCGGGACGCGGACGAGGCCGCGTCGATGTTGGCGTGGGTGAGCGCGACGCCCTTGCTGCGCCCGGTGGTGCCGCCGGTGTAGAGCAGTGCGGCCAGTTCGTCCTCGCCGCGGTCGGCCAGCGGGCCGGGCGTGGTCTCGTGCGGCGCGAGGTCCACGATGACCGGGAGGTCCAGCCCGGTGAGCGCGGCGGTCACCTTCGGCACCAGCTCGGCCGTGGTGATCACCGCGACCGCGCCGGAGTCGTCGACCATGTGCCGCAGCTCGGCCGGCGTCACCAGGAAGACGATCGGCGTGACGACCGCGCCGGCGCGCCAGATCGCGTGGTAGCTGATCACCACCTCGGGGCAGTTCGCCATGAACACCACGACCCGGTCGCCGGGCTTCACGCCGAGCGCGCGCAGGCCGGCGCTGAACCGGACGGCGCGGTCGAACAGCTCGCCGGAGGAGTACCACCGGTCCGCGGCGCGGATCGCCGGGTAATCGCCGTGCCGCTCGCGGGCGGTCTCGAACAGCCGGGCCAGGTTCACGACGTCCACCTCGCCAGCTCGCGGCGGGCCAGGGACCGGCGGTGCACCTCGTCGGGGCCGTCGGCCAGCCGCAGCGTGCGCGCGGCGACCCAGAGCTGGGCCAGCGGCGTGTCCTGGCTGACGCCGCCCGCGCCGTGCGCCTGCACCGCCTTGTCCAGGATCCACTCCACGGTGGACGGCGCGGCGATCTTGATGGCTTGGATCTCGGTGTGCGCGCCGCGGTTGCCCACGGTGTCCATCAGCCAGGCGGTCTTGAGCACCAGCAGGCGCAACTGCTCGATCCGTACCCGCGACTCGGCGATCCAGTCCTGGACCACGCCCTGGTCGGCGAGCGGCCGGCCGAACGCGACGCGGGACGTGACCCGCCGGCACATCAGCTCGATCGCACGCTCGGCCATGCCGATCAGCCGCATGCAGTGGTGAATCCGCCCGGGGCCGAGGCGCGCCTGGGAGATGGCGAAACCGTCGCCTTCGGCGCCGATCAGATTCTCCGCCGGTACGCGTACCCCGTCGAAGATGATCTCCGCGTGCCCGCCGTGCGCGCCGTCGTCGTAGCCGAACGTGTGCATGCCGCGCACGATCGTGACGCCGGGCGTGTCGCGCGGGACCAGGATCTGGCTCTGCTGCCGGTGCCGTTCGGCGGACGGATCGGTCTTGCCCATCACGATCAGGATCGCGCAGTCCGGGTTCATCGCGCCGGTGATGAACCACTTCCGGCCGTTGATCACGTACTCGTCGCCGTCGCGCACGATGCTGGTGGTGATGTTCGTGGCGTCGGAGGAGGCCACGTCCGGCTCGGTCATCGCGAACGCGGACCGAATCCGGCCGTCGAGCAGCGGCTCCAGCCACTCCTTGCGCTGCGCGGGCGTGCCGAACTCGGCCAGCAGCTCCATGTTGCCGGTGTCCGGCGCGGCGCAGTTGAGCGCGGCCGGCGCGAGCGCGGGGCTGCGCCCGGTCAGCTCCGCCAGCGGCGCGTACTGCAGGTTGGTCAGGCCGGCGCCGTGCTCGCCGGGGAGGAAGAGGTTCCACAGCCCGCGCGCCCGCGCCTCCGCCCGCAACGCGGCCAGCACCGGCGGCGGGCGCCAGTCGCCGCGCGGGTGGGCGGCGTACGCGGCCTCGGCCGGATAGACGTGCCGGTCCAGGAAGTCACTCAGCCGCGCATGGTAGTCCCTGGTGGTCTCGTCGAACGCGAAGTCCATGGTCACCCCTTCTCCGGCCCGAGCGCGGCGAGTCCACGGTCGACCAGCGGCAGCACGCGCGCGCCGATCGTGTCGAAGCCCGCGCCGACGGTCTTGCCCTGCGTGTAGCGGTAGTGGACGCCCTCCAGGATCACGGCGAGCTTGAACGCGGACATCGCCGTGTACCAGGCCAGACCGTCGACGGAGCGGCCGGCGCGCGCGGCGTACCGGTGGATCAGCTCCTCGGTCGTGGGGTGCCCGGGCACCGTGGTGACCGGGTCGTGCGAGCCGCGCGCGGCCGGCATCGGCGTGTCGAGGTAGACCGCGAGCAGGCCGAGGTCGGCCAGCGGGTCGCCGAGCGTGGACATCTCCCAGTCCAGCACGGCCGCGATCCGGTCGCCGCCATCCGTGTCGATCAGCGTGTTGTCCAGCCGGAAGTCCCCGTGCACGATGCTCGCGGCGGAGACCTCCGGCGCGGTCGCGGCGAGCCGCTCGTGCAGTGCGTCGACGCCGGGCAGTTCGCGGCTGCGCGAGCCGTCGAGCTGCCGTTTCCAGCGGGCGACCTGCCGCGCGTTGAACCCCTCCGGCCGCCCGAAGTCCGCGAGCCCGGCCGCGGCGGCGTCCACCGCGTGCAGGTCGGCGAGCGTGTCGGCCAGCCGGAACGCCAGCGCGCGCACGCGGTCCGGCCCGAGCGCGGCCAGCGACTCTGGGTCCCGCAGCACCGCGCCGCGCACGTGCTCCATCAGGTAGAACGGCGCGCCGAGCACGGCCGGATCGGAGCACAGGTGCAGCATCGCCGGTACGGGTACGGCCGTGCCGCGCAGCGCGGCCATCACCCGGTGCTCGCGTCCCATGTCGTGCGCGGTGGCGAGCACGTGCCCGAGCGGCGGCCGCCGCACCACCCAGGTGGTGGCGCCGTCCGTGACCGTGTACGTGAGGTTCGACCGCCCGCCCGCGATCAGCGCGCCGTCCAGCGGCCCGGTGACCAGCCCCGGCAGCACCCGGTCCAGGTACTTCCGCAGCGCCTCCAGATCGAGTCCCGGCGGGCCGCTCATGCCGGGCTCCCCGGCACGCCGCGGTCACGCCATGGCCGGCGCTGAGCCGATGGTTCGCTCGCAAGCTCGCTCACGTCGTCACCCTCGTCTCGGCCTTGCGCTGGAGGCGGTTCATGGCGCCGAGCCAGCCGTCCGGGTCGGCGGCGCGGCGCGCGTAGAACTCGGCGACCTCGGGGTGCGGCAGGATCAGGAAGCGGTCGCCGGCCAGCGCCTCCGCCACCCGCTCCGCGACCTCGTCCGCGCCGATCGCGTCGCGGCCGAGCAGCAGCGTGCCGACCGGCCCGGTGCCGGAGAGCATCGGCGTGCGCACCCCCTGCGGGCAGAGCGCCTGCACCACGATGCCGCGGTGCGCGTACGTGGCGCGCAGCCACTCGGCGAACCCGACCGCCGCGTGCTTGGTCACCGAGTACGGCGCCGCGCCGAGCATGGTGAGCAGCCCGGCCGCGGACGCGGTGACCAGGAACCGGCCGCTGCCCCGCTCCAGCCAGCGAGGCAGCGCCGCGCGGGCCGCGTGCACGTGGGCCAGCACGTTCACCCGCCAGGCCAGGTCCCAGTCCGCCGCGGGCGCGGCCTCGGTGCCGCCGGTCGCCACGCCCGCGTTCGCGCAGAACAGGTCCAGCCGGCCGAGCGAACCCCAGGCGAACGACACCAGCCGCTCCACGAAGTCCGGGTCGGCGGCGTCGCCGGAGAACGCCCGGCCGCCCACCTCGTGCGCCACGTGGTGGGCCGCGACCGGGTCCACGTCGTTGACCACCACGGTGGCGCCGCCGGAGGCGAACCGCCGGGCCATCGCCGCGCCGATCCCGGAGCCACCCCCGGTGATCACCACGACCGCGCCGTCCAGGTCCAGCGCGCTCATGCCGCACCGGCCTTCCAGCCACGGTATCCGTGTGGTCGGCGCTGAGCCGATGATTCGCTCGCAGGCTCGCTCATGCCGGGCCGTCCTCCATGCTGCGGTATCCGTGTGGTCGGCGCTGAGCCGATGATTCGCTCGCAAGCTCGCTCATGGCTCGATCACCACCCGTCCGGTCGTCTCGCCGCCGGCCAGCGCGGTCAGCCCCTCGACGGCCCGGTCCAGCGGCAGCACGCGGGACACGTACGGATCGATCGCGCCCTTCGCGGCCAGCTCCGCCAGCGCGGCCGCGGCCTCGTGCACCACCTCCGGGCGGCGGCTGCGGTACAGCCCCCAGTGCAGCCCGACCACGCTGTAGTTCTTGACCAGCGCGTGGTTGGCCGCGGCCCGCGGGATGTCGCCGGACGCGAAGCCGACCACCACGATCCGGCCCTCGAACGCGACCGCCTTGGTGGACGCGGCGAACGCGGCGCCGCCGACCGGGTCGTAGACCACGTCCGCGCCGCCGGGCCCGCAGGCCTCCTTGAGCGCGGCGCCCAGGTCGTCGCAGGCCGTGCGGTCCACCACCTCGTCCGCGCCCCGCTCGCGCGCGATGCGCGCCTTCTCCGGCCCGCCGGTCACGCCGATCACGCGCGCGCCCGCGGCCTTGCCGAGCTGGATCGCGGCCGAGCCGACGCCGCCGGCCGCGGCGTGGACCAGCAGCGTCTCGCCGGGGCGCAGGCGGGCGCGGGTGTGCAGGCCGACCCAGCCGGTCTGGTACGCCACAAAGTACGCCGCGGCCTTGACGTCGTCCAGCTCGGGCGGGGCCGGGTAGAGGAAGCGCGCGTCCGCGAGCGCGTACTCCGCGAGCGCGCCGTGCGGTAGCGCGGCGCCGCCGACCACCCGGTCACCCACCCGCAGCCCGGTGCCGCCCGGGTCGGCGACCTCGCCGCACAACTCGATGCCGGGCGTGAACGGCAGCGGCGGGCGCTCCTGGTAGCGGCCCTGGACGAGCAACGCGTCCGGGAAGTTGAGCGCGCATGCCCGGACCCGCAGCAGGGTCTGTCCCGGGCCCGGGACCGGCCGCGGCACGTCGCCGGCCAGCCGCGGTCCGGTCGCCAGGTCGCCCGTCTCGTGCACCTGCCAGGCCCTCATCCGGTCACCCGCCCGGTGAGCGTGATGCCGCCGTCCAGCACCAGCGTCTGCCCGGTGATCCACGAGGCGGCGTCGGAGACGAGGAACGCGACCGCGCCGGCCACGTCCTCGGGCACGCCCAGTCTCTTCAGCGGGTACGTCTCCGCGACCGCCTCCTCGCGCCCCTCGTACAGCGCGCCCGCGAAGCGGGTCTTGACCACCGCGGGCGCGACCGCGTTGACCCGCACGCCCGGGGCCAGCTCGACCGCGAGACACGCGGTGAGGTGGCTGAGCGCGGCCTTGCTGACGCCGTAGAACGCGATGCCCGGCGACGGCGTCACGCCGGAGACCGAACAGATGTTGACCACCGCGCCGCGGGTCATGCCGCCGTCCTTGATGGCGCGCTGGGTCCAGCCGAGCGCGCCGAGCAGGTTCACGTCGAGCGTCTTGCGCGCGGCGCCGAGGTCGAGGTCGGCGAGCGGCCCGGCGACCGGGTTGATCCCGGCGTTGTTGACCAGGATGTCGACCGGGCCGAACGTGCGCACCGCGGTGGCGATGGCCTCCGCCCGGTGCTCGTCGTCGTCCGCCTTGCCGGCCACGCCCACGGCCCGGTCGCCCAGCCGCGCGACGGCCTCCCGCAACGGCTCCTCCTTGCGGGCGGTGATCACCACGTTCGCGCCCTCGTCGATCAGGCGGCGGGCGATGCCGAAGCCGATGCCACGGGACGCGCCGGTCACGACCGCGGTCCGGCCACTCAGGCCACTGCTGTCGTCGGTCACTGCACCTCCAGGTTTGTGCACCGCCGATGCAGATACTAGGACGGCTTCTTCTCGGCGGTCAACGATGGATTTTTACATTCCTGGTGCATAAACTTAATCGTTCCTAGGAGGATTCTGCCCGGGTAGCGTCGCCGGTGTCACGGCTTACGGAGGTACTCCACGATGAGAGTCTTCGATGATCCCGCCGCGTTGGTCGCGGCCGCGGGCGAGCATCTCGGCTTCAGCGACTGGACCGTGGTGGGCCAGCCCCGGATCGACGCGTTCGCCGCCGCCACCGGCGACGACCAGTGGATCCACGTCGACCCCGCGCGCGCCGCGCAGGGCCCGTTCGGCACCACGATCGCGCACGGCTACCTGACGCTGTCGCTGATCCCGGCGCTCTCCTGGCAGGTCTACCGGATCGAGGGCGTGCGCATGGGCATCAACTACGGCCTCGACCGGGTCCGCTTCCCCGCGCCGCTGCCGTCCGGCTCCCGGGTCCGGGCCGGCGTCCAGCTCGTGTCCGTCACCCCGGTCGGCGGCGACGCCCTGCAGATCGCCGCCGAGGTCACCATCGAGCGCGAGGGCGGCGACAAGCCGGTCTGCGTGGCGCGGACGCTGTCCCGCGTCTACCCGTGACGCCGGCGGCGTCCCGCGCGCCGTCACGGCACGAGGGACGCCACCGCGCCGGTCACGCCGCCGGGACGCCGTTGGCCGGTGGGGCGGGCGGCGCGACCGGGTACTCGGTGACCGGGCCGGCCTCGGAGTCGGTCTCGTAGGTGGGGCCGAAGTAGTCCTGGACGGTTCCGGTCACCCTGGTCATCCGCAGGCCGCCGTAGCCGGAGTGGTCGTCCGCCGAGAAGCGCAGCGGGCCCAGGCCCGGGCCGGTGTAGCCGCCCTTCTCCACCGCCTCGATCAGCGACTCGCGCGTCAGGTCGCGGCCGGCGGCCTGGAGCACCTGCACGAACAGGTAGCCCACGGACATGCCGTAGATGGTGTTGCCGTCGAACGGCGCGCCCGCGTTGAACTGCGTGTTGATCCGCTGGAACAGCCGCACCCACGGGTCCGACGCCGCCGCCGCGGCGGGCAGGTAGTTCGCGCCGAGCATGCCCTCCAGCAGCGGCGCCGCGTCGCCCAGCGACTTCGACAGCGTGCCGTAGTCGCCGCCCACGTTGGAGACGATCCACTGCGGACGGAAACCCTGCCGGGCCGCGGTGCCGATGGTGAGCGCGGTGAAGCCGGGCACGGTCGCCAGGACGACCACCTCGCACGCGCCGGACTTGAACGCGTCCACCTGCGGCCCGACGTTCGTGACGCTGGTGGTGTAGGTCTGCTTCACCGCCACGCCGGCGTCACCGAGCACGCGGGTCACGCCGGCCAGGCTGTCCCGGCCGAAGTCGTCGTCCTGGCCGAGGAAGCAGACCTTCTTCCCGGGCAGGTTCCGCTGTACGTACCACCCGAGGATCTTGCCTTCGACCGTGTAGTCGGGGTTGAAGCCGAACGTCCCCGGATACTTCCCCGGCTGGTCCCAGCTGCGGCTGCCGGACGCCACGAACAGGTCGGGCACACGCTGGCTGTTCAGGAAGTCGAGCACGCCGGTGTGGGTGGGCGTGCCGAGCCCGTTCAGGATCGCGAAGACCCGGTCCTGGAGCACCAGCTCACGTACCACCTGCTGGGTGTTGGCGGGGTTGTAGCCGTCGTCCTTGACCTTCAGCGTGATCTTCCGCCCGTGCACGCCGCCGGCCGCGTTGACGAAGTCGAAGTAGGCCTTGGTCGCGGGCGCGATCTGCGAGTAGCCGGCGGAGGCCGGGCCGGTGAGCGGCATGTGCGTGCCCACCACGATCTCGGTGTCGGTCACGCCGGGCGCGCCGCCCCCGCCGCCTCCGGGATCGGAGGAACAGCCCACGAGCGCGAGGAGCATGGCGAGCGGCAACACGTGCGTGCGCATTATCGACCTCGATTCACTGACGGAACGGGAGGAAGGAGCGAGCGGGCCCGGCGCACCAGGCCCTGGATGCCGCCCGGCGCCAGGATCATCACCACGATCAGCGTGATGCCGAAGACCGCGAGCGGGAGGTTGCCCTCCAGCCGCTGGGCCAGCGCGGGCGGCAGCGCGAACACCTCGGTGACGCGCGCGGTCAGGTCCGGCAGCGCGACCAGCAGGATCGCGCCCCAGACCGCGCCGGCCAGGCTGCCCAGCCCGCCGACCACGATCGCCATCACCAGGAACAGCGACAGCGTGAGCGAGAACGCGCCGGGCGAGACGCTCAGCGCGAGGACCGCGAGCACGCCGCCGCCGAGCCCGGCCGCGGCGGCGCTGACCACGAACGCGAGGATCTGCGTCCGGGCGACGTGGATGCCGCAGAGCCGCGCGGCGACCTCGTCGTCGCGGACCGCGCGGAAGGCGCGGCCGTACCGGCTCGCGGTCAGGTTGCCGAGCAGCAGCATGGTGAGCAGCGCCGCGGTCAGCGCGATCCACGCCTGCCAGCGCTCGAACGGGAAGTCGTAGCCGAACGGCGGCGGCGCCAGGTAGAACGTGCGGCCCTGGTCGCCGCCGAGCACGTCGTCGAACATGGTGGTGATGCCGGGCACCACCACCGCGACCGCGAGCGTGACGCCGGCCAGGTAGGGTCCGCGCAGCCGGGCCGCGGCCAGCCCGATCACCGCGCCCGCGGCCGTGGTGACGGCGACGCCGGCGGCCAGCGACAGCGGCAGGGACCCGAC